>JAEDFA010000103.1 GCA_016293005.1 Treponema sp.
GTGTTGACGGAAAAATCGGAACTGACGGAGCATATTTAAAATAAACGGATACTTTTATGAAAAAGGGTGTAATTTTTTTCTGCGCATTAATAATTTCTCTTTTTTTCTCTGCCTGTGCAAATATTTTGTCGGGCGGGGAAAGCGAAAATCCGCTTGAATACGGAACTGTCAAATTTGTTCAGTCTAGGGGAAATTTCAATGTTCTTGATGTTGATGATATAAAATTTGCAAAAGTCAGCATTGTCGGGGACGGAATACAAGATGAAATTTCTGTGACTGTTCCTGTAGAAGGCGGACTTGGTTCTTTTGAAATTACCAAAGTTCCGGTCGGTATCAACAGAATTATTTCAGTTCAAGGTATCGACGCTTTTGGAAGTTTTGTAAATAATGCACTTTTAAAAGAAGTTATTGATGTAAAAAGCGGGGAAAATTACATTGAACCTGTTACAAGAGAAACTTCTCCGCTTGGTTATGCTTTTTCTTACCTTTTAGAAAGCGGCGTGAAGATTTCTTCTATTACAGGACAGACTTTTCAGCTTTTAAAAGAAAAAATTCCGACTCTTGACGATTGTTCTGATAATCTTGACAGGATTGATTTTGAACTTTTTACAGAAGATTTTAAAAATTCTATTTGGCGTGAAAAAACTGTTTCTGATTATCTTCTTCCAGAAACGCCATATTTAAAACGAATTTTCATAAACCAGACAGAATCTTCTACGCGTGAAAATCCTGAATTTACAGCTCAGGCTCTTTATTCAAACGGTGAGCGAAAAGACATTACGCAAGATGCTTCGTGGGTTATTTCAGATGAAAATGTTGCTTCAATTTCTTCTGGAAAAGTAACACTTTTGGCAAACGGTTCTGTACGCCTTTATGCAAGTTATGAAGAAGACGGAGTAAAACGCATAAGTTCCGGGGCAAATCTTGAAGTTTTGTATCAGCCTGCAAAGAGCAATTACATTTATATCGATGTTTCTGACAATTCTGAATCTAGCGTAAATTATGCAAAAGACAATGCCGTCGTTGCAGCCTGGATTTGGGGTTCTTCTTTGAGCAGCAGCTGGTATGCTTTTTCTGAATGTGATAACGATGATTATCTTCGCCTTGAACTTCCTTTTGGGGCAGAAAAAATGGTTATCGCGCGCGGAAAATCGCTTCAGTATGAATCTTCATGGAGCGGACTTTACTATTGCTGGAATCAGTCTAGCGATCTTGATTTGCGAAAAATCGGTGAAAAAAATACATTTAAACCTGATGTATGGAATAATCCTTCTGGTTCCTGGCTTTATGTTGACCATGGCGATGTAAATGTTGCTTATTATTATGCAAATGTTTCTCTTGAACCAACAGAAGACGACACAAATCTTTCTTCAGTTACGGTAAACGGTTCAGTTTTAAATCTTGCAAAAAAGATGATTTACACAGTTCCGTACGAAACTGAAAGAGCTGAAATAGTTGCAAAAGCTGTAAACGAATCTGCTGTAGTTCAAATAAATCCTTCTTCAATTCAGAATATTGAAAATGGCGGTGATGTTCAGTTTGAAATCGTTGTTACGGCAAAAACTGGTAATTCTGAAAGTTATATCGTAAAAGTTAAGCGAAGTTCGGTTGAACCAATTAATTCAGAAAAAAATGTAAAGCGCTGTTTTATCGATGACGCTGAAGAAGAAACTGTAACAATCGTTTACGATCTTAAAACTTGGGGAACTTCAAGAGAAGAAATTTCAAAACTCACTTTGCGCGGTTCGTTTACGACGGTTTATAATCCTCAGACAAAACGCTGGGTAGAAGACGAAGAAAATTTTACGCTTTCGTATGATGCTGTGTATAACTGGTATTCGATTGTTCTTCCGTACAGTAAGGTTTCCCGTCCTGGCTTTAGTGGTCAGCCGGAATTTAAATTCTATTTAAACGGAACACCTTTGTCTGCTCCGTCTTTTGTACCGGAAGAATATGTTTTCAACAATGCAAACAAAAATCAGATGATAATTCTCGATAAAGAATTCGATGCGCGAAGCGTTGAATTAAATCAAAATGAAATAATTGCTTCAACAATAAAAACACTTTCAGATTTTGATTTAAACGATGAAGAGAGTTTAAAAACTGTTTCAAACTTCCGCCTTGTTCCGGGAACAACTTCACTTTTCAGAACTTATCATCCGTATTACCCGACTCACGAGCAGACTCCAACAGAAAAAGTTCGTCTTGACAATGTTCAGGCATTTATGAATCAAAAAGGAATAAAATCAGATATTACGCTCTGTAACAACCGGTCAAATGCAGATGGAATGGTGTATAGAGTTGACGGCGTTTCGTATACTGTTTCAATTCCTGATTTTTACAAAAAAATTATTGATAACGATAGCGTTTTGTATGTCGGCGATTCTGATTATGGCGGAAACGGAACGATTCCTAGCGCAAATTTTGTCTACTATTATTCAGATTCTGATTTTATGAAAAAATGGATAAAGCAAATTTTTGATTTTATCTGTGACGATAAAAATAAGGCTCCTTTTGCACTTCACTGTGAAATCGGCGTAGACAGAACTGGAGTTTTCTCAGGAATTTTTGCGGCATTGTGCGGTGCTTCATGGAGCGAAATTTCAGAAGATTATGAAAAATCAAATTTGATGGGAATCGGCGAATTCAGGGATAAGCGGCTTTTGAAATATTCGTTTGAAAATATGCTTAAAATTCAGAATGTCGAAGAATGTTCAAATCTTTCTCAGTTGATGAAGGATTTCGTTCTTTCTTGCGGAATTTCACAGACAGATTTTGAAAAGTCCGTTCAAAAATTAGGCGGAACATTATAAAAATAGATTTTGGGGATTTTAGATGATTTTAAAAATAAAAAAAGTATTTTTTGTTCTTTTATCGTGTGTATTTTTTTTGAATTTTTCCTGCGATTCTGCAAATTCAAGTGAGACTTCAGGAAAAACTTCCGCTGATTCAGGCTTTGAACTTTATTCTTACGGGCGGGATACTTCTGTTTCCTTAAAATGGAAAGAGCCTCCTTCAGTTTCGTTTTCAAATATAAAAATTCTGTATAAAAAAACTGCGGATTCTTCTTATCTTGAAATAAATGATGTTTCTCAAAGTGTAAAACAGTATAATGTTTCGGGTTTGGAAAACGACTGTGAATACGATTTTATTTTTTCTGCTTCCGGGAGCGACG
>JAEDFA010000041.1 GCA_016293005.1 Treponema sp.
ATTTTTCCATAGGCTCATTTTTTACAAATCTATAATAAAAAAGAAGTGCTGCAATAAATAGAAATTTTTGGTTCCAGTTGCAAGTACATATTTTCTTACCTTTTCAGAAAGAAAATACTTCTCCAAATTTTCCTTTATTTTTTCTTTTGCCTCTTCTTCACTTTGAAACACGAAATCACCATGCCAATTAAACTGTTCGTTTTCTATAGCATTTTCAAAACTTTTAGTGCAACTATCAGCCAGATTCTTGACATCGACACAGGTAACAGCAAAGATTTCTGTAAACAAACCAGGAACACTTCTGTTTCCGCTCCCAAAAACTCTTACCGCTGGTACTTACCGCATAGTGCTCAAAACTCGGTGTACTTCAAATCTCAAGTATAAGCGAAAAGAACTTATAACAACTGTTTCGAATGTAATTAAGATTCAGTAAGCCGTTTGTTGCAGGGCAAGTTTCTATGCTCTGCAATTTTTGAACAGATAAATATCAAAAGGAATAAATTATGGGTGGACGAGGAAAATGGTCGCAGACTCCAGATGTAACTTACAATACGACTATAAAAATGTCATAGAAATTGGTGGAATTTTAGATTATTCTGGAAAACTAGAAAATTAAATCTTTCAAAATTTAAAATTGATTTTTCGGTGCACAAAGTTTATTTTTCAGTTTATTTAAATGCTCAAAAGAAATTTTTCAAGGGTCTCCACAGTTTCAACAATAAAATCTGCACCAGAATCTTTAAATTCCTTAATGTTACCGTAACCATACAAAACAGAAACAGTTTGAATTCCGTTTTTATGAGAGCCTTCAATATCATTTCTGCGGTCGCCAACCATAATAATTCTATCTGAATCTTTTTGAGATAAATTAAATTTTTTCATTGTATACGCAATAACTTCCGATTTAGAACTGCGATTTTCTTCTATTGAACTTCCGCAAATAAAATCAAAATAATGAGAAAGATTAAAATGCTCAAGAATTCTTACTGCAGAATGTTCTGGTTTTGAAGTGCTGACAGCAAGATGTTTTCCAGAATTTTTCAACCGTTCGAGAAGATTAGGAATTCCGTCGTATACACGATTTTCAAAAAGTCCTTTTTCTTCATAATATTTATGAAATGCCGAAACTGCTTTTTCTGTCTGGGAAGGAGAAAAATTCATAATTTTCAAAAATGATTCTTCAAGCGGCGGACCGATAAATTCCATCATTTGTTCATCAGTTTTTTCTATATTGAATAGCGAAAGGGAAATTTTCAGAGAATTAAAAATGCCTTCCTTGGAATCTGTCAAAGTTCCGTCTAAATCAAAAAAAATGAATTCTTTCATAAATCAAATTATACCGAAAAATTCCAAGTTGAACAAAGTTTTGTCATTATATCAGAAACATCCTGTGAATAATCTAAATACATTTCTTTTTCTGAATTTAAAATCGCTTTTTCCATATCAAGAACTTCATAAAACAGCGCATCTTCAGCGTTTCCATCTTCAATAAATTCTTTTTTGCCATCTTGAGTCCATGTAATTTCAGCTTTATTCCCACGCGGAAAATCATAAATTTCTATAAATGCATTTTCACAAATAACAGTTCCCCGCTTTGGTTGCTTTGCCCGAAATGAAAGAGAAATTACCGCAATTTCGTTTTTGGAATTAGATAGAAGAATTCCGGACTGTTCATCAACGCCGCTTTGCGCAAAAGTCACTTGAGATGAAATTTGTTCAGGAGCGCAAGTCATAAACCATCGGGCAAAAGAAAGTGCATAAACTCCAATATCCATCAACGCTCCTCCACCTTTTTCCGGATTAAAAAAACGATTTTCGGGATTGTATGGTTTGAAACTTCCAAAATTCACTTGAATCATTTTTACGCTGCCAAATTCACCAGATTGTATACGCTTCTGAAGATTTTTATAAAGCGGCATGTGATACAATGTCATCGCTTCTGAAAGAATGAGATTTTTCTTTTTCGCTGTATTTTGCGCATTACTCAACTGAAAAGAATTTAGAACTATCGGTTTTTCGCACAAAACATTTTTTCCATGCAAAAGCGCATCTGTTATATACATCGCATGGCTGCTATTTGGAGTTGCAATATAAACGATATCAACTGATTTATCTGAAAAAAGTTCTTCAGCATTTTTATAAACTTTTGAAATTCCAAATCTATGGGCAAACGATAACGCTTTTTCAAAAGAGCGTCCAAAAATTCCGTAAAAAGTTCTTCCATTCTTTTTTAAAACTTCCGCCATCTCAAGCGCTATTTCTCCATAACCAATAATCGCCCATGAATACTTCATTTTTCCTCCAATAAAATCACACAAAATTTATACCTTATACTGCAAGAAAATAAAAGCATAAAAGTCAAATTTGAATTTATCCAGACTTTTTTAGATATAAAAATCGATATTCAGCTTGAAACATACAGATTTTCATCGAATTTTATACTTTTTTCTAAAATTTTAAAAAATAAAAAAAAATCTTGACAACTCAATAATGTAAGTTAGAATGTAATTAATGAAAACGCTTACACACAACATTACAATGCAAGAATTAGCTGATTTAGCAGGAGTTTCAATAGCCACAGTTTCTAGGGTTTTTAATGGAAGCGAAAAAGTTTCTGGCAGTACAAGGAAAAAAATTTTAGACCTTGCTGAGAAATTTAATTTTCATCCAAACGAAACAGCAAGAACTATGGCTGCTGGAAAATCCAAACTACTTGCGGTCATACTTCCAGACATTGTAAATCCGTATTTTTCCATACTTTTGCAATACATTGAAGAACTTTGCGAAAAAAACGGATATTCGATGATTTTCTTTAATTCAAACGGAGATGCTGAAAAAGAAAAGTCGATTGTTATGAAAATGATTGCCCGGCAGACAGACGGAATGTTAATCACTATGACAAAACTTAATTCGGAAACACTTTCGCTACTAAAACAGACACCTTTTCCAGTTGTAGTAATGACACGGGCAATAAAAGAAATTGATTCCGTCGGAATTCAACATTCAGACGGAGGCCGACTCGCTGCCGAATATCTGCTGTCACAAAGGGCTGAAACATTCTGTTACTTCGGACTTGAACAAGATGAAAAATTCATTGGTTTTAAAGAGACGCTTTTACAGAATGGAATTTCAGAAAAAGAAATACAAATCATTGGAAATCAGGACTGGTATTTTAATTCTATAAAAACTGGAGCAATGATTCTAAGAAATTATATCCGAAATAACATTGGAAATAAAAAAACCGGATTATTCTGCGTAAATGATTTGTATGCAACACACGCCCTAAGCGAAGCGCATGATAACGGAATTAATGTTCCAGAACAACTTTCTATAGTCGGTTTTGATGATACAATGCTTTGCGACATTTCCTATCCTAAACTTACATCAATTCATCAACCGCTGGAAGAAATTGCAAAAATCGCCTTTGAACTTCTACTTCACCGAATAAATTCAGATTCAAAATGTGAACCGGAAGTTATAACACTTTCACCAAAAATTATTGTAAGAGGAACTTAAAACTCAATCCCGAGTATCTTTTTATTCTTAAGTTTGTGTTACAAACTTTTTATATCAGGAGGAAAATATGAAAAAATTAAAATTTATTACTGCCGCAATTCTGGCAATTTTTACAATTACAGGCTGCAGTGGAAAAAAAACGGATAATTCTATCAGCATTATGTTTCAAGGTTCTGATGCAGAACAAGCCGCAATAAAAGCAAGTACAGAACGATTTACAAATAAAACAGGAATTAATGTAACACTTTTATATACACCTCACGATTCCTATACATCAAAGCTGGCAAGTTTCATCCATAACAAAAAAGTTCCAGACATCATTCAGATTGATGGACCGGTTCTTGCAAATCTTGCGTGGTCGGGCGTAGTTCAAAATATTGAACCTTACATTGATCAAGAGATTTTAGACGATATGACACTTTCAAATATTGCGCAGTGTACTTATCCAATCGATGGAAAACGATACGCAATCGGTCAGGCAGATTCTACAGTTCTTTTATATTGCAACAAAACTTATCTTGATAAAATCAATGCAAGAATTCCAAAAAGCGTTGAAGATGCATGGACAGTAGAAGAATTTGATGAAATTCTTGGAAAACTTGCCGCTTTGGATTCTGTAAAATGGCCTCTTGACTTAATGTGGGCATGGAATATAGCCGGTTCTGAATGGGGAACTTACGGATTTTATGAAACGCTTGTTTCCGGTGGCGCCGATTTAATTAACCGCAATACATGGAAAGCAGAGGGAACTCTAAACAGTCCTGAAGCCGTAAGAGTATTAAATTACTTTAAAAAATGGGCTGCAAACGGCTGGATAGTTCCAAAATCGGCCGGTGAAAATACACTTTACAACGACAGCCGCTCAAGTGCAATCGCCTGGAACGGAAACTGGAATTTCACAGTATGCAAAGAAGCTATGAAAGATGAAGTAATCGCTCTTCCTTTACCAAATTTTGGAAACGGAACAAAAACTCCGAACGCAACATGGATTTGGGGAATTTCAGCAACTTCTAAATCACCAGAAAAAGCCGGACAATTGTTAAGTTTCATGCTTACCGACACTCAATTCCTTGATGATATTGAAAAAACTGGTTCTTTCCCTGCACTTAAAAAATTCGCAGCGCGATGTGAAGATTATATGGATCCTGCAAGAATGGCAATCGCTTATGAACAGGCAAATTATGCAGTAAGCAGACCGCTTCATCCTGGTTATCCTGCAATCACAATTGCATTCTCCAATGCCCTTGAGTCAATTTTAAACGGCACAGATACACAGGAAGCGCTAAACAAAGCTGCAAAAGAAATAGACAGAGACTTTACAGACAATGACGGATATCCACCGTTTGGAAATAACTAAATCTACAAGACTCAGCAAATTTTATACAGGGGTTTTTATGAAAAAGAAAAATACATTAGTAGCACTTAAAGAGCGGAACATTCGGCAAGAAATCTATATGATTCTGCCGGCAGTTATTCTGCTTACAGTGTTTATGGCTATTCCGTTTCTTTCTGCATTCCGGCTTTCTTTAACAAACCAAAAATTGATTCAAAATCCGAATGTTCCAACTAAATTTATCGGACTAAAAAACTATATCGAAATTTTTTCCGATAAATCTTTCTGGCAGGCTTTTAAGAATGTCATAATTTTTACATGTATGGTTATTCCACTTCAATGTGGATTTGCGCTACTTATGGCAAATGCCTTAAATCGGGTAAAATACTTAAAAGGTTTTCTACGAGGAATGTTCTTTCTTCCATATATTACGCCGATGGTAATTGTTGCTGTAATCTGGAAATCAATTTATCAGTATCCTTCTGGAATCGCAAATATGGCGGTAAAATTTATAAGCCTTGGCAAATTTGGGCCAATTGACTGGCTTGGAGATAAAAATTGGGCACTTTTCGCAATTACATTTCTTTCAGCCTGGCAGGCATTTGGTTTTCAAATGGTAATTTATCTTGGCGCGTTGCAAAGCATTCCAGATTCCCTGTATGAAGCGGCAAATATTGATGGTGCAACTTCTTTTCAACAATTCTGGCATATTACAATTCCGTCTCTAAAAAGTACGACAGTGATGGTTCTTATTATCACGACAATTCAGGCTCTAAAACTATTCACTCAAGTAAATATAATGACAAAAGGTGGCCCTAACGGAGCGACAAACACATTAGTAAATTATATCTATCAAAGTGGATTTACAGCTCAAAAAATCGGTTACTCGGCGGCAGCATCAGTTGTTCTGTTCCTGCTAATCCTGATTATTTTCCTTGTACAGAATAAACTTCTTAGAGGAAAAGAAGAAAAACTTAGAGACTAAGATAAGGATAATTTTATGGTAAGAAAAAAGAATAAAGATATATCTTTTACAATATTTCTTGCAGTTCTAGGCTGCATTATCATCATGCCGATTGTTCTGATGTTCATTTCATCACTAAAAGACGACCGCTATGAAATCATGAAAGACATGGGCTCTTTAAAAGCATTTACAGTTTCAAATCCAACTCTGAAAAACTTCCACGAAATTCTGTTTGAATCTGTTCAAAACTTTGGGCGTGCCTTCCTGAATTCAATAATTGTTCTGTCATCAACCGTCGTACTTACATTTTTTGTAACTTCAATGGCAGGATATGCAATTCTTAGGGGAAAACTTAAATTTCAGAAATTCTTATTCATTGCAATTCTCTCACTTTATATCATTCCCGTAGAATCAATTATGCTTCCTCTAATGTATCAAGTTTCTTCTTGGGGAATGACAGACACTTATGCAGTTCAAATTCTTCCGTTTATCGCAAGCCCTCTCTACATTTTTCTTTTCTACAACTACTTTAAAGAAGTTCCTGTTTCCCTTGCGGAAAGCTGCGAACTTGAAGGTGCAAGTTTCTGGAGAACTTACTGGAGCGTCTATCTTCCAATGAACAAAAGCCCGATTATTACAGTCTGTATTCTTCAGGGAATGGATATGTGGAATCAGTATTTGTGGCCACTGTTAGTTACAACAGAAGAAAAAGTTCGTCCGATTTCAATATCAATTTCTTCTTTCATGGGAACTGGCGGCGATATTTACTGGGATCAACTTATGGCAGCAAGCGTTCTTATGCTTCTTCCTATGCTGATTTTATTTCTGTTTTTCCAGCGATTCTTCATTCAGTCAGTTGCAGCATCAGCAGTAAAAGGTTAACGACGAGGAATATATGTCTAAAATTTTACAAAAAGCGCAAGAATATGAAAACTCATCCTTAAAAAATGAAACAGAACAACAAAAACGACTTCGGCCGCGATTTCATTTTTCCACTCCAGTCGGCTGGTGCAATGACCCGAATGGATTTTCTTACTATAACGGAAAGATTCATCTGTTTTTTCAATATCATCCCTATTCAACACAATGGGGACCAATGCACTGGGGACATGTAAGCACAACAGACTTAATAAACTGGAAAAATGAAAAAACTGCCCTTGCGCCAGATACTCCAGCAGATGAATCAGGTTGTTTTAGCGGCACTGCACTTGAAAAAAGCGCCAGACATCTTTTAGTGTACACCGGAGTTTCAAAACAAAACGGAATTGATATTCAAAATCAATGTATTGCATGGGGTGATGGAGAAACTTACGAAAAATCTGCGAAAAATCCTGTAATTACTGCAAAAAATATTCCGTTTGAATATACAACAACAGATTTCCGCGACCCGAAAATTTTTGAAAAAAACGGAAATCTTTATATGCTATGCGCTCTTAAACAAAAAGACGGAAAAGGCTGCCTTGTAATGTTTAAATCCTCAGACAGCCTTGCAGAAAAATGGGAATTTATTGCAACCATCGATAAAAGCAAAGATGGATTAAGCGGAATGTGGGAATGCCCTGATTATTTTACACTTCAAGACACTGAATTTCTCATTATTTCACCTCAAGAAATGAAAGCAAACCCTAAACTCGGTTTTCACGACGGAAATAACAGCGTCTACATAACTGGAAAACTTGATTTTGATAAAGGAATTTTCACCCGAACAGTCCGCCCGGAAAACAACTATACCGCAGCACAAATCGACTATGGAATTGATTTTTATGCCCCAGAAACAATTCAACTTTCAGATGGAAGAAGAATTCTCATCGGCTGGATGCAGGCTTGGGAAAGTTATATTACACCAAAAGAAAATTTATGGTCAGGCATGATGACAATTCCGCGTGAACTAAGCATAAATTCAGGAAGACTTGTACAAAATCCTGTGAAAGAACTAAATTCCCTTAGAAAAAATCCACAAAATTTCACAATTCCTTCAAACACAAAGGGAACAATCTCTTTCCAAGACAACAGGCACTTCGATTTTGAAATAGAATTCTCTGCGCAAAAAGGAATTTTTTCTCTTCATCTTGCTGAAGAAAAACGCTCAGAAAACAGTTTTCCATCATACATCGAAATTAAATATGATGCAGAAAAAAAAGAACTGTCTTTCGACCGCTCCCACACGCAAAATGCCGGTGCAATTTCTTCCCGTTCAGTAATAATCGAACCGAATTCAAACGGTAATATTAAATTCCGATTAATTGCAGATACTTGTTCTGTTGAAATTTTTGCAAACAATGGCTTAACGGCGTTTACAAATGCCTTTTTCGTACCACCAGAAAACACAGGACTTTACTACGAATCAACTCTGAATGGAGAAATAAAATGTCAGTTCTTTACGCTTGGTACAGATTAATTGCCAAAAAAGTAAAAATTTTAAATTCTTGTAATTATCAGGAGAATACCTATGGAAGAAAAAAAATATGACGCAGTCGCTCTAGGTGAACTTTTAATCGATTTTACTCAAAATGGCACTAGTGAACAGGGAAACTGGCTTATGGAAGCAAATCCTGGAGGAGCGCCTTGCAATGTACTTGCCATGCTGACAAAACTTGGAAAAAAGACCTCGTTTATCGGAAAAGTCGGCAATGATATGTTTGGTAAAATGCTTTGCGAAAAAATTAAGTCAATCGGCATCGGAACTGAAAATCTCGTATTAAGCAGCACAGAAAAAACAACTCTTGCATTTGTACATACCGCACCAGATGGTGACAGAAGTTTTTCATTTTATAGAAATCCTGGAGCAGACGCCTCCTTAGAAAAAAATGAAATTTCAGAAAAACTCATATCATCTGCAAAAATTTTCCACTATGGCACACTTTCCATGACAAACAGCACCGTAAATGAAGCCACAGAATACGCATTAACTCTCGCGGAAAAACACGGAATTCTTCGTTCTTTTGATCCGA
Organism: Treponema sp.; assembly: GCA_016293005.1. Classification (GTDB taxonomy): domain Bacteria; phylum Spirochaetota; class Spirochaetia; order Treponematales; family Treponemataceae; genus Treponema_D. The sequence continues at coordinate 8,765 of JAEDFA010000041.1, forward strand.
ATCTTCGACTTATGTTATGGGACAATGAATCTCATGCAAAAGAAAGAATTTTATACGGAATTTCAAAATGCTCAATGCTTAAAATTGCGGAAGAAGAACTTGAATTTATCACTGGAAAAAATACCATTTCAGAAGGAATAAATTTTCTCAAGGAAAAATACGATATTCCGCTCATTACAGTTACAAAAGGGAAAAAAGGTTCCTGTGCATTTTTCAATAACGGAAATACAACAATTCAAGCAGAAAGCCCTACATTCACAAGCGTAAAAACAATCGATACAACTGGCGCCGGAGATACTTTCTGTGCCTGCATGATTTACGATGTTCTCGAACATGGAATAGAAAATTTCACTTCAGAACGCTTAAAAAATGCCTTATGCTTTGCAAATGCAGCCGCTTCACTTGTTACTACAAAAAAAGGCGCTCTCTGCGTAATGCCGTCGCTACAGGAAATTTCAAATCTGCTGAACAAATAAAAAATCTGGGGAGGAACAAATTCTTCCCCTTAAATCAAAATAAAATTATCCGTCAGTATTGCGCTGAGAAAGAAATAAAACAGAAAAAATGACAAGACATACCAAATTCAGAAGAAGTGCCAGAAGAAGCCCCAAACGATAACCGCCAAGCCCGAGCATTGCAAAGTTAAAGAATTTAAAAAGAATGAGCGCGATTCTATAAATTATGTAAAAAACTGCACACAAAAACGGAAACATTACAATCCACTTGAATTTAAATGTCTGACCTTCTTTTAACCGGGCGTTCCATGCAAAAACAGCGAGAAGAATCATAACTGAAAGACACGAAAACGGATAAAGAAGTCTGTCAAAAAGCGATTGGGCATAAACGATTGAAGAATAACCGTATTTTTCAGCCTTACCAACGAAAGGAAAAAGCGAAGTAATTTCCATATCTTCTGCGCCATTTGAAGCAATCTGAATTAATTCAAAATCGTTGTAATCCATTGGCAGAATCTGAAAACCGTCAGTTTCACATAAAGGAAGATTTTCTATTTTTTGCGGAACTGAAACAATGCCTTCTGTTTTTCTGTCAATCGATTTCAGCATTATATACGGAACATAATCAAAATTTTCGATTCCGAGCAAAATCCGTGAATTATCGTCAAAAAATTCAGTTGAAATCGAAAGCATTTTTGCATACGGAACATAATAACCGGACTTCACATTCTGATTTCTGTCAATTTCAAAAACTGTAAGTCCGCGCAAATACTGAACGATTTCAGAGTCTGTTGCAACCGGCGTAATTCCTTTTATAAAAACAATGAATTTTGACCCGCTTTTATTGCTCACAGAAAAATAAACATTGTTATAAGTTTCAAATCCAACAAGATTATAAGTTTCATCGATGAAAAAACAGGCATTTTTTACAAGTTCTTCAGATTTTGCAAGATAAGTTACAACATCCGGGTCAATAGAAAGTTCACGGGAAGCAAGCGAAAGAGTTTTAAAAATGTAATACGCACGCAAATTATCACCACTCACCAGCGCAGAATACCCTTCAAGTTTTTTTGCAAAAATTTTCTGTTCATCGGTAAGTTTATCTGAATCAGGCGTTGTAAGTTTATTCCAGGAAAGCGCTGCAATCTGTTTTAATTCACCGACATTTATATCACAATCCGAAGCGATGTTCAGTGCCTGAGTAGAATTAAAATGCGCCCCAAACCAGTCTTCCGCTTCAACACATTTTTTTGCAACTGACAAAAGTTCAAAAACTTCATAAGGTTTTGAAGCCGTTAATCTCTGCTGAATTTTACGGTTTTGGCTTGACTGAGATTTTTCTGACACAATCGGTTTTTGTTCATTCTGGCGTTTTGTTTCTTCAAGTTCCGCATTAATCATCAGTTCGTAACTTTTTTTATTTGTCGGGTCAATTTCAACTGCCTTTTTTCCATAAATGAACGCAAGTTCATATTCGCCAGAATTATAAAGCTTTTCAGAAAGATTCTGATATTCTCTTATAAGCCCCGGAATTTCCCTGTAAGATTCAAGTTTATTATTAATAAGCGGAATAAAAATCAAATTTCCAAAAGTAAAAATACATGTGCAGACGAGTGAAAAAATCATAATTTTTCTGTATCGAACAAACATCGCACTGCTGAATTTTACAAGGCTTCCGTCCTGATCACTTCCAAATTCAACTGCAAGTCCGATTGTATAACCCGTTGCAACGATAACCGGCATCATCCGAAGAAAAAATCGCATTGAATTCAAAAACCGATAAATTCCACGCGAAGAGGCAAGAACAAAATCCGGCACAGGAATTGCAATCATTGCGTAAATCATGCAAACAACAAACGAAAAAACAGTAAAACTAGAACAGATAATAATCGTTTTTTTCATTATAACTTCCGCCGCCTGATTCCATAAATTATAAAACCGAAAACAATCAAAATGAAACTGAGTGCCGCATTTAAAATTCCGTGCATAAGTTCAATTCCCGAAATTCCAAGGAAAGAATCCGAAATTAAATTGTGCAGAAATACAAAGCGTTCATTATAGTAAAAATAATTCAGAAATAGAATTACAGCCGTCAAAAAGAACACCATAAAATAATTGATTAATTTCCAGGGGCTGAAAATCGTAAAACCGTAAATCGACCACAGAAGAATTCCGAAACTTGCAAAAACAATCCAATGCAGAAAACTTTTATTTAAAGCATCTCGACTCAAATAAAGAATTCTGGAAAATGTATCTTTAATTTTGTGCGGAAAATCATCGTAACTTTTTTTGATTAACGGGTCGCTGAATGGTTCTGAATCATTTATAAATTCTTCTGTAAGTTCAAAAACTCCAAAAGCAGCATTTTTTTCTGACGGAGAATCTTTTTCCACGGAAACGATTTTTGCTTTATTGTCTTTTTCATCTGTCACAAAATAAACATAGCGGCTTTCAGATTCCCGGAAAAAATTTGCTGTAAGTTCAGTCTTTTTTTGCAGTAAATTTGAAGAAATTTTATTTTCACACAGAATTACAGCCGGGAAAAGCAGAAACCACGAAAAAATACCAAGAAAAATATACGAAATAAAAAGCGGAACAGTTCTTGAACCAGTTTTAATTCTGTAATTACACAGAAAAAGCGGAGAAAAAATTATTCCTACTTCAAGACCTAAAAAACATCCCTTTAAAAGTGCAAATTTGTTAAAAGAAAATGGAACACCCGCCACAATTCTTAAACTACTGTCATACAAAAAATTGATGAAAACACCAAGAAAAGTGAAAAACAAAAGTGCCAGAACATAATATAAAACAAATTTGCAGACTTTTTTCATTTTTATTCGATTTTACTCAGGAAGTTTTACAGTTATATTTAAAGTTCCCGTTCGTTTTCCTGAAGAAGATGAATTTGATGAAGTAGAATCATTAACCATTTCACGGTCGCTTCCTGTTGCAAATTGCGAAGAAAAATCATTGTAATTTGATTCAGTTGAACTTGTTGACTGACTTGAATACTGTCCGTCAGTATCTGAATAATCCTGCTCATAACCTTCAGAAATTGTAACCGCACCGTCCATATCTGGATTTATATCTTCAGAAGCTGTGTTTGGAGAACTTTCACCATCTTTTGGAGCAGAATCACTGTTTTGATTTACAGAAGCAGCGTATTGCTCTGCTGACATAGTAGCAACAGCACCAGTATTAACAATAACTTTTCCCTCGGCAGTCATTACATAATCTGTTCCGCGGACAGAAGCAACGGCTGTAGCACTTCTTGTAGTCTGCTGAGTTTTTTTTGCTGCATGACTTACAGTTGACCTCAAAGCACCAGTTTTTAAATAAACCGAAACAGTATCTTTTACCGGTGTTGAAGAAAGTTTTTCGAGCGTAACTCTTGTCATTGGTCCCATTTTCATGACAGAACCTTCGTATTTGATAACCGCTTCAGATTTAAATCCTGTATTTAAAAGTTCTCCTTCAGAAATTAAATCGCCTTCTTTTAACGGAATCCAGCTGCCATTTCGCTGAACTTCTACTTTTCCTTGAACAGAAACTACAGAAGCCTGCTGATTTGCAAAAAGCGTCATCGAAAAAATTGAAAACAAAGAATAAAAAAGAATAAATTTAATTTTTTTCATAAAATCCCCCATATTCAAAAATTTTAAACTTTAGACTAGAAAACCATTTGTAAGACAATGTCCAAAGTAAGTTTATTTTCTTCTGTATTTTTTCCGAAAAATTGTTTTGCAATTGCCGAAAGCCTTAAGTCGGGAAAAATATTATAATTTAAGCCAGCTGCATACTGAAATCCGCGGTAATCAAGATTTTCTGTTCTTGCATCGATTATAAAATCTGCACCCGCGAAAACATTTACGATTTTCTTTACAAGATAATTTGCTTCAAGCCCAGCAAGAATTAAACCAGAATATTCTGTGTCGTAGAGAGAAAAAACAGGAGTTTTCTTTGTAACCGGAATAAAAGGAGAAAAAGAACCATTTTTGCCCGAAGCATAAATTCCTTTTAAAGAAAGGATGAAATTTTCAACATAGAATGAAAAATTTACTTTTGAAAAATTTGAAATGGAAGCAAAATTTACAGTCTGAAAAGAAGTTTGTACATTATAACTTAAATTCTTGGAAATATAGCCGTTAAAACCGACAGTCGCAAGAAATCTGTTTGCGTTAGATTCGTTTAAATCTAAAAATCCCCAGCCTTGCAAAACAAAATTTTGCGCGCGGAACGGAATACGTAAATTTAATGCAACAGGAATGTATTTTGCAGAAAGCGTATAAAAATCATTAGTTTCTTCTATATAATTAGACTTATAACCGAAATCTTCAAGCGGAAGCATCTCAACGACTTTACTGTTTAAAAGCCCCGTATAAGAACCGTAAACGCTTGCTTCGATTTTTAGAGATTTAAAATTCAAATAAAGACCGTCAGCGCTTTGAGTAAAAATCGCTCCAGTTCCGTCTGCAATCGGAAAACGACCAGCTTTTAATTGAAGACGCGAAAACGGTGAAAGTTTCCAGTAAAAGTTCGCTTCAAAAAGATTTAAATTTAAGATATTGTTGACAGCCCGATTTGCAGAATCTTGAGCATCGTATTTAAAATTGTAAGAAACATCTGCAAGAAGATAAGAATTATTATCTTTTGAACAGGGAATTTTACCCCAAAAAGAAAGTCCATCGTTTTGAACCAATTTTAGTTCTTCAGTTTTGCCTGCAAATTCTGTAACATTAGAAAACGCTCCGCCCCATTCAGCAGCATTTAAAGTCAGACTTAAAAAAATGAGCGAACAAATTAAAAAACTTTTCTTCATTTTAATCTCCATATTTTAAATTTCCTGCCGTAAACATATTAAGAATTTGCACTCCAGACGGAGAATTAGAAGGATCGGCATTTTTAGGAATTACACCGTCAGCACGAAGCTGTCTAAATGCGTAACGAGGATTTGCTTTTGTGAGCCTAAAAAAAAGACCGCCGTTGATTTTCCAGATTTTTGAAAAAAGAAAAGCGGCTTCATCGTAGCGGATAATCTTTGAAGAATCAATTACACCTTGAATTTGACCTGCATTAAAAAGACTTGCCATCGCTTCATCTTCTGTGGCAGACTCAGGAACAAAATTCTGGTAAACTGCAACTAAATAACCGATTTGCCCGAAAGTTACCTGCGGAGATTCAAGAATATTTGATACAAAATCGGCAGACTGGGAAAATGCAAAAGAACTGAATAAAAATATAACTGCTGAAATAAAAATCTTTTTCAATTTTACCTCCGATAAAAAAATGCATAAAAACATCAACCAGATAAAAAAGATTATCGAACCTCAAAAAATCGAAGTTTTAAAGATATTTATTAAAATCTTTTCAATTTTTTACTATTCCCTTAAAGTATAAACGATTAATTTTTTATTGTCTATTAAAAATTTCCTGTCAACGACCACGAGAAAACAAATTGCTTTTCAGTCGGCAATGCAAAAAACCGAACTGCAAAAGCAGCGGAAAGAGTAAGCGCAAAATTCGGATTTGCAAGACCTCCAAAATTCGGAGTGAAAGTCATTGAACCTGTAAGTTTTAAAATGTCAGAATATTTCATCTGTGAATCAGAAAAAGATTTTAAAAATTCTGGGAATTTAAAAATCGAAAAGGAATCTGCCAGTTTTTCGTCGGAAAATTTTCCAAGATACGAAAGATAAACATAAATTCGGTTAAAATATAGAAGATTTCCAGGCGTCCAGTTGAACGATTTTTGAATTTCCCAATTGAAAAGCACAAAAGTTCCACTAAGCGAAGCAAAATAACCGGCTGCCGGAAAAAGATTTCCTTGAATTACAAACGGAAGATTAAAAGTAAAAACTGAATTTTCATCCTGAACTGGAATCAAAAACGGAAATTGAACTGAACAGTTTAAAGCAAGATTATTGAAAAAAAACTTATTTTCAAAATTATCCGCGCGAGAAACATAAACCGTTTCAAAATTCCCGAAAAAACTTACGCCTGAACGCTCAAAAAATCCGCGACCAGTCGATTTTACATTTGAAAAACCTAGTTTAAATTCGTTATTCCCAAAAAGCCATTTGTCTTGCGAAAAATTTTTCAAACTTTCAAAATAATTAAATGGATTTGAATAATCTTTTTCAGCGTTAAAAGAATAAAGATTCTGGCGACCTTCAAAAAACTGAAAACTGTCGCTGAGCGAAAAATTCCAGTTGCGATTTAATTCTATCAAAGAAGAAAAATTCAAATTTTCAACTGACTGTTTGTAACCTTTCCCGTCAAATTCAACAAAGCCGGAAACTGAATAATTGAAAATCGAAGTGTCAGTTCTTCCGTACAAAAGATAAGAAAAAATCCCGGAATTCGATAAAAAATCCCACGCACCACTTACACCATAAAGCGGAAAAGTCAGCGTTGAACCAGAAATATAGGTCAGTCCCACAGGAAGCCCGGAATTTTCAAGCGAATCCAAATACGGCGAAATTCTTTTTGAACAATTTAAAGAATAAATCGGAATCAAAGTTCCACGATAAAAATAATTTTTAAAAGAAAATTTCTTTGCATTTGAAAGAAATTCAAAATTCGGTGTGGCAAAAGATTTAAATTCTGTTTTATCCTGAAAAAATTCCTTACAAAAGTCTAGAGATTTTTTTTCAAACGAAAACTGAACTAAAGGCGCACACAAAATTTGCGAATGATTATAAAATTTTGCATTCCACGCAACAGACGACGCAGAAATTGAAACTGGATTAAAAATTCCGCCCGAAACATCGTCTTTCATCAATGAAATTTCTGCGGAATTTTTTGAAAAATCTATCGAAAGAAAACCGAGCCGTACAAAAGCAGCTTTTTCAGAATATGAAAAAATAAAATTTGTTTTATCTGCCCCCGAAAAACAATTTTCAAAATCCACAGAAAAATTTCTCACCGTCATTCCCTTAGGAAAATCAAGAATTTTCTGAATTTTAAACGACGATTCTATTTTTTTCACAACATTCAGCGAAAGATTCATTCCGTTTTTGAAAATAAAATAAAGACTTCCATCGCCGCCGTCGCAAAATGAAAAGCCCTGATTTAAAAATCCGAGTTTTTCAGAAAAAATTTCTTGAGTCAGTTTGATTTTTCCGTTTTTTGAAAAAACAATTTTATGAACTTTTATAGACGGATTTAAATTTTCAGTGTCATTTTTTGTTCCCGCCTGCTGAAAAACTAGAAAATAATCGCTTCCATTTTTTAAAACTGAAAAATCAGAAATTCCGTCCTGTTTGAAATGAAAAACCGATTTCTTCTCTGTATCGAAAATCAATGCCCTGCGTTTTGGAAATTTTGAAAGATTCGAATTGTAATTCACGCAAAGAAAACGACCGTCCGAAGAAAATTTCAAATTCTGAACATTCATCTGGCTCAACACTTTTTTGAATTTCAAATCTTTTTGAGAAGGCTTTTTTTCCGCAATGAAAATTTCCCCAGAATCATAATACGAAATTAAATTTTTTGACGATGAAAGAATTTTCGGGTTTGAAGTCTTTTTTGAATCAGCAAATTTTTCAATTCCTTCAGTTTGAAACGGAATTTTTAACTTTTCTGGAATTTTTATTTCATCATAAAAAAGATTCCACGCATCTTTAAACGAAAGTCCATAAACGCTTTTAAAACCAGTAAAATAAGTCAGCGTTTGAAAATTACTGCATTTATTCCAAAATAAACTAAATTTTTCATGCCCGAATTTCTGAACAATCCACTCCCAGAAAAGTCCGCCAAAAATATAACTCGCTTCTGTTCCAGGAGAAAAATCAAGCGCTCCCTGAACTTCTGAAAATTTTGGAAAGACGCCTTCAATTTTTGCTTGCTTTACAAGATGCCTGTTGAATTCAGAATTATTTCTTCCGTCACCTTTTAAGCTTTCTGATTCAACAGCGGAACCTTCAATCATAAAAGTCGTATCAAAAAGTGCCCCGACATTTGCAGAATCCCCAAATACCGATTTTAAACCTTTCCAAAATCCAGTCTGAAGATTCATCGTAATCGCATGTGTCAGTTCATGACGGAAAGTATTTAAAAACGAATCTTCCGAAAACGCGTAACTTTCACCAGGCAAAGTTTCATACAAAACGATGTGATTAAATGGCGCAAAAGAAAAATACGCATTAAAAACCTGATAATCGTGATTTATTGTTACAGGCAGACGGAATTTGTCGCTTAAACCATAAAATTCCGCAAGTTCTTCATAAATTTTATCTGCATTTTCCGCAAGAATCGCCGCCGAAGCTTCACTTTTTTTTGAATAAATTATATCAAAATATCTTGTTTTTGCGATGAACTTTTGATTTAAAGATTCCTGTGCCGAAACAAAAAAAATCCCACACAAAAGCCCGAAAAAAATTCTTCTTTTCATCTTATTTTATTTTTATTCAATCACCCATTCAGTAAGCTGCTTTTCCGTGCTGGAATAGTTCACGCCCACTTTTACGATTTTTCGTCCGTCGTTTTTGTAGGCGATTGG
>JAEDFA010000042.1 GCA_016293005.1 Treponema sp.
AATTTTATGCTGCAGGAAAAATTCCTGGTGGTTTTGTAAAACGCGAAGGTCGTCCAAAAGATAAAGAAATTCTTGTAAGCCGCCTTATTGACCGTCCGATGCGCCCGCTTTTTGAACCTTCTTTTGGTCATGAACTTCAGATTGTTCCTACATGTGTTTCTTGCGATGGTATTCACACTCAGGACATTCTTGCTGTAATCGCTGCTTCTGCGGCAACTTGTATTTCTGATATTCCTTTCCACGGCCCTGTTGCTGCCTGTCGCGTTGGTTTCTTAAACGGAAAATATGTAATCAATCCGACTTTTAAAGAAATTGAAGAAGCCGATATGGAAATCGTTGTTGCCGGAACAAAAGACGGTTTTACAATGGTTGAAGGAGGCGCAAAAGAAGTTTCAGAAGAAGTGATGCTTGGTGCTCTTTCGGAAGCAGAAAAATTCATAAAAGAAATGTGTATTTTGCAGGAAGAACTTGTTGCAAAATGCGGAAAAGAAAAACTTCCTTTAAATCCGCTTGATGTAACGCTTTCTAATGCACAGGAAATTGAAGCTGAAGCAACTCCGCTTTTAAAAGAAGCGTGTTTCCAGGACGGAAAAATGAACCGTGGAATCGCTATTTCTAAAGCGATTAAAACTGTTTCAGAAAAATATGCCGAACAGCTTGAAGATCCTGTTCAGGCAAAACTTTTTTCTGCTTTGATGGACGATATTCAGTACAAACTTTTAAGAAAATCTATTCTTGATGATGGTGTTCGTATTGATGGTCGAAAATGCGATGAAATTCGTCCTATAACTTGTGAAATCAATGTTCTTCCAACTCCTCATGGCTCTGCACTTTTTACACGAGGTGAAACTCAGTCTCTTGCAGTTTGTACTCTCGGTACTTCAATGGATGAACAGACTTACGATGATATTGATGGTGACAGAAGCGAACATTTTATTCTTCATTATAACTTTCCTCCTTATTCGGTTGGAGAAACTGGAAAACTTACTACTGGTCGTCGTGAAATTGGACACGGAAATCTTGCTAGAAGGTCTCTTGCTGCAATGGTTCCAAGTCGTGAAGAATTTCCTTACACTGTTCGTGTAGTTTCAGAAATTATGGAATCTAATGGTTCTTCTTCTCAGGCTTCAACTTGCGGTGGCTGTCTTTCTATGCTTGCAGCAGGCGTTCCAATGAAGAAAATGGTTGCCGGAATTGCGATGGGACTTATCACAGAAGGTGAACATTATGAAAGATATAAGATTCTTTCAGATATTCTTGGTGAAGAAGATCATCTTGGTGATATGGACTTTAAAGTTGCCGGAACAGAAGATGGAATTACAGGTTTCCAGATGGATATAAAAATTCCTGGTGTTACTACAGAAATCATGAAAAACGCTCTTGAACAGGCTAGAAAAGGTCGTCTTCATATTCTTTCAATAATGAAACAGTGCATTGATAAACCTGCTCCGTTAGCTAAAAACGCTCCTCAGATTTTGACTATGAAAATTCCTGTGGATAAAATCGGTGCGTTAATCGGTCCTGGCGGAAAAAATGTAAAGGCTTTGTGCTCTCAGTATAATGTAACTATTAATACTGATGATGACGGAACTGTTACAATTTACGCTAAAAACGGAATTAATGCAGAAGAAGCAAAAAAAGCTGTAAAAGGCATTACAGAAGATCCTGAAGTAGGAACAATCTATCAGGGAACTGTAAAACGAATTATGGATTTCGGTGCATTTGTTGAAATTCTTCCTGGAAAAGAAGGTTTGTGTCATATTTCAAAACTTTCTAAACAGCGCGTAGAAAAAGTAAGCGATGTCTTAAAAGAAGGTCAGGTAATTCCTGTAAAACTTCTTGAAGTTGATAAAATGGGAAGATTAAATCTTTCTTACATTGATGCTCTTTAATCTTATGGAACATCTAAAAATTTAAGTTTTATCAGGTGATTTTATAATTTTTTAGTTCTTGGATTTAAGAACCGGATGCCGTCTTGAAAGGTTTGCATATTCTTGTGTGTAATTCTTTTTAAGACGGCTTTTTTTTTATTTGACATATTTAAAATACTGACTTAGAATTGATTATATGGAGTTTTAAAACTTTGTCTAAAACTCTCATAAAAAAGAAATAATTTTTATGGCAGATTCTGAATTTCGGAATTTTTAACTGTAAATATATTTGGAGGAATTTTTATGGCAACTAATAATGCTGCACAGAGCGGAAGTGTTTATTCTGGTTCTCTTTTAGAAAACCTTGGACTTTATGTTCTTGGTACATTGATTACAGTGTGCACTTTAGGGATTGGTTTTCCTATTGCTGCAAATCTATTTTTGCAAAAGAGAAATGACAAGGTTTCTGTAACAGGAAGCAAACTTATCTACAACGGAAACTCTTCAGGTTTGTTTAAAGTTTATATTTTCTCGTATGCAACTGTCATTGCAGCGTTAGTTGTTTCTGCAGCTATTTATATGGTTGCCGGTTCTATTGGTCTTTACTGCATGCTTTTTGTAGTTTTTATGTTTGTTCTATACGGTATAGTATGTTTTTTAAATTATGTTAAAGAGAAATCTTCGTTTGAAAAGTCTGAAGGCGGTTCTTATTTTGACGGAACAACTTTCCAGCTTTTCCTTGTGTGCTTGCCTAGTGCTGTTCTTCCGTTTGTAGTTGCAATCGTGACTCATTTTGTAAAGATGCCTTGTGTTCTTTCATTGGTTTTGCGCTTTATTTCGATTCTTGTATGCGTAATTATTTTTGTAAATTCTTTTGTTCCGTGGGTAATTGAACATTCTATGACTAGCGGAAAATGCTATACATTCAAGGGAACTGTAAAAGGCTCTTTTGTTCCAGTTTTAGCTCTTTCTATTATTGCATTTGTTGCAACTCTAGTTCCTTCATTTGTAGTAAAATATTTTGATTATGTTTCTTCACAGATTTTGATGATGATTCTTTTGTTCTTTGTTCTTTTAATTGTATCGTTTGTTTTTGTATATTTGCTTGATGTATGGGCATCTTCTAACAGAGATACTGTTCCTGAAAATGCTCGCGAAGTAAATAATCAATATACAAAATTCTCAATTGAAATGTCAGAAAAATCAAAAGCTGCAAAAACTGCCATTTCAAATTTTGATGAAAAACTTCGGGACGGATTTTCTTCTTTCCCGACAGTTGTAAAAATTTTATTTACGCTTGCTTTTGCGGTAGTTGTTGCAATTTTGTTCTATTTGATTTTTAATTAATTTTTATCTTAAACTGCTGTTCTAGTGGTTTTTAAGATTTTTAAGGCTGCTGTGAGAACTCTTTTTTGAATTCTTTGCAGCCTTTGTTTTTTTCAGAATCGAAATTTAATTTTTTTGTTTTATAAACGCTTAAAAATTCTTTGTGGATTTTTTTTATTATATTCTGTAAAATTGTTCGTATGAGTAAAGTTGATATTAAAGTTGTTGTAAAAGAAGGCGTTAACCTTCCTGTTTATAAAACTTCTGGGAGCGCAGGTTGCGATGTGTGCGCTTATTTAACTGAAGATGTAGTTCTAAAAAAAGGAATGAGAAAATTAATTCCGACTGGCATTTTTATGGAAATTCCTTCTGGTTATGAAGTTCAAATTCGGCCTCGTTCCGGGCTAGCAATAAAAAACGGTATTACTGTATTAAATTCTCCCGGAACAATTGACAGCGATTATCGTGGTGAAATATGTATTATTCTTGTAAATCTTGGCGATGAAGATTTTGTAATTCACAACGGAGATAGAATTGCGCAAGCGGTTATTGCTCCTGTAGTTCAGTGTAATTTTATAAAAACAGATAAAATAAATGAGACTGAACGCGCTTCTGGCGGTTTTGGTTCTACGGGTGTAAAATCTTGAATTTTAAATCCTTGAAGAATAATTTAATTTCTCTTTATGATGCAATTGTAAAAAAAATTCTTTTATTTTGCACTTGGTTTTATCATGACATTTTTAAAGTTTGCTTAAAAAAAATCGATGAGTTTCTTGTAAAATATTTTCATAAAGGCCTCTTTAAAAAAGGTGTTTTTATGCGTTATCTTACAAAAGAACTTTTTATGTATTTTTTTGTTGCTTTTCTTTTCTTTTTTATGATTTTTTTTGTAAATCAGATTTTGTACTGGGCAGAAACGATTTTAAAGCAGCGTGCTCCGGCTCATCAGGTTGCAAAACTTATGCTTTATGCGCTTCCGGGAGTAATTTCGCAGTCGGCGCCTTTTGCAACTCTTGTTGGTTTTTTGATGTGTCTAGGCCGTCTTATGACCGACAACGAAATTTTAATTCTCAGGGCATCCGGGCATAGTTACATCACGGTTTTGATTCCTGTTTTGACGCTTGGAATGGTTATTTCGATTTTTTCTTTTATTGTAAACGATTATCTTCTTCCTCTTGGAAATCAGAAATTTGAAAAGTTAAAAAAAGAAATAATCGTTTCAAATCCAACTATAGAAATTGAAGCAAATTCTATAAAAAGACTTAATAATGCAACTTTAGTAATTGGCGATGTAAAAAATGATAAAGTAAGTGATCTTGTTTTATTTGACAGTGCAGACGACGGAACTCAGAGAATTATCATTTCAAGGAATTCAATGATTCTTCCGTCTAACGAAAATGGAATTTTAATGCAGCTTACAATGGACGATTCAAAAGTTGTTATGATTGATAAAAAAGACAGAAAAAAATACGATGTTCTGGATTCTGATATTACGACTTTAAATATTTTTGATTCTGCAATTTTTTCTTCTTCATCTCAAGTTGCTCCTCGTGAAATGACTGCTTACGATTTAAAACGGCGAATTGACAATCTTGCTTCAAATAAAAATGCGAGTAAACGCCAGTTAAATTCTTACCGCATGGAATATTATAAAAAATTTTCTGTTCCGTTCGGGTCGATTTTTTTTGCGATTCTTGCGCTTCCGCTTGCTTTGATTTTTGGAAAGCATAACGGTCAGACAATCGGGCTTATTATCGGGCTTTTTATCTGTTTGATTTACTGGGCTTTAATGCTTTACGGTCAGATTTTTTCGCTTCGTCAAGGCTGGAATGGATTTTGGACAATGTGGTTTCCTGATATGCTGATTGGCGGAACGGGACTTTTTCTTTATATATTTTTAAGACGCCGATGAAACTTGTTAAATATATTTTTAAAAGATTTTTACCGATTTTTTTCGGTGCAATGGGATTTTTTTCTCTCGTTTTGCTTTTAGTCGATTTATTGATGAATTTATGGAAGTATATTCAGAATGAAGCGGCTGTAACAGATGTTCTTTTTGTAATGCTTTATTATCTTCCAAAAACAATCTGGTATGCAATTCCGATGGGAATTCTTTTTGCTTCGGCGTATACATTAAGTCAGCTTTACGCTACAAACGAATTGACGGCTGTTTTTGCTTCAGGTGTTTCACTTTTCAGGTTTACTCTTCCGCTTTTAATTTTTTCGATTTTCATGAGCGTTGCTATGTTTCTTTTTGAGGATTATATTGTCGTTGACTGTATGTTGAAGAAAAATCAGCTTCAGGCAAAACTATTAAATGAAGTCGAATCTCAGGCAAATGATAACATAGTTGTAATTTCAGAAAACGGAAAAATAATTTACAAGGCAAGATCTTACAATGATATTCAGCATAAACTTCAGAATGTCATGCTTGTTATACGCGATGATGAAAAAAATCTTCTTGCGATTATAAATGCAGATTCGCTTTACTGGAATGAAGAAAATAAAAACTGGAGAATGTACAACGCCGTTCAGTATACGCAAAAAGACGATTCGTTTGTTTGTGAGGCTGCATCAAGTGATTTTGAAGAATTTCTTACAGAACCCTATGAAACTTTTCAAAACAATACTGTTTCTGTTGAAAGTGTAAATTCAAGGACTGCAAAAGTTTATATTCAGCATTTAAAAAGGGCGGGACTTCCGTATTCTGAAGAGCTTTCTGTTTATTATAAAAAATTTTCGTTCCCGTTTATTGTTTTTCTCGTTGTATTTTTGTCTGTTGGACTTTCAGGGAGATCAAGGAAAAATGTTCTTCTTATAAGTCTTGCGCTTTGTATATGTGCGGCAGTTTTATTTTATGTAGTTCAGATGGTTACTATGCTTCTTGCAAAATTTGGCTATATTTCACCGTTTGCAGGAGCATGGACGCCTGTATTTTTATTTATATTTTTGTCGATAATTTTATTAAGGACTTCAAGGACATAATTTATGAAAATTTTTGACATTTTACATAATAGTTCGGATGGAAAATCTCGCACAGGTCTTTTAACTTTGCCTCATGGAACTGTAAAAACTCCTGTATTTATGCCAGTTGGAACTTGCGCAACGGTAAAAGCGCTTTCAAAGGATGATATCGAAGAAATAGGATTTGAAATAATTCTTGCAAATACATATCATCTTTTCTTGCGGCCTGGAGCAGATTTGATTCAGGAAGCAGGCGGACTTCATGGATTTTCAAAATTCAACGGGAATTTTTTAACTGATTCCGGCGGTTTTCAGGTTTTTTCGCTTTCAGCATTGCGCAAAATTAATCCCGAAGGAGTAAAATTTCAAAGTCACATAGATGGAAGTTATCATTTTTTTACTCCTGAAAATGTTGTTCAGACGCAAGTAAAATTTAATTCAGATATTCAAATGCAGCTTGATGTTTGTTCCGGTTATGGAGTTGAAAAAAAAGAAGCAGAAAATTCTCTTCGCGTAACTTCAAAATGGGCTGAAAGGGCAAAAAAAGAATGGCTTTCTGCAAGAGAAAATGGTTATAAAGGAATTCTTTTTCCGATTGTTCAGGGTAATTTTTTTGAAGATTTACGGAAGGCAAGTGCAGAATTTGTTTCTTCCTTGGATTTACCGGGAATTGCTATCGGTGGCTTGAGTGTCGGTGAACCTAGTGAAGTTTTTGCTGAATATCTTTCGCTCACGATGAATTATCTTCCAAAAGATAAGCCTGTTTATGTTATGGGAATCGGAACGCCTGAATATATTTTTGAAGCAGTGCACAATGGTGTTGATATGTTCGATTGTGTTCTTCCTACAAGAAATGCGCGAAACGGTTCTTATTTTACGCACGACGGACCTCTTTCTATTAAACAGGAACGATTTAAAAACGATTTTTCTCCGATTGATTGTGAATGCAGGTGTAAAGTCTGCAAAACATATTCAAGAGCTTATCTTCGCCATCTTTTTAAAGAACAGGAAATCTTAAGTTCAATGCTCGCTTCCTATCATAATCTTGCCTTTTTGCATCAGCTTATGGATGAAATAAGGCTTTCAATAACAGAAAATCGTTTTGAACAGTTTAGAAAAGATTTTCTTTTCCGCTATAAAAACGGTTTAAAATAAAAGCAATCTGAAACTTTTGTTTTTTTTCTGTGTTTTATTTAAAAAATCTTAAAATTTCAGGTTTTAATTTTCTACAGGATTTTTAATGAAGATGAGAAATATTTTTTTTATTTTAATTTTTTTCTTGAAATTATGTACGCCTCTTTTTTCTGAAACTTCAGGTCAGAAAGAAGAATTTGTCAGTGATAAAAATGAAGTTCCCGTAGAAGCTGATTATGAAACTGTTAAAAATGAAGAAACTGTTCTGCCTGAAAATGAAGAAAATAATGATTTATTTGAAAAAAATGAAGAACAAATTGATTTTTCTTATGTGCCTGTTTTTGACTATCTTTCAAGCGATTATAAATTTGAACCTGTAGAAATTCC
Source organism: Treponema sp. (assembly GCA_016293005.1). Lineage (GTDB taxonomy): Bacteria > Spirochaetota > Spirochaetia > Treponematales > Treponemataceae > Treponema_D. The sequence goes on from JAEDFA010000042.1 coordinate 7,683, forward strand.
AGAAATGAAACGCCCAAAAAAGCCTGATGCACAAAAGGTTTTAGAAGCAGAAAGTAAAGATGATTCTGAAACATCTTTTTCGGAAACGGAAAAAATTATAAAATACGGAACTTCTTCTGAAATTTCTGATGTCATAAATAAAATCGTAGAAAATGATGATCCTCGTTACGGTGATATTTTATACGATTTGTTTCAAGTTTCAAAGAATGTTGATATTCGTACAAAAATTCTTGAATATTTTACAAAGCAGAAAGATGACTGTCTTGCAGGTTATGCGCTTGAAATTTTAAATGATCCTTATGATTATCCTAATAAAACTGTTGAAAATGTTTTCCGTTATGTTTCTGAAATTGAGTTAAAAAAAGCCTGTCCATGCGTTATCGAAATTCTTGAAACGGGAAATGAAAATTATTTTAATGCAGCAATTTCAGTGATTGGAAAAATCGGAGGACCTGATGAAGCGCTTTATATGGCATCATATCTTGAAAGGGATGATTTGATTCTTTCTCAAAGACAGTCATTGATGAAAACTTTGGGGCAGATGTGTGCCGTTGAAACATGGGAAAAACTTGTTGAAATCGTAAAAGATGAAGATGAAAACAGTTTTGTCAGAATGTATGCCGCTGAAGCAATTGGAAAAATGAAAAAAGAAGAATCTATTCCAATTTTAATCGAGTATTTTGAACGTTCAGATCCAAATATGAGGCAGTATTGTTTAAAAGGCCTTGAAAATTTTCCTGATAATTCGGAAACTGTAAATCTTGTTCTGCAGGCTACAAGGGATGAATATTATAAAGTCAGAATTGAAGCGATAAAAGCGTGCAAAGAACTGAATTTAAAAGAATCTGTTCCGTTTTTGATTTATCGTGCAGAAAAAGATGTTGAAAAGTCCGTTCAGAAAGAATGTTATCCGGTTATTGCGTTTTTAAATACAAAAGAAGGAAATGATTTTCTTGTAAAGCGAATAACCGAAAAAAAAGTTTCCGACGGAGATAAACTTCTTGCTGCGACTTCACTGATTGAAAACGGCAATATTGGTGAAGATGAAATTCTTTTACTTGCAAAAGAAGTTTTAAAAGACAACCGAAGAAAGAATCTGCGCAATGAACTTGGGAAACTTTTTATCAAATATGCAAAACCTTCTTATTCTGATATTTGCGCCGCATATCTTCAGTCTGATGATGTTACGACTGTAAGTCAGGGACTTGAAATGTATAAAAAAGGTCAGTTTGAATCTGCAAAAGGTTCTGTATTGAAAGTTTCAGAAGAAAGCAAAAATTCCTCTAATAAAACGCGTGCAAGAAAAATTCTCGGCTTAAAAGATGAAGATGATTCTTCAGAGGAAAAAGAAAAATTGTCTTCTTCCAGTTCAAAAGAGATGTCTTCAGAATCCGATGCAAAATAAAATTTATTTAAAAAGTGAAGAAACAGTTCTGTAGGCTTCGTTTATAATGAATTTTTGTGACTCTGAAAAAATGTCCGAAGCCTCATCGCTTAATTTTTCAAGTGACGAAAGACTTTCGTTTAATGCCGTAGATAATCCGCGTGAAACTTTTGACCAGTAATTTCCTTTTCCATCTGTAAAAAGGCATATAAAGCCGTATTCCTTTGATTTTTTCTTCGCAACTGTAATTTTTAAGATGTTTTTTGCAATTGATGTAATTTCATCTGCAAATGAAGGTTTTTTAATGTTCGTGTTCATATTTTTGATTTGTTCGACTGGTGTTAAATCGATTGTTCGGGCAATTTTTATAATCGTAGAAATTTTTTCATTTTTTAAAAGCGTAAATTTGTTCTTGTAAATTATTTTCCCTTTTGTTTTCCCGGAATTTATGAATTCATCTGATTTTTTTATTGCATTGATGAATTTTTTGTATGGAAGAATGACGATTTTTGAGCCTTTTTCGGTTTTTACTTCAAAGGTTTCGCCTGAAATTGAAAAGATATTCTGTGAAATTTCATTCTGGTTTTCATTTTGAAGATTTGATTTTCTTTTGTTTGAAATTTCAATGTTTTTTTCGTAGTCATTCATCAGTTTTTCAAGCGTATTTTTATTTTCTTTTTTAGAATTTTCAAGGCACTTTAGTAAATCTTCTGAAATTTGGTTTAAAAGCGGTTTTGTAAGCGGAGAAACGCTCATTGCATACATTCTCGAGGTTCTTACGATTTCTCCTGCGACAAAGTAAAGAGGAGCCTGCTTAAACATTACAGAACCTGGATGAATTGAAATCCGGTCTGTTGTAAGAGTTTTGTATTTTTCTTTTCCTGTCCTAATGCAGACGAATTGAATCATTCCGCTTGCGATGCAGCAAAGGTAATCACCTCTGCTTCCACCGTTTAAAATCGGAATATTCATATCTGAAACAATTTCTTTTAACTGTTCGTTTATGTTGTCGATTTCAGACATTACTCGTTCATCAAGATAATTTTTTTTACAGAAGCGTTCTTTGTTCGTGCTGTTTTTGTATGCAGAAAAAATATTTAGATAGGAAACAAAATCTCCTTGCATATCCCTGAATGCATGGTGTGCTTTTCTTGCTTCCATTTCTTCGCCCTGCGGAAGTAAAAACGGAGAATTTGTGCTCAAAAAAGAAGATGCGATAATTGCTTCTTCAAGAACATTGGGATAGCGAATAATCGATTCAACAATTATACGGCTGATTCTTGGTTCTAACGGAAACTGAACCATAAGTTTCCCGATTGAACTTAAACTGTTGTCTTTGTTAAGAGCGCCCAGCATATTGAGAGTGTCTACTGCACCGATAATTCCTTCTTTTCCAGGAGGAGCGATAAAGTCAAAATTCATGAAATCTTTGATTCCAAGTTCTGCCATTTGTAAAACGACTTCGCTTAAATCGGTTCTGAAAATTTCTTCTGTTGTGTATAAAGGTCGTGTGTCAAAATCTTTTCTGGAGTAAAGCCTGTAGCAAGTTCCTGCTTGAGTTCGTCCTGCACGACCTTTTCTTTGATTTGAACTTGCTTTTGAAATTGCAGTTTCTACGAGGCTTGAGGTAAAAGTTCTCGGGTTGTAGTAATTTAATTTTGAAAGCCCGGAATCTATTACTGTTGTGATGTCGCTGATAGTTACTGAAGTTTCTGCGATGTTTGTTGATATTATTACTTTTTTCTTTCCGAATGGGGCAGGGTCAAAAACTCTTTCCTGTTCTTCTTTTGCAAGGCGTCCGTAAAGTGGAAGAGTGTAAATTTTTCGTGCGAATTTTGAATGGTCGAGTTTAAAAAGGCAGTCTTTGATGATTTTTTCGCCCGGAAGAAAAATTAAAATTCCTCCGTCTTCGCCATTGTTTAAAACTCGTTCGACTGTACTACAGATTTTTTCAATAAGACATTCCGAACCTTGTTCAGTTATTGTTGTCGCAGAAATTTTTGGCGGATCGTATACAATTGTTACCGGATAAGTGATTGTTTCAATATTTACGATTGGACAGTTTTCAAAATATTCGCTGAAAGCTTCGGCGTTCATTGTGGCACTTGAAACGATGACTTTAAAATCTTTTCTTTCTTTTAAAATTCGTTTTAAAAGACCGAGAACAAAATCTATGTTCAGGCTTCTTTCATGTGCTTCATCGACCATAATTACAGAATATTTTGAAAGAAGCGGATCAAGTTTCATTTCCTGAAGAAGAATTCCGTCTGTCATGATTTTAATTCTTGTCGTTGCATCGGTTTTGTCTTCAAATCTCATTTTATAGCCGACAAGACCTGGATATTTTGTTCCTAATTGTTTTGAAATAAATTCGCTTACGCTGAGTGCCGCAATGCGTCTTGGCTGAGTTACGGCGATAATTCCGTTTTGAGAAAATCCTGCTTCATGTAAAATTACAGGAATTTGAGTCGTTTTTCCTGAACCTGTAGGACTTTGAACTACAATGACCTGATTTTCTTTTAATGCATCCAATATAATCTGTTTTTGTTCGTAAACTGGTAATGCTTTGTAGTCTATTGCCATATTATTGTTTCCTTTGTCTGCTCTGTGATTTCTTTTCGTTTTTTTATGTATTCTTTCCAGTCGCTTCGGTTGTTTTCTTCAAGGTAGTTTATGAAATCTTCGTCTAAATTTTTTATTACAAAATTCCATGCGGTATTTATGTAAGTGGTGATGTAGTACGGTTTTGTCCGTGAAATATAAGTTTCGCCTGTTTGTAAATCTTTTGAAAAGTCTGCAAAAAACATCAGGGAGTCTCCCGTATTGTCTCTGGAATTTTCAGGATTTTTGAACTGCGGATTTCGTCTTTGACCGCTGATTGTGTTTCCGTTTCCATAGAGAATGATTTTTTTTATTTTTTTTGAATTTTTGTCACCAATTAATTCCCGTTCCCTAACTATGTGCGGATGATTTGCCCAGATTACATCGACACCGTTTTCTAGAAGCGAATGATAATATTTTTTTCTTGATTCTTTTACATCTTTCACATATTCAGTTTCATTTGAGTGAATTGATAAAATGAAAATATCGCTTTCGTTTGAATGGCGGATATTATTTACGGTTTTTATAAAATCATTTCGTCCTTGTTCTGTGTAGTTTACAAAATTTATGTATTCTTTTCCTATATTCTGATTTAAAATTTCTGTGATTGCGCAGAAAATTATTTTCCAGGAATTGTATTCGATTATTTTGTACGTTATTTCAGAATTTGGTATATTTTTTATTCCTGAAAAATAAATTTTATTTGAATTTTCGTTTGTTTCTGCCCATAAAAAAGTTTGAAGTATGCCATCGATTTTCTGGTCGTTTGTGTGATTGTTTGCAAGTGAAAAAACATTTATTCCCGCATCAATCATTGCTTTAGGGTAAGAATTTTTCATATTGAATTCTGGATAACTTGAAAAGGGGCGTCTGTCATCGACTGGGGATTCGATATTTCCAAAAACAAAATCGCATTTACTGAAAATAGGTTTTACTTCAGTCCATATTTTGTTGAAATCCTGCATTTTAAAATTCTCTGCGTGAGCCATTATGTCGCCAAGAAAAAGCAGTGAAAGTGTTTGAATTTCTTGCGATTTTGTTTTTAAAAGATTATCAGTTTCTGGGGGAGTTTTACAACTGTACAGAGAAAATATTATTGCTGAAAAAAAAATGATTTTTTTCTTCATTAAACTAATGTAACCTCTAAAACTTTTTATTTTAGAGGTTACTTTTAAGGATAAAATCCTTTTTAGTTAGAACCTGCCTGAACTAAAGTTATTGCTGCTGTAACGACAATGTCTTCTACAGAACAGCCGCGACTTAAATCACTAATAGGTTTTGCAAATCCCTGAAGAACAGGACCGTATGCGTCTGCCTGAGCAAGTCTTTGAACAAGCTTATAACCTATGTTTCCGGCATTCAAGTTAGGGAAAATGATTGTATTTACTTTTCCGCGTACAGGACTGTTCGGCGCTTTTTTATCGGTAACTTCAGGAATTAATGCTGCATCGGCTTGAAGTTCTCCGTCGATGAGTAAATCAGGAGCTTTTTCCTGAACTTTTTTGAGTGCTTCCTGAACTTTTAAAACAGAACTGTCTTTTCCTCCAGAACCTTTTGTACTGAAAGAAAGAAGTGCGACAACAGGTTCAACTCCAAGAAGCGTTCTGCACGATGAGGCCGCTTGAACTGCGATGTCTGAAAGCTGGTCAGAATCTGGATCTGGAACTACTGCACAGTCTGAAAAAATCAGTAAACCTTCGTGTCCCCATTTTGGATTGTGTGTGTCGATTACAAAACAAGAAGATGCTGTTTTAGTGCCTTGTGCTGTTTTTACGATTGTAAGTCCTGCTCTAAGCATGTCGGCCGTTGAAGAGAGCGCTCCTGAAACCATTGCATCAGCTTTTCCTAAATGAACCATCATTGCGCCGAATTTCATTGGGTCAAGAATTTCTTCATGTGCCTTTTCATTGCTCATAAGAGGATTTCCATTAGCATCAACTTTCTTTTTTCTGAGGTTAAAGTATTCGTCTCCAAACTCTTTTTGCCATTGCGATGTCTTTGGATTGATAATGTCAATTTCGTTCAAATTGACATTTTTTTCTGCTGCAACTTTTTTTACTTCTGATTCTTCACCAAGTAAAATTACAGTTTTTGCAATGCCTTCTGCTTTAATTTTTGCCGCAGCCTGAACAGTTCTTTCTTCTGTTCCTTCCGGTAAAACTAATGATTTTCCGAATGACACGGCTTTTTTCTTCATTTCTGCTACAAAATCCATATTTTTCTCCCATAAAATTTTTAATTTTAAAGATTTAAAAAAACAGAAAGCAATCAGAATGACTGTTTAGAGTTTTTGACAACTTGAAAAATTAGTTTGAATTTTCAAGTTGCATTGTTTTTGTTTTTATAATGCTTTTGAAATCGAAGTTTCCTTTTGATTCAACTATTTCTTTTGTAATTTCGATAGTTTTTTCGCCAGGAACGCTAGGAATTTCATACATTAAATCTGTGAGCATTTTTTCAACGATTGCACGAAGACCACGGGCACCAGTTTTCTGCTGAATTGCTTGTTCTGCAATTGCTTCGATTGCTTCAGGTGTAAAAGTTAGTTCCGTGTTGTCCAGTTTGAAAGATGCCTGAAACTGTTTTGTGATGGCATTTTTTGGTTCCGTTAAAATAGAAATCAAATCTTCTTTTGTAAGTTCTTTTAATGCAACATTTATAGGCATTCGTCCGATTAATTCTGGAATAAGCCCGAATTTTACAAGGTCATCAGATGTGCACTGATTTAAAAGTTCCATTTTTTGGGCTTCAGTAAGTTCTCCTATTTTTGAACCGAATCCCATAGAATGTTCTGTTGTCCGCTGCTCGATGATTTTTTCAAGGCCTACAAAAGCACCGCCAAGAATAAATAGAATGTTAGTTGTGTCTATTTCGATTAATTCTTGATTTGGATGTTTTCTGCCGCCCTGAGGAGGAACGCCAGATGTTGTACCTTCGATAATTTTTAAAAGTGCCTGCTGAACGCCTTCCCCTGAAACATCGCGGGTAATTGATGTATTTTCGCCTTTTCTTCCGATTTTGTCGATTTCGTCGATGAAAATTATTCCTTTTTCGGCAGCTTTTACATTTCCATCGGCAGCATTTATTAATTTTAAAAGAACATTTTCAACATCATCGCCGACATAACCGGCTTCTGTAAGGGTAGTTGCATCTGCAATCGCAAAAGGAACTTTCAGTTTTTGGGCGAGAGTTTTTGCAAGAAGTGTTTTCCCTGAACCTGTTGGACCAATTAGAAGAACATTTGACTTTTCGATTTTTATTTCGCTTGTCATTTCTTCATTTTTTGGGCGAGCAAGGCGTTTGTAATGATTGTAAACGGCAACAGACAGAACTTTTTTAGCTTGTTCCTGACCTATTACATATTGGTCAAGATATTCTTTAAATTCTTTTGGCGTTGGAACATTTGAAAGGTTAAGAGAATTTATGCTTTCTGCTTTGTCGTTAAAATAATCTAGACATACATTTACGCAGTTATTGCAAATTCTTACAGAATTATTCGGACCTTCTATGATTTTTCGGTCTTTGTCTACCGGTTTTCCGCAGAAAGAACATGTTTTTAAATCGTTTCCGAAAATTTTCATTATTTTTTTGTTCCTCTCATTACTTTATCGATGATTCCGTATTCCAATGCTTCATCGGCTGTCATGAAAAAATCGCGTTCCATATCTTTTGCAACTTGTTCTTCTGATTTTCCGGTGCATTCTGCAAAATGTTTAATAGAAAGTTTTTTCATGCGGATAAGTTCTTTTGTGTGAATTGAAAAATCAGATTCCTGTCCGCTTGCTCCACCTGAAGGCTGATGAATCATAATTCTTGAGGACGGAAGTGCGATTCGTTTTCCCTTACTTCCGCCGGCAAGTAAAAATGCACCCATACTTGCAGCCTGTCCAAGACATATAGTCTGAATAGGGCATTTTACATATTGCATGGTGTCGTAGATTGCTAAGCCCGCAGTAACTGAACCGCCTGGAGAATTTATATAAATACTTATGTCTTTATCCGGGTTTTCTGATTCAAGATAAAGAATTTGTGCTACTACTATATCTGCATTTTGATCGTTTATCTCTCCGTCAACAAAAATAATTCTGTCTTTTAAAAGTCTTGAAAAAATATCGTAAGACCTTTCAGAATTTCCACTTCGCTCAACAACATACGGAATAAGGTTGTTCATGCTTTCGTTCATTTTTCCCCCTGATTTTAAGACGAATGACTTTCTGTGTATAAATCATTTAAGGTTTGTCAAAAAAAATGCTGCTTTTTTATGTGTTCATAAATTTTTTGAATTTATGAATTTAAAAAACAGCATTCTGACATAAATTTATTTCATTTGAAAGAGTTCTTCAAAATTAACTTTATCGCCTTTTGAAACTTTTATGGTTTTGTAAATCTCATCGTAAAGTTTGTTTTCTTTTGTGTCATCAATCAAATATTCTTTTGTTCTTGGATCTGAATAATGCTTTTTTACTTCGTCGACAGAAATTCCACCTTCCTGCGCAATTTTTGCATACTGTTCTTCGATTTCTTCTGGAGTTACAGAGATATTTTTTTCGCGGATAAGAGAATCAACGATGATTCGGCTTTTAAGCATTTTTTCACTGTCACCTGTCCACTGTTCAAGCATTGTTTCTTTTGTTTGACCAGAAGCAGTTACCATTTTTTCAAGCTGTTCAGGTGTTGTCTGGAATTGCTGTGCCATCATTCTCCAGCGACCGTCGAGTTCAGCCTGGAGCATTGATACAGGAATGTCAAACGGATTTTTTTCTACCAATTGAGAGAGAAGAGAATTGTTTTTTAATTCCGAGATTTTTCTGTTTTTTGCAGTTTCAAGGCTTCTCTTGATGTCATTTTTTAAATCTTCTAGAGTTTTGAATTTTTCGTTTACATCCTGAGCAAGTTCATCGTCTAATGCAGGAAGATTTCTGATTTTTAAGGAAGTGACTGTAACGCTGATTTTTTTAGTTTTTCCAGCTAAGTCAGCATCTTTTTCGTCTTTTGAATAAGTTTTTGTAATCTGTTTAGTTTCGTTTTTCTTCATTCCGATGATTTCGTCATCGATTTTGTAGATGTTTTCACCTGTTCCGACTGTAAATACGAAACCTTCTCGTTTAGAACCTTCGATTTCTTTGTCGTTTTCGTCAAGTTCGCTATAGTTGATTGTTACGATATCATCTTTTGCAACAGTTTCAGAATCTTTTTTGTCCATTACGACAGCATTTCGTTCCTGAATTGCTGTAAGTTCCCGTTCAATGTCTTTATCTGTGATTTCAACCTGTGGTTCTTTGACTGTAATGCCAGAGAAATCTTTTACTTCGATTTTTGGGAATACATCAAAAGTTACGGTGTATGAAAGATCTGAATCAAGGTTTAATTCTGGAAACTGTTCCATTACTGGCTGCGCATACGGAAGAGGACGGTTTTCTTTTTCGTTTTCAAAAACTTCATTTAATGATTTATCGATGATTTCGCTTAATGCATCCTGTTTTAATGCATCTGAAAATTTTCTTTCAAGAACTGCTGCAGGAACATGACCTTTTCTGAAGCCTGGAATCTGTGCATTTTTTACATACTTATCAAGAATTGTTTTATAAGTTTCCTGAACATCGCTTTTTTCGACAGTTACCGTTAATTTTACGGCAGATTTTTCTAATTTTGTAAATTCTTTGTTGAGTTTCACTATTAACTCCTGTGATTTATAAATGAAAAAAGCGAAACAGGCATTGCTGAATCGCTTTCTTACTTAGAGCGGAAAACGGGAATCGGACCCGCAACATCCACCTTGGCAAGGTGGCGCTCTACCATTGAGCTATTTCCGCAAAATATTTATGTGCGTCTTATGCCGCTAGAGCGGAAAACGGGAATCGGACCCGCAACATCCACCTTGGCAAGGTGGCGCTCTACCATTGAGCTATTTCCGCAAAATATTTATGTGCGTCTTATGCCGCTAGAGCGGAAAACGGGAATCGGACCCGCAACATCCACCTTGGCAAGGTGGCGCTC
>JAEDFA010000104.1 GCA_016293005.1 Treponema sp.
AGTTCTTTTTTGTGAGTCTGCGGATTTGTGCGCACGATTATGGCGGCGCTTACGCTGATGTGTTTCATAATTCAATCTCCGGATTATTTTTCCCAAGCATATCAGTCCTTGTTGTAAAATCCAAATATAATTCATCAGGCACAGGATTTTCAAGAGCAAAATGAATTGTAATAGGCTTGTTGCCTTCAGCAGTATCAGAAAAAGGCACGACTTTTCCAAGATAAACAAAAGGCTGAGTTACACCTTCTACCTCTTCAAATTTACGGACAAAAAGATGTAGGTTTATTCCCCGCTTGTAACTAAAAATAATGTTCTGTCCTACTTCCGAATCCTGCGTTGTACTGTTCGGTGACTGCCACTGAAAAACTCCAGGCGTAATGAATTTATCTTTGTAGTTTATAGACTCTTTGATGTTGGCATTTTTATGAAGATTTACAAAAATAAAATAATCTGGCTTTGCAGAAGTCAGAAGTCCCTGACCGCGGAACGAAGAATGAATCTTCTTGTAATTGCACAAAAGTGCCGTGTCACGCATTGAATATTCATAATACAGCTTTAAGAACGGAAGCCCATAATCGGCACTGCCAAATTCGTTCTGATAGCGAAGAAGATTATATTGAATCAAATCTTCGAACCAAGTACGGCAACTTTCTTCGTTTTTCAGAGCGGATTTTACTTCACTGCTAAATGAAACTGACTTACCGTCAAAAGAAAGAAGAGCCTTTTCAAATCTTTTAAGTTCTGATGAATCAAAATATTTTCCGCTCAAAGTTTCTGCTGCATGAATCAGATTTTCAGCATGAACTTCATCAAGAAATTTATGGGCTTTATTTATCAAATAATCAATTTTTACAGAATAATTTTCAGCATTCAATAATTCATTTGCAATCAACCATTCTTCAATTCGTTTTGCAGGCGTATAAAAAGTGAACAGACGCATGAGCTGCTTAAACGCTTCGTTTTCCAAGAGAACAGAAAATTCAGGGTGAGTCTCTTTTTCCATAAAAGCGGCAAACTCAAGATAGGTCTTGTAATTCGTATTGAACGAAGAAAAACGCAGTGGGTCAACACTTCCGTCATGCTTTAAATAATCAATCAGCATAGGAATTTTTCCGCCACAAACGTGTTTAAAATTCAAGTAGGATTCCTTCATATACTTCATTGACATAAAGCGCTCATTTTCAAGCTGATGAAGAATCTGCTGCTTTGTAATTTTGTCCATGTGGATGTAAGTTCCGTTTGGCAAATCGGCAAAATCTGTTTCTACTTCAACTTTTAGCGAATCCTTGTCAAAGTTCTGCTTACCGTTCAAAGCAATCGCCATCAAAAATGACTTGTTGTAGTTTCCTATAAAATCAAGAACCGTAACGAATTCTTTATCCGCAAGTTTACGCAATCCTCGTCCAAGCTGCTGAATAAATATAATAGAAGACTCCGTCGGTCGGAGCATTAAAATCGTGTTTACGGACGGAATATCAATTCCTTCGTTGAACAGGTCAACAGTAAAAATCACCTGAAGTTCATCATCATCGTTTTCAAGACGCTTTGTAAAAGCAATTCGCTCGTCAATGCTCTTGTTGTCTTCACTAGAAAGAGCTACGGCAGGAATTCCACGCGCACAAAATTCACTTGCCATAAATTTTGCGTGTTTTATGTTCTGACAAAATCCCAAAGCCTTTGTTTTTTCACCGTCGTGTCCGTAAAATTTCATTTTTTCTATTATGTAATCAACTCTGTGACTTACCATCAGCATTCTGGCAATTTCTTCGGTATATTCAGCTGTGCCTGGTTCCGCTTTGATTTTTGTGTAGTCAATTCCTTCGGCATCAGTAAGACCAAAATAATGGAAAGGACAAATCAGATTGTATTCAAGTGCCTGCCTCAGACGGATTTCTACAGCAATGTTGTTGTCAAAAAGCGCGTAAATGTCGCCGCTGTCACTGCGTTCAGGAGTAGCCGTCAGACCTAGAAGAAAATCAGGCTTAAAATACGAGATGATTTTCTGGTAGCTGTCGCTTGAAGCGTGGTGCGCTTCATCGATTACGATGTAGTCAAAAGTGTCAGGAGCAAACTCCGTAAAATGCCGGCCCATCGTGTCGCGAGTTGCAAAAAGATAAGTGCAATTTTCGTCTTTTTGATTTCCTGTATAAAAACCGGAAACATAATTTTTTCCAACCGCTCCGCATATAGTGTCAAAAGATTCTTTTGCCTTTTTTAATATGTCCTCACGGTGAACGATAAAAAGCAGCCGTTTTGGATTTACCTGAAGAGCATCAAAAACAGACATATATGTTTTTCCGCTTCCTGTTGCTGCAATTGCAAGTGCCCTTTTTGCGCCGGTTTTTCGAAGCCTATCAAGTTTTACGATTGCTTCCTGCTGCATTTCGTTCGGCTGGATTGCCTGAGCTCTCTCGTAAGTAAAAAGCTCATTGACTTTTTTAGCCTGAACATCCTTTTTAATCCGCGCAAGATAGTCACGGTACGAAATTAAAAAATCATCAGAATATTCTTTTGCCCACGGACTTTCCCAAAGCTGCTCAAATTCTTTCAGAACCGTTTTTGCAAAAATACCCGGCTCCTGTAGATTTTCGACTGGCTCGTTCTGAAGGACATTCCATTCTACATTTGTTTTAAGAGCACGCCCGGTGATGTTTGAAGAACCGATTATTACAGTCCACAGATCATTGCTTTTACTGTCATTTGATTTATGAAAAAGATAGCCTTTTGCATGGAAGCCGTCGTTTTGAGTCGGCGGAACATAAATCTTAAGCTTGATGTTCGGAAATTCAGAAAGACGCTTTAAAACTTGTGGAGTCGTCATGTTCTGATAGGTAGTCGTTAAAATCTCGCCAGGAATACCGCGCTCAGAAAGTGCCTGCAAAGTTTCAAGTAAAACCTGAAGCCCGCCAAAAGTAATAAATGCCACACTTATTTTGAATTCACTGCACTGCTCTAAGTTTTCAACAAGAGTGTTAAAGAAATTACGGATACGCCCATTATATATGAACTCTGCAGATTCCATTTTTATGCCCTCAAATCCTGCCACTTTAAACGGTCGTTTTGGGTGATGTTTTTTTGTTCTGTATTCATTGCTTCTTTCATATTTATGCTCATTTTTCAACTCCAATTTTTTTTATCTGTCCGGCAA
>JAEDFA010000105.1 GCA_016293005.1 Treponema sp.
TCAAGAGAATTTCAAAAGTTGCAGAAAAAATCGTTCCTGCAATGGCAATAATCTACGTATTCCTCGGACTTTCAATTCTGATTATGAACGCAACTAAAATCCCGGAAGCTTTTTCCGTAATCTTTAAAAATGCGTTCGGATGGAATGCCGTTATGGGCGGTGCAATGGGCTGGACATTCAAGCAGATTACAGACTCAATGCAGAAAGGTGTTGCACGCGGAATTTTCTCCAACGAGGCAGGTCTTGGTTCTGCACCGATTGCAGCAGCCGCAGCACAGGTAGACGAGCCTGTTCAGCAGGGTATTGTTTCAATGCTCGGAACATTCATTGACACAATAATCATCTGTACTATGACAGGTCTTTCAATCGTAATTGCATTCTACACAGGCGCAGATGCCGCAGGTGCAGGTAATCTTCAGGGCGTTGCACTTACATCTGCCGCATTCAACAAAGTTCTTGGCGGTGACGGCCGTTCCGTTCAGTTCCTTCTTATGCTCTGTCTTGTATTCTTTGCATTTACAACGATTTTAGGCTGGGATTATTATTCCGAAAAATGTCTTGAATACTTAACAAACGGAAACATGACTGCTACAAAAATATTCAGATGGGTTTACATTCTGGCAGTTTTCATCGGACCATACTTTACAATCAGCCAGGTATGGACAATTGCAGACATCACAAACGGCCTTATGGCAATCCCGAACTGCGTTTCCCTCATCGTTTTAAGCGGAGTTGTCGCAAAAGAAACAAACGACTACTTCAACAAGCCAAATCTCTTACAGTAGCTTAAAAATTTAAAATTTCTATCAGGCTTTTCACGGCACCCGAAAAATTAAAACTCGGGTGCTTTTATTTTATGAAAAATTCAATTCTATACCTTACCTTAAGATTGCATCTTTCAAAACTGAAAGTATTTTTTTTAAGGAATATATAATGCTCAACGCACTGCAAAATATCATAATTTATATTGAATTTTGAACCTTTTTCTGTCATAATCGTGAACTACGGTATTTCTTTTTTTATTCGTTTTAAAAATTTACCACATTTTTATATAAAAGTGAGGGCATCGATGTTTGAAACATTACCCCAATTGATATGTGAAAATTATAAAAATCACCCGGAAAATCAAATTCAGTTAAGCAAAAATAAAAAAGGCGTTTTTGTTCCCGTAACATACAAAGAATTCTACACCGATATGACAAATTTTGCTGCAGGGCTTTATTCACTTGGCGAAGGTCCTCATTCAAATATCGGCTTAATCAGCGATGACAGAAAAGAATGGCTTGTTTCAAGTCTTGCAATTCTTTCCCTTCAATCTGCCGACATTCCACGCGGAAGCGAAGCCACAGAAAAAGACCTTCAATATATTTTAAGTTTTGCAGAATGTAAAACAGTAATAATCGATGCGGCATACAATCTTAAAAAAATTCTCCAGAACATCGATTCCCTTCCGCAAATAAAAAATATCATTATTATCGTTCAAAACGACTCAACAGAAGAACTTCTAAAAAATTTCAACAACGAACAAAACATTAATTTCTTCTATTATGAAGAAATTCTTGTAAAAGGGCAGAAAGTTCTTTTGCAAAATCCAAATTTAATTTCAGACTTCATTTATTCAGCAAAAAAAACTGACACAGCAACAATAATTTTTACATCCGGCACAACAGGAACACCAAAAGGCGTTGAATTAACTCACGAAAATTTTATCTGCCAGTTAGATTCTCTTTCAGAGCAGCTTCAGTTTAAACCAGGACACAAATGTCTTTGCGTTCTTCCTGTATGGCATGTATACCAGCGTTTTTTTGAATACCTTTTAATCTACAATCTTGCAGTTTTAACTTATTCAAAACCTGTAGGAGCAATAATTCTTTCAGATTTTAAAGCTGTAAACCCACAATACATCTGTTGTGTTCCTAGAATATGGGAATCAATCTACACACACATGATAAAAACGCTCGGCAAACAGGGAAAAATTTCTTCAATGCTATTCAATTTCGTAAAATGGTCAGCAATTTCCATAAAACGCCTTCTCGACGAAATCAACAGTCAGACGGCAAAAATCACAGAAGAATCGTTTTTATACAAAGGTGTAAAAAATTTATTCTACATTCCTGTAGTCTGTCTTTCTCCATTCAGTTCTCTTGGAAACAAACTATTTTTCAGTAAAATGAAATCAGTTTTAGGAGAGGATTTCAAAATCGGTGTTTCAGGTGGCGGCGCTCTTCCTCTTTATCTTGACAGATTTTTTTCAGCAGTCGGCATAAAAGTTGTAGAAGCATACGGACTTACAGAAACTGCCCCAATGTGCTGCATAAGAAATATTAAAAAACCTGTCATGGGAACAATCGGTCCTGTTCTTCCGTATGCGCAATCAAAAATTGTTTCCCTCGAAGGAAAAGAATGTTCTATCGGTGAAAAAGGCGTTTTATACATTAAAGGTCCAAATGTCATGAAAGGCTATTACAAACGCCCGGATTTAACGGCTCAAGTCATAGACAAAGACGGATTTTTCAACACAGGCGATTTAGTAATAAAAACAATTCACGGCGACATCATGATAAAAGGCCGCTCAAAAGACACAATTGTATTAAGTTCCGGTGAAAATGTTGAGCCGCTTCCTATCGAAAATAAACTTGCTGAATCTCCATACATTTCGCTGGCAGTTGTCGTAGGTCAAGATGAAAACAGCCTTGGAGTTTTAATTCTTCCTGATTTTGACCAGATAAAAAAATTTGCAGAATCAAAAGGAATCACGCCAGATTTTCCGCACATTTTCACTCACCCGGAAGTCCGTTTCCTTTACCAGAAAGAAATCGAAAATCTCATAAACGCAAAAACAGGATTTAAGAATTTTGAAAAAATTTCAAAATTCACATTCCTTGAAAAACCGTTTGAAGTTGGAAAAGAACTTTCTCCAAAACAGGGAATCATCCGCTATAAAATAAACGAAATTTATCAGGATAAAATAAAAGAAATGTTCGTTTAAAACTTAAAAAGGAAACTTCTAAAAAAATTAAAAGTTTCCTTTCATTTTTAAATCTGTTAAAGTTCTACTTCCTCTGTGCAGAAAAGCGTTATTCCTTCTGTGGGGAATTTTTTCTTTACGGCAGAAATTATTGCTTTCACTTTAAGCGCAACTTCTT
>JAEDFA010000106.1 GCA_016293005.1 Treponema sp.
ATGATTCTGTTGGAAGTAATTAAATAAGTTGTAATTTATTTAATCAAAAATTTTATTTCCAAATTAATTCTATTATTTTCAAATCTTATTTAGAAAGCGGTTAAAAGGGTATTTTTTAAAATATAAACAAATTTTACCCCTTTAACTTGCAAATATCTAAGCTTTCTCATAAAATAAATATTAAAGGTAATAGTATGAAATATTTCAAAAGAGAATCTTATCTGCAAAAAATCCGCGGTTTTTATAATGACACAGAAATTATAAAAGTAATCACAGGAGTTCGCCGCTGCGGAAAATCAAGTCTTATGCAAACAATTGCTCAGGAACTTAGGGACAAAGGTGTTTCTGAAGAAAATATTATCTATTTTGATTTGGATAAGCGAGGTTACAGAAACATAAAAACTTCAGATCAACTTGAAAAAATCATTGAAGATGATGCAATTGCAAAAGGACTGAAATACCTTTTTATAGATGAAGTTCAAAATGTTACAGGTTTTGAAGAAGTTTTGAACGGTTTTCGTGATGAAGGCGATTTTTCTATTTTTATTACAGGTTCTAATTCGTATCTTTTGAGCGGAGAACTTATAACAAAACTTACAGGCCGTTACATAGAATTTGAAATGTTCCCTTTGAATTTCCAAGAATACCTTGGAATGAAAGATTTTCTTAAAAAGCCTATTGATTCTAATCTTGTTCAGGAATTTGATAATTACCTTTTAGAAGGCGGATTTCCAAAGGCTGTTCAATATGATTCAATTCAGGATAAAAAAACTTACATCACAAGCGTAATTACAGAAATTTTTGAAAAGGACATAAAACGCCGTGTTAAAATCAGGAATGTTTCAGCATTCCAGAAAGTTCAGCAGTATTTGATAAATAATTTTGGAGCAACAACAAGCCTTCAAAATATTCTGGATGAACTAGAAAAAAACGGTACAAAAATCAAACGGGAAACGCTTAATTCATATATAAAAATTTTATGTGATGCAAAAATTTTGTATGAATGTAATCGTTTTGATTTAAAATCAAAAAAATCCATTGCCGGTGAAAAAAAATATTATCTTTCCGATTTGGGATTTTATTACGCCACAAACACCGACAATAGAATAAACTACGGTCCTGTAATGGAAAATGTTGCTTTTATTTATGCCCGCTCAAATGATTATTCTGTAAGCATAGGCCGCATTGGAAAACTTGAATGTGACTTTATTCTTCGGAAAGATTTGGAGTACAGTTATCTGCAGATTTGCATGACAATTATGTCCAGTAAAGAAACAGAAGAACGGGAATACAGACCTCTGGAATCAATAAAAGACAATTATCCAAAATATGTTATTACAAGAAGTGATCCTGTTCAGCACAGAAACGGAATAATACACAAAAATATGCCAGACCTTATGCGGAATGGAGAATTGTTTTAGTTATAAAAAGCAGTAAAAACAAAAAAAAAGACTTCCCAGTGCTGAGAAGTCTTAAGCGGCTGCTGCAGGTTTTGAACCTGCGACACATGGATTAACAGTCGTCATTAAAGTTTCCTCATGAGCACTCCATGCTACTCAATTCCAAATTGTTACAACTGTATTTTACTGTAGGATAAGGAATTATGCAACTGATATACTTTGATTCGTTTTGAATGTTTTTTGTTTTACTACAATCGTTACTACAATCGCTTCTAAATCCATTACTACAAAGTAATAATGCATATTTCACGCATTTAGAGTCAAACACATTCCCCAACCAGTCTCTTCATCACGTTTTGTAAAACCAAGTTTTTCATAGAAACCAGATTTACCTTTGGCAGCCATAAGATTGAACTTTAGAAAATCATCTGATCCAACACTTTCTTTTGCTTTCGAAATTAGGTATTCAACCATACGTCGGCCAATTCCTTTTCCCTGGTATTCAGGCTTTACAATGACATCTGAAATATAAACAGTATATCCATAATCAAAAAGAACTCTCGCAATATCGGCTGTCCTACCGTCAACTTTTGCACGAACAAGAAAGGCTGAGTTTTTTAATAATGCAGCAACACGCTCTGGCTTAACAGTAGGCCAGCTCGTTGTTGCTCTAAACTCAATATATTCATCCTGAGTAATATCAGGTTCAAGTGTTATGTTCATTGTGTCTCCTCAGCAACAAGCCTTATTCTGTAATCTCGATAAAGTTTTCTTCTAGTCCAACAATGCAGCTCTCATAATATCCGTCTCCAGTAGTACGAGGACCACTGGAAACAGAAAAGCCAGCTTCATCAAGTTTCGCAGTGAGTTCATCTACAGCTTCTTTACTTCCAACGCTGAATGCAATATGCGAGTAGCCTGTACGGAACGGATGTTTTGTCTGTTCAACAAGTTCCGGGCGTGTCATAAGTTCGAGACGTGCACCGTTATCAAATGAAATGAAGTAGGATCTAAAATCAGTCGTTGGATTGTGGTAGCCGTAATTAGCTTTGCCGTTAAGGTAAGTTACGAAAAAATCTTTGGCTTTTTCCAGGTCTTTTACATAAAGTGCAACGTGCTCAATTTTCATAATAAAAATATTATAACATAGTTCTAGAAAAAAGGGACTGTTTCTTGCCGTTCGTTCCAGCCGTACTTCGTACAGCTTCCACTCACTACACGCCACGAGTTCAAAAACATTCCACCGTCCAAAAAGGTAGCAAACAGACAGCTCACTCACTCGCTGCATTCCGCCTCGCTCCGTTCAGCTCCATTTCGCTCCTTCGTTCCCAGACTGTTTGCATTTACTAGCAGGCTCGCAAGGTAGCCTTCGTTCAAGCTCGCAGGCAAGCAATGAAAGCACAGTCAGCTGCAGTCGCTACGGTACCGCTTCGCGGACCCTCCGCTTTGTGCATCTGCCTGTTTCCGCAGGCGGGCCATCGTTGCAGAAAGCTCTCTCTTTGCACGCCGCAAAGTTTCTCTAGTTCTTAAAACTCGGTCGTGAAAATGAAAGTGCCTCGAGTTCAGGTCGCAACTAAAAAAGCGGGCTCGCAAAATGTTTTCCCCCATTCCCCCCTGCCGCGCAACATCATCAACTTAAGACCTAAAAAGATGGTTTGAGATTGCAAGCATATT
>JAEDFA010000107.1 GCA_016293005.1 Treponema sp.
CCCGTGATCTCCGGCGTGACAGGCCAGCGCGATAACCAGCTTCGCTACACCCGCATAACGAAAAACATCATAATATATTCAAAAAAAAAAGTCAATCACTAATATAAAAAGATATTAAAATCTATAAAAAACCAATGAAAGAGGTTTTAAAAGCAACTCTAATTTTTTTTTCATTTGTTCTTTTTTTTGAAACGAAATTGTGCTATATTAAAAATTAAGATAAGCAATAAAAAATGAAAACTTATTAAAAAAAAATCATCAAGGAAGGTATAATATGGCTGATTGTTCTCACGACTGCGGAACTTGCGGAAAAACATGTGAAGAAAGAGATATGACTTGCCACTTAAGAAGCGGAAGCAGCGTAAAAAAAGTAATCGGAATTGTAAGCGGTAAAGGCGGAGTTGGAAAATCGCTTGTAACAAGTTTTTTAGCCTGCAAAATCTCACGCGACGGATACAAAACGGCAATATTAGATGCAGATATCACCGGTCCTTCAATTCCAGAAAGTTTTGGTATAGGTTTAAAACGAGCAGAAGGTGACGGAGAATCTTTAAATCCTGTAGTTTCAGAAAAAGGCATTCAAATTATGAGCATGAATTTTCTTCTTGAAAATGAAAACGATCCTGTCATCTGGAGAGGACCTGTAATTGCCGGAGCGGTAAAACAGTTCTGGACAGATGTAAACTGGAAAGATGTTGATTTTATGTTTGTAGATATGCCTCCGGGAACAGGAGATGTTCCTCTTACAGTTTTTCAAAGCATTCCTGTGGACGGAATCATCATCGTTTCTTCTCCGCAGCAGCTTGTTCGGGTAATTGTTGAAAAAGCCGTAAAAATGGCAAAAATGATGAACATTCCGATTATCGGGCTTGTAGAAAATATGAGTTATGTAAAATGCCCTGACTGTTCAAAAGAAATCACTGTATTCGGAAAAAGCAACATCGAAAAAATTGCTGAAAATTTCAATATTCCGGTTTTAGCCCGAATTCCAATGGAAGAATCTACTAGCAAGGCTGTTGACGAAGGCGATATCGAAAACGTTGATTTTCCGTATTTAGATGATGCAGCACGAAAAATCGAATCTCTTCTATAAAGTTTGACCTTAATTTTTTCGCTTTGACAAACATATTATAAACTTTTATAATTAAAAACTTGAGGAATGTACGATAAAATTATCGCACAAGTTTTGCGTTGCAGACTTCCTTTATTTTATTTTCCATAAAATACACATGGAAACACAAAAACCGTTTATTTTAATCGGTTTCAGGCAGGAAAAAATGAAAAAGAACATTATTCTTTCGACAGCAGCAATTTTAGCAGGTTGTCTTTTTATTTCAAGCTGTGATATAGGAGATGATTTTATAGCACCAAAAGATACTTGGGTTTACAAAGAAAGCACTAAATCCGAAAATTCTTTTACTTATACTTGGGGTGAAGATGAAAACAAAAAATCTGTAAACTTCGATCTTTATGTAAATTACGCAACAAAAGATAAAACTTTAACTTTCAACGAAACTTCTGCAGATGTTAAATCTGGAGTAAATGTAATTCTTGTTCCAACAAGTGACACAAAACTTGATGTACTTAATGAACTAGTAGAAGCAACAGGTATTAAAGTTGCTTTATTTTATAGTTTTGGAGAAAAAGCAGATGCTGCAGCAGATTCTACTGAATCAAAAAAAGAGATATCTCTTTCAGGAATTTGGACATTAATTTACAACTTTAACAAATTTGAAAAAGTTCCAACACCAACAATGAATAAATTAACCTCAGACTACACTTTAATTACAAAGGTTAAAGAAACATTAAATTGGAAAAGAGTTCTCTATAATATGCTTGGAGATAAACTCTTTAACGAAAATTAAAAAAATATTTCCATAATAAAATAAAAAATCAACAAAAAACGGGACTTTCATTTGAAAAAGTCCCGTTTTATTTTTGAAAAACTGCTCAATTTGCAAGAGCGTCCACATTCGCGTGCTTATGCAATTTTTATTTAACAAAACACGCGTATTTATCTTTATTCTAGAATAGCACCTTTGTCTGCTGAAGAAACAAGTTTTGCATAGCGGGCAAGATAACCTGTCTTTACTTTTGGTTCAGGAGCTTTCCATGCAGCACGACGGCGGGCAAGTTCTTCATCGCTAACATTAAGATGAATTTTATAATTGTTGATATCAAGAGTAATCGTATCACCTTCTTCAACAAGGGCAATTGGACCTCCTACAGCGGCTTCAGGAGAACAGTGACCGAGGGATGCTCCACGAGTAGCACCAGAGAAGCGTCCGTCAGTAATAAGCGCAACCTGTTTATCAAGTCCCTGACCTGCAAGAGCGGCAGTAACAGCCAGCATTTCCCGCATACCAGGACCACCTTTTGGACCTTCGTAACGGATTACAACAACATCACCCGGTTTAATCTGGGCATTCTGAACGGCTTTCATTGCTTCTGATTCATCATTGAAGACTCTAGCAGGTCCTGTGTGATTCATAAGTTCCGGTGCACATGCAGAACGCTTTACGACAGTTCCATTTGGCGCAAGATTTCCAAAAAGTATTGCAATGCCGCCGTTATCGCTAAACGGATTTTCAATCGGACGAAGGATTTCTGGGTTTCGGTTTTTTACGCCCTGAATATTTTCTGCGATTGTTTTTCCAGTTGCCGTAATAAGCGATGTATTGATTAAGTTCTTTTTTGCAAGTTCAGCAAGAACAGCCTGAACTCCACCTGCATCATCAAGTTCACACATAAATGTATGACCTGCCGGTGCCAAATGACAGAGGTTTGGAGTTCTGTTTGAAATTTCGTTTACTTCGTGAAGGTCAATTTCGATTCCGGCTTCGTGTGCAATTGCAGGAAGATGAAGCATAGTATTTGAAGAACAGCCAAGAGCCATATCAGCCGTAAGACCGTTTTTAAAATTTTCAGCAGTCATCATCTGGCGGGCAGTAATTCCTTTTTTGTAAAGATTCATGACAGCCATACCAGCGTGTTTTGCAAGCGCAATGCGTTCACCAGTTACAGCAGGA
>JAEDFA010000043.1 GCA_016293005.1 Treponema sp.
TACAGCTGCTTAAATTTAGGGTGTTTTTAGACTGTACGAAAGTTGACTTTTTCACTTAACGAATTTACTATCACAACATTTTCGGGCTGTGCTATAGACAAAATAATTGTTCATACAAAGTATGAGTATGATTTGTACACACAACAAACTGAATTTGCTATGTTTAAAAATAAATATATACTCTCTGAATAGTAAATGGGAATGTAGATTTTAATTGTTACGGTAGAGATTGTAGTATTTGCGTTCCCATTGCGACCGTTCCGCAATGCTTTGCAAACGCAGCGGTCGGCTCCAGGTGCTGCTTAAGGAATTATTTAACGCGGCACTCGCGTGCCTGGGGCATCAGCATCCAGATCCCGAAACGAGTTCGGGATGACGTTTTTCTATAAGATTTTACTTTATTTTTAAAATATAGATATTAATTTTTTTAAATCTGTGTTATAATATTTTTGTGCTAACCGAATTAAATAAAGAATTTCACGAGTCAGAAGAGCATACGCTTTTTATAATTGGAACAAACGGCGAAGAACGCCGGAGTTTAATCGATTTTTTTCAGTCAGAATATAAAATAATCACTGATTCTGCAAAAAACGGTGTCGATGTTTTAATAGAAAACCGTAAAAAAATCTGTGCGATTTTAATCGATGTTGAAGATACGTTCAAAGATGCTTTTGATTTGCTGGAAATCATCAAAAACGATTCTGATTTTTCAAATATTCCGGTGATTGTAATCGCGAACACAGATTCTGTTGAATATGCAGAAAAATGTTTTTCACTCGGCGTTTCAGATTTTCTTGTCCGTCCGTTTAATTTAAAACTCTGTTCAGTTCGGCTTAAAAATCTGTTAAAAATGAACGAAATGAAAGCGGTGCTTCACGAACTTGCCCGGGATGAACTTACTCTTCTATTTACAAAACAGTCTTTTATACGCCGGGCAAACGATAAAATCAAAAAGCATCCAAATACCCAATTCGGAATTTTAGGCATAGAATTTGAAAATTTCAAAGTTACAAACAGTCAGTATGGTCAGGAAAAATGCGATGAATATCTTGCTTATATCGGTCGCCAGATTCGTGAAATAATTTCTACCGGAATTCCGGGCCGTTACAGCGGAGATCAGTTTGTAGTTCTTTTTGAATTAAATTACGCTTTCGACGAAAATTATGTAGAAAAAATGATTGACATTTTAAAAAAGAATTCTCCAATTCCAACTCAGGTTATAAAATTCGGTTTTTATTCTCCAATCGACCCTTCTGTTCCAATTGTAAATTGCTGCGATAGAGCATTTCTTGCAATAAAAGAAATTAAAGGCCTTTACGAAAAAAGAATTGCTTTCTATGACGAACGCATAAATCAACAGCTTTTACATGAACAGAAAATTCAAATATCAATGGAATCTTCTTTAAAAAACGGCGAATTTCAGGTTTACTATCAGCCAAAACACGATTCACAAACTGGAAAAATTGCAGGTGCAGAGGCGTTAATTCGCTGGATTCATCCTGAATACGGTTTTATGTCGCCTGGTCAGTTTATTCCGCTGTTTGAAAAAAATGGTTTCATTTCAAAAGTTGATGCTTATGTTTTAAAGCGCGTATGTGAAGATTTGAGCCGATGGCAAAAAGACGGAATTACTGTTGTGCCGATTTCAATAAATGTTTCTCGCAGGGATTATTTTGTTGATGGCTGGTTTGATAATCAGTTAAAAACAATTGACAGTTACAAAATCGACCACAATCTGATTCATCTTGAAGTTACAGAATCCCTTTACTGTGAGCAGACTGATTTAATTATTCAGCAGGTTTCAAAAGCTCAGAATCTCGGCTACAAAATCGAAATGGACGACTTTGGTTCAGGATATTCTTCTCTTGGAATGCTTGCAACTTTTCCGCTCGATGTCATAAAACTCGACATCAGTTTTGTTCGCCAGCTGGAAATAAACGAAATCGTCGTTGAAAGCATTATTAAAATGGCGCACAGACTGAATTTTACCACGGTTGCAGAAGGCGCAGAAACAGAAGAGCAGGTGAAAGTCTTAAAAAGTCTTGGCTGCGATTTAATTCAAGGTTATTATTATTCAAAACCGCTTCCTGCACAAGAATTTGAAGAATATTTACGCCGTCAGTAAATTTTAACTTGTTTTATAGAGTTTGCTGATTTTAATTTAAGTTTAATTTTTCCCGCGGATTTCTTTAAAAATTTCATTGAAGTTTCAGAATCACAGAATTTCGTTATAAAAAATATCTAATTGCACAATAGCGTGTTTTTCTCTATAATAAGGCAATCTGCATTTCTTGCGGAATTTTTTATTTATCGGAGGCTAAAATGAAAAAGCTGACTTTAGTAGCAGGCATTTGTATGCTTGCATGTGCTTTTATGGGCTGTTCTAAAAAAACAGAAAAAGGAGAATTCACTGTTCAGAAAGGTAAATTGACAATCGGTATGGAAATCGGTTATCCGCCGTTTGAGTATTATGCAGAAGACGGAAAAACTCCTGTTGGATTCGATGTTGAACTCGGAACAGAAATTGCAAAACGACTTGAGCTCGATGCAGAATTTATCGACACTGCATGGGACGGAATTTTTGCTGGATTAAATACAGAACGATATGATGTTGTTATTTCAGCGGCAACAATTACGCCAGAACGCGTTGAAAACTTCCTTTTCTCTAATCCTTACATCGGAAACGGTCAGGCAATTATCGTAAGAAAAGATTCTAATCTTAAAATTAAACAGTTTTCTGATCTTCAAGGCTTAAAAGTCGGCTATCAGGCAGAAACAACTTCTGATATTTATACAAAAAAGCATTCAGCAGGTCAGTTTAAATATATCGAAAACGCTTATGACAAAGTTATGAATGCTTATGATGACCTTCGTCTTAAAAGAATTGATGCAGTTGTAAGCGACGATCTTGTTGCTGTAAATTACCTTGCTCCAGAAGATTCTCCATTTAAAAGAGTGTGGGGCGGAACTCCAGACGAATACTTCGGAATCTGTATGAAAAATGACAATACTGTTCTTCAAGAAAAAATCAATGCTGTTTTGGAAGAAATGAAAGCAGACGGAACTTTGAAATCAATTTACATAAAAATCTTTGGAATGGATTTATCATCAAGCATTCAGTAATATATTTTAGTTTATAGAAGGACTTGCATTTATGGAAATTATAAATAAATTTATTGCCTGGACGCCTCAGTTATTAGACGGAGCAAAAGTTACAGTTTTAATTACTTTATGTTCTGTAAGTGCAGGTCTTCTACTTGGAATTATTCTTGCTCTTGGTTCAATGTCAAAATTTAAAGTGGTAAAGGCTTTGAGCAAGGTTTATGTTTTTTTCTTTCGTGGAACTCCGCTTTTGATGCAGCTTTATTTTGTGTATTACGGTCTTCCAGAAATCAGTCCGGCACTTACAATTAACAATAAATTTCTTGCAGCATTTATCGCATTCAGTTTAAACAGTGGAGCATATTGCAGCGAAATTTTCCGTTCGGCAATTCAGTCTATAGACAAAGGTCAGATTGAAGCGGGAAAAGTTTTGGGTTTAAGTTATTTTCAGACAATGCGGATAATTATTCTTCCGCAGGCTGTAAAACGCTTGATTCCGCCGGTAGGAAACGAATTCATTATGATGTTAAAAGATGCATCTCTTGTTTCCATTATTGCCCTTGCAGATATTACAAAAGTAACCAGAAGCATTCAGTCTTCAACGGCAAGTTCTTTAGTTTATATTCCTGCAATTATTCTATATTTGATTATTACAGCTGTATTTACGCTTTTCTTCCATTGGCTTGAAAAGAAAAATACTTTTGAGTAAAAATTCAATGATTTTGTATTTCGTTTAGGGGAATTTAAATTATGGATATGATTAAAGCCGAAGACATTCATGTGTCGTTCAAAAATCTTGAAGTTTTAAAAGGCGTAAGTCTTTCTGTAAAACCTCAGGAAGTTGTCTGTATTATCGGACCAAGCGGAGCCGGAAAATCAACTTTTTTAAGGGCATTAAATCATCTTGAACATATAAAAAACGGTAAAATTTACATCGAAGACCAGCTTTTGACTCATCACGAAAATGGTGTAAGAAAGTTAAAAATAAATTCAAAAAAACGGCGCGAAATTCTTCTCGAAGTCGGAATGGTTTTTCAGAGATTCAATCTTTTTCCTCATAAAACCGCACTTGAAAATATTATGATTGCACCTGTAACGGTTTTAAAAAAATCTAAACAGGAAGCGCGCGAGAAAGGAATAGAACTTTTAAATCGCGTAGGGTTAGGGGATAAAATCAATGAATATCCGTCAAAACTTTCTGGCGGTCAGCAGCAGCGTGTTGCAATTGCAAGAGCTTTGGCAATGGAACCAAAAACAATTTTGTTTGATGAACCAACAAGCGCCCTCGATCCAGAATTAGTTGGCGAAGTTCTTGCTGTAATGAAACAGCTTGCAAATGACGGAATGACAATGGTCGTTGTAACTCACGAAATGGGATTTGCCCGTGAAGTTGCCGATAGGGTAGTTTTTATGGAAGATGGAAAAATTTGCGAAGAAGGTACTCCAGAAGAAATTTTCCAGAATCCTAAGAGTGAACGCCTTCAGCAATTTTTAAAAGCAGTTTTATAAAAATGAATACAGAACTCAATCAGAATCAACCGAAAACTCAAGTAAAAGGTATAATTTTTCTTTTGATTACGGCGATTGTTTGGGGAACTTCTTTTGTTTCTCAAAGCGTCGGTTCAGAAGTTGTAAGACCGTTTACTTTTATGGGAATCAGAACTCTTTTAGGTTCTTTTGTTCTTATGCCAGTTATTTTTGTGCGCGACAAAATTCAGGAAAAATCTTTATCGCCTTCAGAAATTGCGCATAAAAAAATCAAGGACAGACGAACTGTTGTAATTGGACTTTTAATCGGAATTGCTTTGTGTTTTGCAACGAATTTTCAACAGTTTGCATTTAATTATTCAACAACAGGAAAAATCGCTTTTATTACAGCATCGTACATGTTTTTTGTTCCGATTTCCTCTATTTTTTTCAAGAAAAAACTTCCGGTTGTTACATGGATTTGTGTTCTGCTTGGATTTATAGGACTTTATTTTCTGTGTTTCAAAAAAGGCGAAAATTTCTCAGTAAACAGAGGCAATATTCTTGCGTTTATATGTGCAATTTTTTTCACAGTACAGATTTTATTGATAGAAAAATACGCAAAAACCTGCGATGGAATAAGGCTTTCATGTGCCCAGTTTTTCAGCTGCGGTTTAATAAGCCTGATTCTGATGTTTATTTTTGAAAGACCATCATTTGTAGTTGTAAAATCAGCGCTTCTACCAATTCTTTATTCTGGAATCATGAGTTGTGGAATTGCATATACGCTCCAGATTATCGGGCAAAAATACTGCGAAGCGACAATTGCTTCTTTGATTATGTGCATGGAGTCTGTATTTGCAACTATTTCAAGTGCCATTTTTGAACATAAAATTCTTCTTCCGCGAGAACTTGCAGGTTGTATAATAATGTTCAGTGCAATTCTTATTTCACAAGTGTACGATATAATAAAAGCACGAAGGAAAGTTGTCTGATTTTTTACACATCATAATAAAGAAAGAGTTATAAAATTTGCCTGTAAAAACTACTTATAATGCGTATTCTGTAAACCAAAGTTACTGCCAAATACCCCCCCCAAAAAAAAAGACACAACAGGCATCTCTTTATCTACTCACTCGAAAACAAGTCATCCAAAGTAATCACTGAATATATCCGATAGATTATTTACAAATGTTTCAAGATTCCTGCATAACATACAATACTAAATGTATTCCAGCAAATTTTTCATTACAGAAAATTATTTTACTTTCAGAATAAATTTTTATATATTTAAAAGAAATCGTTTAAAATTATGCAAGGTTTTAAATTTTTATAGAAAAAATATGAAAAAAATTATTTTATTTATTTTTAGTTTTATTTCGCTTTCATTTTCTGGTTTTGCAGATTCTTACAGTTCTCTTGAAAACCTTCGTGATTTACTTTACGCACAAGAACTGAACGCTGAACAAATTCTTCCTTATTACGCACAGACAGTTTCAGAGATTCAAAAAGAATTCTCGGATGATGAAAAAATTTTAAACGCTCTTTTAGCCCGTGCAGAATATTTTATGGGTCGCACTTATCAGCTTTATGAGCAAAAAGCAAACGCAATTACACATTACGAAAAAGGCGTTAAATACGCAGACACATCTCTTTCAGTTCAAGAAAATCCACTTGCTTATCTTATGAAATCAGAATGCATTTCCCAGATGTGTGCAATAAAACCAACTTCTTACGCAATTGCAAACGGTTTAAAAGTCGTCTCGCTCGCAGATGATGTTCTTTCACTAGACGAATTTAATACTGCTGCAATTTATTTAAAAGCCTCAAGATGGATTTACGCTCCTCAAATTTTCGCAGATCAGAAAAAAGGTCGTAAAATTCTTTTGGAAAATATGAAATATTTAAATCCCAAAGACAAAGATGATATTTTTAACTTTAATCTCGCTTTAGGATATTCGTTTTTATGCAGTAAATTAAAGGATGACGCCCTTGTGTATTTAAACAAAGCCCTTGAAGTCTATCCAACAAATAAATTCTGCATTTCTTTAATCAGCGATGCCAATGAGTAGTAATTCTTCTATTATATTCGGAATTTACGCAATCATTTGTCTCGTCGTTGCAATATATTTTTTTGCAATTTGCTTGGGAAACACGATTTATATTCACAAGAACACTAAAAAACCTCTTTTAAAAAACGGACCAAAAGTTTCTGTTCTGCTTCCGGCAAGAAACGAAGAAAAAAATCTGGAAAACTGCTTAAATAAACTTGTATCGCAGGATTACCAAAACTACGATATTTTTATTTTAGATGATAATTCTACAGACAGAACTCTAGAAATCGCACTCTGGTTTAAAAAAAATCATTCGGACAAAGTTCATGTCATTCAGGGAAAATCTCTTCCTGCAGATTGGAACGGAAAACCTTATGCCATGCACCAGTTAGTTCAGGCTGCTGACGGCGAAATTCTTCTTTTTACAGATGTAGATACGAAACACAAAAAATCAAGCGTTTCCTTTGCAGTTACAAATTTAATTTTAAACGATGTCGATATGATTTCCGGTTACATTCACGAAGAAATGGAAACTTTCGGGGAAAAAATTACTGTTTCATCGATGTTCCTTTTGAGTGCGCTTGTCGTTCCCCTTTTTTTAAACGGAATTTCAAAATTCAATTTTTTTTCAAATGCAATCGGTCAGTATATTGCAGTAAAAGCAGATGCGTTTAAAAAATCTGGCGGTTATGAAGTCGTAAAAAAAGTTACAACAGAAGATGTTTTTCTTGCCCGAAATATGAAAAAATGCGGATTTAAAACATTATTCATTGACATAAAAAATCAGTGTTCATGCAGAATGTACGAAGGCTACATAAACAGTGTTCACGGAATCGGGAAAAATCTTTTTGACTTTCTGGGAAAATCTGCACCGATTCTATTTTTAGTTCTTTCTGCAGTCATAATTTTTCTTGTGATTCCTCCGTTTTTCATTTATTTTTCTGAAGGCTTTCCGTTCTGGATAAAAAGTTCTTTGTTTTTTTCAACAAATTTTCAAATTCTGACTTGGTTTTTTCTGCTTTATGACCGCGGAAACGACATCTGGATTTCACTTTTATATCAGTTAATCTTTTTGAATATCGTTATCATTGGAATTTCTTCATTTTGCAGAACTGTATCTGGCAAAGGATTTCAATGGAAAGGACGGACTGTAAGCTAAATGTATAGAAAAGGTTTTAAATTATTAAATGATTCAATTTTTTTCAGATTTGCCTCATTTTTGACATTTCATAGCGTCTGGTGGCTTCTCAGAATTTTAATAACAATAATGTACGGAACAACAACTAAAAATAAAAAAATTTTAAAATCTGTCAAAAGAGGAATAATCGTAAGTAATCACACTACTCCTTTAGATCCGCTGAATATGACGCTTCTTTCCTCACCTCATCCGCTTCATCACACTCTTTTAGAAGCAACTGTAAAATCTCCTGTAGTCGGAAACATTACAAGGCTTTTAGGAGGAATTCCAGTTCCCCGTGGTCGGGATAGTCTTGAAAGATTTTCAAATGCCTGTAAACTTGGAATAAAACGACGCAAATTCGTTCATATTTACCCAGAAGGAGAATGTTACATTTACAATCAGAATGTAATGCCGTTCAGACGAGGTGCATTTGAAGTCAGCGCAAAACTCCACGAACCTGTAATTCCTGTTGCTTCAGTTATGAAAGAAGGAAAATTCAAACCGTTCAGCGTTTTCGGGCGTTCTGTTCCAAAAATTTCGCTTCATGTCCTTGAGCCGGTTTTTCCAGAAAAAGAAGGATGTTACAACGAAGACGGTTCAATCAACGAAGAAAATGTAAAAAAATTTGCGCAAAAAGTTCACGATATGATTCAAAACGAAATAAATGCTTCAGGCGGGTCAAATGCATTCAATAAAGGACACATGGAGCGTTTAAAAGGAATAAACAAATGATAAAAAAGCATTTTACAAAAATTCTCATAATTTTATTCTCCTGCGTATTTATAGGCTGTTCTTCAACAAAAAATATCCGAGAAAACAGCTGGGCATATTTAGAAAAAAATGAAGAAACACAACATTTTTATCAGTTTCCAAACGAAGGCACTAATATTCCAGAAAACACAGAACAATACATTTTTCTAAGACTTTACAATCCTCACGCAAAATACAATTTAGGCACAGTAATTCTTCAAAAAGGACTTGAATATGTCGAACAACATGATGTCAGTGGAAGTCATATTGCAATCGGTTTTGATTTAACAGACAATTTTTACGGACTTACGCTTTATGCAAACCCGAATCTTAAAAAAGAACAGTGCACGAATACGCTTTCAAACGAATTCATGAAATCCTGCGACCCGCAAAAATCGCTTCAGACAACTTTCGCCTATCCTGTTTCCCAGAAAGAATACGAAACTGCAATCGCATGGGTTAATCGAAAACTTCAAAATCAGTCTACATCTTATTCAATCGCAGATAATTTCAAAATGGCAGGCGTTGCCGTTAAACGAAAAAATAATCCCGATTCAAAAAAAATGAAAAAAACTCAGACAAAAGAAGAAGAATTTAGAGAATTTGAAAAAATGAACAAATTCGTATGTTCTACTTTTATAAGTCATGTTTTGTTCAGTTCCGTTGACAGTATCCGCAATTATATGAATGAAAATTTAATAGATCCAAATTATGTAATGCCGACTGATATAGTTACAATGCCTGGAATGCAAAGACTTTTTACATCAACCTGGGACGAATTTAATAACGGCGCAAAAAACTTTGCATCTGAAAACCCGAAATTTTCTAAATATCTTGTAAAAAACCCTTCAACGCTTTAGACAAAATTTTTATTCTCGAAATTTTACATTGACTTTTGAATAATATTCGACCATAATTATATAAATTGGAGGACAGTATGAAAAAAATTCTTTTTTTATTTTTAATTTCTTTTGCTTTTTTATCATGTTCAAACAACAATCAGACTGCAGACATTTCTTTTTCTTTTTCACGAAATATTATAGAAGAGCCGGACATCGCAACTGAAACTGTATCCGAACTAAACATTTCTTGTAAAATCACAGGGCCTTCCGTAAATCAAATTAAATCACAAAAAATCACTACGCAAAAAGAAGTTTTCTTCTCTTTTGAAGAAATTCCTGTAGACACATCCGTAATCGTCGAAGTTAATGTAGTAGATTTAGATAATAATAATATTCGGCTTTATTCAGGAAGTCAAACTCTTACAATTAAACAGGGCGATAATCCAGTAACAGTAAACCTGGATAAAGTCACAGATGGTGCAAATCTATCAATCGACGGAATTAAAGGCATTCAATTTAAATTTGACAAAACAGTAGCTTCAGAAGACGGAAACTCTGCAGCAGAAATAATATCATTTTCAACTGACGAACTTAAAAATGGTATTACTGCTACAACAACAATATTAACAGAAGAAAATACAGAAATTACAAATAATTTAAAATATTTTTACTACTTAAATGGAGAAAAACTTAATCGTAATGAAGAAAATTCAAATACAATAAAAATTGTTCCAACAGATCCGCTTGAATCGGGCTCTAATCATCTTTTAGTCATCGTACAATATGATAATTCTTCTAATCCAGTTTATTATTCTGCATCACTTGAATTTTCTGTAGCAGAATCGCAAGAATAATAATCTTTTTCTATTTCTGCAACAAAATCGCTTCCCCAATAATCACAGAGCATATTTCTTGCTTCCGGAATAAGTTTTTCCGGGACAGAAGTATGCATCTGAGAAATATTGTTCCGTAAAATTCTTCTGCACTGAACTTTTATGGATTCAACACATTCAAAAGGCATTTTAATTTCAGGTTCATTTTTAATTAAATTAAAGAGAACAGTAAAAGCAGATGCCGCAGAACAGACTTTTTCCCATTTTTCAAGCGTGTCGATAGTTTTTTTTGAAGTAACGCCTGTATCGCACGAATAACTGTAGACAACACAAGGAATCCCTTTATATTTTTTTGCAAAATATGTGAACATCGTGTAAAGTACAAAATCCTCGCCCATCGTACAAAAAATAATTGGAAGATACGAAAACGCTTTTGCACAAATTTCGCGGGTAAAAAGTTTTCCCGTAACAAACCCAGAATGATTTTCGATTCCGTTTTTTTTGACACCCATAAAGCTAAAAATTATTTCTTCATCTTTTAACGGTGAAAAACAAATTTTGTTTCGGATTTTATCGATTTTTTGAAGGCGTTTTTTTTCTTCGTCACTAAAAACATTTTCAGGAATAATTTCAACTTTTCCTTGAACAATATCTGCTCCGCTTTCTTCTGCCGCATCAAAAAGATTTTTAAGAGAACCTTCCGGGAAAAAATCATCGCTGTCTAAAAAAGTTATGTATTTTGAAGATGCTTCGAAAACTGCAGAGCGCCTTGCTTCAAGAAGACCTTTGTTCTGGGAGTGTGTTACAATTTTTACAGGAATTTTGCAAGATTTCCTGAATTTTTTTACAATCTGAAAAAAATCGTTTCCGTTTTCATCAGTTCCGTTTGAACAATCGTTTACAAGAATTATTTCTGTACCCGAAAAATCCTGATTTTTTACGCTTTCAAGACATCTTAAGAGATATTTTTCCGAATTATAAACAGGAATGCAAACCGAAATCTGCAAATTCTTTTTTTTAAACATAATATTTCCCAACAACACTAATTTTTTAAGATACTTTTATCTTACAGTTTTTTTTAAATTCTGCAAGTTGAAAGTATTTAGAATAAAATTTATAATTTGAAAATGAAAAAT
This sequence comes from Treponema sp., assembly GCA_016293005.1. Classification (GTDB taxonomy): domain Bacteria; phylum Spirochaetota; class Spirochaetia; order Treponematales; family Treponemataceae; genus Treponema_D. The sequence continues at coordinate 11,365 of JAEDFA010000043.1, forward strand.
AACAGGCGATTTTACTTTCTGATTTCCCTTCTCTACATTCTTATTACAATTTTTGCAAATTTTATCGCATCAATAATTCCTTCATCACTTGATTTTCTTATTCTAAACATAGATTTGACCATGCAGAAATCCGCGGAAAACACGATAAAGTTCAGATTTATACAATTTGATGATAATGCGCAAAAGAAGGTTTTAATTTTATGAATGAAATTTTTGAAATGAAAGAATACGCAAAAGAAAATTCTGTTCCAATTTTAAAAGACGGAACTAGAGATTTTATCATAGAGTATATAAAAATGCACAATATAAAGAAAATCCTCGAAATCGGAAGTGCAATCGGCTATTCTGCAATCAGTTTTGCGCAAACTTCGCCCGATATTTCAGTTGATACAATCGAATACGATTTTGAGCGATACCAGACTGCCTTTAAAAATGTGCAGAATCACAATCTTGCAGACAGAATTACAGTTTACCTTGGAGATGCCGCAGATTTTACCACGGACGAAAAATACGATTTAATTTTCATTGACGGTCCTAAAGCGCAGAATTTAAAATTTTTCATGAAATTTTCAAATAATCTTTCAGAAAACGGCGTAATTATCACGGATAACCTGTCTTTTCACGGAATGGTAGAAGACGAAAACCTTACACACAACTACAGCACAAAAAAAATGGTCAGGAAAATCAGGCGATATGTGACATTTTTAAAAGAAAATCCTGAATTCACTACAGAATTTTTCCCAGTCGGCGACACAATTTCTGTAAGCAAAAAAAACAAAAACCCGGATTTTTCGCTTTATCTTGAAAATACGCCGATTGTTGATTATTCTTCCAGCGAAGTTCAATCTGTCTGTGCTCAATTTGAACAGTTTCGGGACAATCAAATTCTTCTTGCTGAAAAAGCGTTTTATTTCGTTCAAAATCATTTTCCACACACTTCTGACTGCAAAAGAACAGAACTTTCAATATCTGCAAGCGATGTCATAAAAAACGGGCACGGTCTCTGCTTTGCAAAATCTCATCTTTACGCCGCAATTTTAAGAAATTTCGGAATTCCGTGCGGCTTCTGCTACCAAATTCTTTGTGCAAAAGAAAAAAATCATTTTTATCCGCACAGCCTGAACGCGGTTTATTTTAAAACCTTGAATAAATGGATTCACCTTGATGCGCGAGGAAACAAACCGGGGCAAAACGCAAAATTCAGCATCGACAAAGAATTCCTTGCATATACCCCGAATCCGCTCAAAAAAGAAGTTATGCTTCCCATGATTTACACAAATCCGTTCAAGGGCGCAATTGACTGTATGAAAAAATGCAAAGATAAACCTGAATTTTTTAAGCATTTAAACGATTTGTCAGAATCAATGCGTGCATATTACCAAATAATGTAAAATTCTGGAGGAAAATATGAACATGAATCCCACTTTAAAACAGGCGAAAGAAAAAATCGAAGAAATTGAAAAATCGCTTAAAGCCCTTGCCGAACGCCTTTCACAGTCGTCATGGCAGAAAAATCAGGAAGAACTTTTGAACTGCGCAGAAAATCTTCGTTCAGTAAAAAATTTAATCGATCAGGCAATCAATTTTACATATTTCGGGCAAAAAACTGGCGGTCAGCGTTCTACGGCAAAAAAAATTCAAGCTGTCCGCGAAAACGGGAAAAAAGGCGGACGACCAAGTAAAAAAATTCTTATAAAAATTGAAAAAAATCAATCTGAAGAAACTTATTCTGTTTGGTTTAACGACGGAAGCATAAAAGTTGTGCCCGGAAAAACTCTTCAAGATGTAAGAAATGCCTTCCCAATTACAAGATACAAATGGTCTGGAGAACTTGAAGAAGCCTATCAGAAAATCTACTGCTAATTTTAAAAGATTAAAAAATTATTCTGCTGCCTTTTGAATTTTATGAGTAATATTATTGAAAAGCTGCGTCAAAAGCGACTGACAGTTTGTGGACATAATTTCGTAAATGCGCGAAATTAAAAGACGCTTTGTTGATTCTTCAAGCCCTGCCTGCCCGCGCGGATTTGTGAACGCAAATACATAAAGAATTCCTGTATCGGTTTCGCGTGAAGAAAATTCTACTGCATCGGATGTAAAATGAAGACCTTTTATATTAAATTGAATGTCTTTAATTTTTTCATATTGCTGAATTTTTACATTGTCGTGTAAATTAAGCGTAAAAGAAAAATGCGAAATGCTGATATCGCTCAGTTTTGCACTTACGGCAACATTTTCTGAATTGATAAATTTTAATGTGCACGAGCCACCGCAAACTGCCCTAACATTTTTTCTTCGACCCATCGCCTGATTTGCGTAGAGAGCCTTTTCTATGATACCGAAATTATTTTTCTTTTGATATTCAAGCTGAATACAGCCGCATTTTAACCCGACTTTAAAAAGATAAAATTCTTCAAGAGATGCTTTTTCCTGAAGAGTCTGGCGTTTTGAATATGTAATCCCAAATAATGCATCTGGATATTTTTTTTGAAGACGAGGAATTAAAATCTGCCAGTTTTCTTTTTGAATTGATGCATCAATGTTAAAAAACATAATGCAATCCTTAAAAACTGAAAGGATTACTTCTATTTTTGTGGAAATTGGAAGAAATAAGTCTGTTTCAATAAAGTAACATTCATATCCGGCCGTCAAATATTCCTCTAAATATGATTCCGGAAAGCGAGATTTATCTGGTGCGACAAAAAAAGTTTTTCTTCCTTTGATAATTTCTTCAACAAAAGTACCCAAAACTCATTCCTCAAAACAAAACATTGTAATTGTATCTGTAATTATAACACAATTCATATAAAAAAGCGAATAAAAAATTATTTGTATTAAAATTTAAACTTGAGTTTTAATCGTACAATAGCGCAATTTTTTCAGATTTTTTCAACAGGAATCTGAATTTCTGACAACCACTGACTTTCATCATCTTTATTCCAGACACCATCAATGTAACTTTCCCTTATTTCACCCGAAATTTTGTATCCGTTTTCTTCTATGTATTTAAGCAAAATTTCGTAGGATTCCGGGAAAAACCTGTAAGAGCCTTTGTGAAAAATACACGCCGCCTGAACTTCTGGCATTTTTTTGAATCTAAGACCGCCGGTTTCTTTTTTCTTTTCTGTTACAGCTTCACAAATTTCAACGCAAATATTTTCATCTTTGTAACACGGTTCAAGATAATTTGTAAAACAATATTCAGGAAGCGCACATTTGCAGGCAGATTTTTCCATAAGCGAGCCCATTTTCGGCATCAAATCAAAAAGACAATCGTACGATTCAAGAGTGACTTTCATATATGCGACAGTCACTTCGGGAATAGTTTTTACAAGCACTGGCGCTGAAAGAATTTTTGTATTTTTTGAAAGGTAATTTTCGACGATAGAAAGTTTTCCTGTTAATTCTGCAATTTTTGAGAGGAGCTCAGATTTTTTCTTTAGTAAAATAGAATGAGTGCTGTTTTCAATTTTATCGTTTTTATCTTTTCTGATTGAAGCAATTTCTTCGAGTGTAAAACCAGCCTGTTTTAATGCTGAAATCTGATGAATATCTGCCATCTGGGAAAGTTCATAATATCTGTAACCGTTTTCGTAATTTATATATGCCGGAAACAAAAGTTTCTGTTCTTCATAAAAACGCAAGGCTTTTACTGTAATATGATTCATCGCTGCGAACACACCTATTTTGTAAAGTGTACTTTTAATTTTTGGCTCACAGGCTTCATGTTTTTCTTTTAAATCCATAATTTTTCCTTATGAATTTATTTCCGTAACTTTTAAGTGGGCTCTGATTCTTCTTAAGTTACGAAAATAATTCATTAAATAACTCTCTTAAAGTATAAGATAAATATTATAAAAAAATTCAGTATTCGATGACAACAAATTGAATTGCTATTCCCAGCGGAATGTTTTTACGGCGATAAAACTGCATATCACTGTAATTACTGATAAAATTATTATCGGTAAAAAAATTCCTTCATACTGCCCTGCCGACGCTGATTTTAAAAGATTTATACCAACACCGAGCGGAAGAATATCAGAAACAACCTTGAGCCCTTTTGGAAATATTTCTGAAGGAATAGTTGCACCTGAAAAGAAAAGCATAGGAAAATAAACGGCACTCGTTACAATATTCATTGATTTTTCAGTTCTACACAAACTTGCTATCATCAGCCCAATTGAAAACATCAAAAGCATTGTTAAAATCCACAACAAAATATAAATAATCACATTTCCACTCATTCTATATCCAAAAAAAATTACTGCTGTAAATGTTAAAATCAAAGTTGAAATAACTGCCATGATAGCGCTTGCAATTGTATCGCATACTAAAAGTCGTGCTGGTGAACAAGGACTGCAATAAAGACGCCGTAAAATTCCGTGCGAACGAGATTCAACTATAGAAATCGGAATGCTCATAAATGCGCTGCAACATATTCCGACTGTTGAAAGTGCGATATATGAACTCTGAGAAAAAGTTAATGTTCCCGCTTCTTTTGAGCCGGAAATCATCGAGATTAAAATAAAAACGACAAGCGGCATTAAAAGATTAAAAATAATTACATCAGGCGACCTGAAAAAAATTTTCTGTTCAACTTTATACATTTTAAAAAAATTCATTTTATACTCCAAAAAAAAATATAATGCAATTAGTAAATAAAAACTTTAACGCTCTTTTCAGATAAAGTTTTTATTCCTCTGTCATAAAATAAAGATATGCCTTTTCAAGATTTTGTTTTCCAGAAGCATAGATAACTTCTTTAACTGTACCTTCGATGATTTTTTTTCCTGATTTTATAAGGCAAACTCTATCGCAAAGCGCTTCCGCTTCTTCCATATAATGTGTTGTAAGAAAAATTGTCAGCCCTTTCTCTTTCAGGTTTAAAAGTGTATTCCAGACTTCATGCCTGGAAACAACATCAAGACCAGTTGTAAGTTCATCAAGAAAAACAATTTCAGGATTTCCGATTAATGCAAGAATAACAGAAAGTTTCTGCCGCTCACCACCGGAAAGTTTTGAAACGAATGATTTTCGAAGAGAAATAAGATTAAACTGTTCAAGAAGATTTTCCCAGTCAGCAGGTTCTGAATAAAGCGACGAATATTCAAGGCACGCTTCTTCTACCGTAATATTTAACTGATATTGAGTATTCTGAAGCTGAACTCCAGTGCGTTCAAAAATTTTTTTACGATTTTTACATGCTTCCTGTCCAAAAAGCAATGCTTTTCCAGAATCAGACTTTTTTAATCCGAGAATTAAGTCGATTGTCGTACTTTTTCCAGCGCCGTTGTGCCCAAGAAGCGCAAAAACTTCACCTTTTTTTACATCAAACGAAAGAGAATCAACAACTTTACGACCGCAAAAAGATTTAGTCAGATTTTCAATGCTTATGTAATTTTCCATAAAACAAAACCTCCAGTAATTTTTCTGTTCTATGAAAAATTGTAACATCTCCCCTTAAGAGGAGAGTCAAGCAAAAATCATTAAAAATGTAAAAAAATCAATATTTTA
>JAEDFA010000108.1 GCA_016293005.1 Treponema sp.
AATCAATAAAAAGTATAACTTTTTTGGAATATAATCCATGAAAGTTATATATTACTATTTCCACAAAGATTCAAAAAAGTATTTCCACGGAAGAATCTCTATTCCGTCAACCATGCGCGGATATTCCTCCCTACAGATTACAATGTATCGTTTAAATATGCCTTCTTCACGCAGAACTTTTAATCCCTTTAAGTGTCTGTCCGTTACAGTGCTCGTTGACTTTACTTCTATGGCGAGGTTGTCGTCAAGGCAAAAATCAACTTCATTTCCGTTGATTGTTCGCCAAAAAGTAAGTTGGGAACGAGGGCTTTTATAGGAAATCCAGGCCTTTAGTTCCATACAGACAAGCTGTTCAAAAAATCTTCCGAATTCTTCATTGCCTTCTGTTGGAACTGGAATGTTTTGAAGAGTTCTTGCAACAGCAATATCGAAAAGGTAAAATTTTGAAACGCTCACGCTTTTTCTTTTTTTGCAGGCTCTGTACGGTTCTACCATAAAGCCCAGTAGTGTGTCTTCCAAAACGGTGTACCACTGTTTTACAGTTTGAACAGGAACTTGCGAGTCACTTGCAATGTTTGTAAAGTTTAAAAGCTGTCCGTTTGTAAGCGCCGCAGTTTTTAAAAATCGTGCGAACGCTCCCAAATTGCGGGCTGTTCCTTCTGCGGCAATTTCTTCTGTTAGATAAGTTCCGATATATGATGATAAATCTTCTTCGATGTCTGATGAATAGAACATGGAAGGTAAAAGCCCATGCTCAAAAATAAAGGGCAGATTGTAATTTTTATCGTTTCCAACTTCAGCAAATGTAAAGGGATGCAGATGCCTCTCCCATGCTCTTCCGCCAAGAAGATTTGTTCCATAGGAACGGAGTTTTCGTGCAGAAGAGCCTGTAAACAAAAATCGAATGTTTCGCTCTTCAATCAGAAGGTGGCATTCGTTTAAAAGCTCCGGACATAATTGAATTTCGTCAATAAAAATAGCACAGTCATGTAAATTAAGAAGTTCTGCCTGCTCAGTCAAATAACTGGGATTATTCTGTATTTGAAGTCTGAGTTTTCCTTTTAGCAGATTCCATTTTAGAGCAAAAGTGTCGGCAGGAAGCTGGTCAACAAGAGTGGATTTTCCAGTTTGTCTTGGCCCGAACAAAAAAACTGATTTTTTTTGAATTAAAACAGAAACATCAAGAATTCTTTTTACTTTGCATTCCATACGAACCTCTTAAAAAATATTATAGTAGAATTGTGTTAAAAATCAACTATTAAATAGTTGAAAAATGGCTAAAATCAACTATTCTGTAGTTGAAATCCGCAAGAATTGAAAATCAAAACCTGACAAAAAATTCAAATCAGACAACGCCGTCCGCCTTGCCACTAGTAAACTTGAAGTTCAGGCAATATAAACTTATGAATTTTTCATAACTATTTTTACATCTTTTCACAATACAAATTGAATTTTCGCAACTATACTACTTGAGTATGGAAAAAGTGAAACTCGCGCTTGTGTACTGCTTAAGTGCAACTTGGACAAAAACAACAAAGCTAATAAAAGAAATTCAGCTGCCTGTAAAAATCTCTTCTTGCAACAGGTTAAAAGAATGATGCATTTAAATTTTTACACTTGATAAAAAAATCAATGTAATTTAATGTAATTTATAGTGAAATTCGGACAGTAGTTATAAGGTGACAGAGGATGTACCCCGTATTAAAAAGTTTATCGCGCCTTTCTGAATTTACAAAAAACTTTACAAAGTGGTAAAAAAAAGTATTTATAATCACCTTATGTTTCAAGAAATGCGAAAAATTCCAAAAACGATAATCCTCTGCATACTTGCCGAAATTCTTAATTTTCTTACGGTTTATATTTTTTACCTTACACTCAATATTCCGCTTTTCTTTGATACAATCTGGACTGTGGCTGTTGTGTTTTATCTTGGGCTTGTTCCGGGACTTTGCGTTTCTCTTGGATACAACATCATCAACACCATTTTGTGGTTTTTTCAGAAAGATTTTTTTAATCCTTTTATGCTCTCTTATTCAATTTGCGGAGTGCTTATTGTGCTTTCAACCTGGCTTATTTCCCGACAAAAAGGTGAATTTAAAATCAGCATAACAGTAACCATTTTGTATCTTGTTTTGATTGCCCTGCTTTCTTCGTTCTGTACGATTATTGCTGGCGGAATAATTGATTTCTTCCATTATAAACATTACGAAATTTCCGACATGATGAATCCCATCAAAAAATTTACCGAAAGCTTTTTGCACCAGAGGTTCGATCTTTTGCCTTCATGTATTCTGGCTCAAATTCCAATTTCATTTTTGGACAGGCTTCTTGCAACTTTTGCAGGCTTTGGAATTTATAAATTATGTGACAGATTTTTGGAGAAAAGATAAATGCCAGAATCAGAGACTACTATTTTAGAACTTGAAGCAATAATTCAGCGATACACCACCTATTTTTTACTTTTTGACATTGTATTTGCTATATTTCTTTTTGGAGGCGTAATTCTTCTGATTCATTTTGCAAAGTCCAGGAAAAAATTAAAGGAATCAAAGGAATACCTTTTGTTTACAATTCAAGGGCAGGAAGAAGAACGTGGACGCATTGCGCGGGAACTTCACGATACTGTGGCGCAGAATCTTCGCTACTGCAAAAGTTTATGCGAAACCGCAGAGGCAGCAAAAAATCTTCCGCAAATCGCCGCCTTTCTTTCAAAGTCGCTGGTGGAGGTGCGTTCCATGAGTTACAATCTGGCTCCGCCCGACATAACAAAAAATGATTTTCTTTTGTGCGTAAAAAATTTGTGTCAGGAGTTTTCGGAAAATTCCAAAATAGACCTAAGGCTTTCAATTCTTGAAAATACAGACGCTTCCTTTCTTACAAAGGATGAGATTTTAAACCTTTACAGAATTGTCCAGGAAGCGTTAACAAATGTTTTAAAACACGCAGAGGCAACTGAAATTGTAATTTTAGTCC
>JAEDFA010000109.1 GCA_016293005.1 Treponema sp.
AAACTCAAGAGAAGAAACAACATCAGGACTCTGGCTGTAAGCGTATTCATCAAATTTTTTAAGGTCAATCGGATTGTAACCTGTTGCGACGATTATTGCGCCGTACTTTTCAGTGATGATTTCTTCTTTTTGATTAAAGTTAATTGCACCTGCAGTACACGCTTTTTCGCAGAAGCCGCAAACATTGTCTTTTCCGTTTTTAAGACCTTTCATGTGAAGACAATAATTTGCATCAATATTTGCAACTTTTGGAACAGCCTGAGCAAAAGGAATGTCGATTGCCTTTCTGTTGTTAAGATTTAAATTAAAAGCATTTGGAACTTTTTTATTTGGACATTTTTCGATACAAGCACCGCATCCTGTACATTTTGTTTCGTCAACATAGCGAGGATGCCTCTTAATATCAATCTGGAAGTTTCCGATGTAACCTTTTACGCCACATACTTCTGAATAAGAAAGGATGCGGATATTCGGGTTCTGGCTTACTTCCGTCATTTTTGGAGTTACGATACAAGATGCGCAGTCAAGGGTAGGGAATGTTTTGTCAAGCATCGCCATTTTTCCGCCGACCGTAACATTTTTTTCTACGATGTCTACCGGGAATCCTGCATCTGCAATGTCAAGGGCAGCCGTAATTCCTGCAATACCGCCTCCGATTACTAAAGCACGCTTTGTAACAGGAGTTTCACCAGGAGTAAGCGGTGTGTCTAAAATTGTTTTTGCAATAGCAGCTTTTCCAAGAGCGATTGCTTTTTCTGTTGCATCTTCCGGATTTTTTAAAACCCATGAACATTGTTCACGGATATTTGCAACTTCAACTTTATAAGGGTTTAAACCAGCTCTTTCAGCACATGAACGGAATGTTTTTTCGTGCATTCTAGGAGAACAAGAACAAAGAACGACACCGGTAAGTTTGTCATTTTTAATATGTTCTTCAATCATTTGCTGACCGGCCGAAGAACACATGTAAGTATAGTTTGTTGAAAATACAACTCCGTTTACTTTTCCAAGTTCTTCAGCAACTTTTTCTACATCAACTGTTCCTGCAATATTAGTACCACAGTGACATACAAAAACACCAATTCTTTCCATAATTTTTCCTAGATTATAGTTTAGTACTTTGTACTTATTTTTTGAAAATAAACTTAAAAATTCTGCAACGCAATAATTTTCAAGAAAGCATTGAAACTAACGCTATTTTTTATATTTTCTGAACGCGCTCATTAAAGCCTGCTGCGGAAGTTCATCGTCAACATATTGAGGAACTTGTTCAGGATCTAAGTGGTGCGGACCTCTTTGACTTTCTACAATCTGTCGGACTGCATCTATAAGTTTTGCCGGTTCAACCTGACGCGGACATCGTTCAAGACATGCAAAACAGGAAAGACAGGCATAAATTGACTTTGAAGAAAGAAGTTTTTCAACTTCTCCGTTTTCTACCATCTGAACAAACTGATGCGGATGATATTCCATTGAATCATAGTTAGGGCATGTTGCGGAGCATTTTCCGCATACCATACATTTTTTAGGATTTACACCGCTTGTTAGCAGAAGGCGTTCTTTTATTTGTTCGATTTCAGACTCTAACATTATATACCTCTTTGATTTTCTAATATAGTTTATACTCTTTTTAAGGAGAAAATTATTTTACCCCTAGAGCCTCTGCTAAAAGTTCAGAGAAATAAATAACATCAAGTTTGGAACCGGATTTGTTTTTGATTAAATTGTATTTACATAAAGGACAACTTGTAACAAGAAAATCTGCCCCCATATCTTCTGCATTTGAAAGAATTTTTTGAGCCCGTTTTTGAGGAATTGAAGAATCTTCAAAAATTGTATAAGCGCCGCAACATTCGTTTCTTTGTGCATAAATTACAGGAGTTGCACCGATTGCTTTAATAAAGTCTTCTATAATTTGAGGGTTTTCCGGGTCGTCAAACTGCAAAACTTTTCCAGGACGCAAGAGAAGGCATCCGTAATAAGCACCGATTTTTTTACCGGTCAAAGGATTTTTTACAGCGGCTTTTACTTTGTCCCAGCCGATTACATCACGAAGAACTTCAAGAAAGTGAAGTACTTTTGTTTCACCGTGATACTCAATGCCGTCTTCTTTTAGATAGTTATTAGCCTTGAGAATTGTGTTTTCATCGTTCTGCATATCGTTGTTTACCTGTTTTAAAACATTGTAACAAGCAGAACATAGCGTTACCAAATCCTGATTTGAATCTTTTGCCTGTGAAAGGGCTCTGATTGAAGGGAGTTTTGGGGCAATTTCACTTGAACCAAGCGGATAAACGCCACCGCAGCACTGCCACTCAGGAATTTCTTCAAGGGTGAATCCTAATACCTCTGCCGATGCACGCGCATATTCATCAAGTTCTTTTGCCTTGCTCTTTAGCGTACATCCAGGGAAATAAGAATATGTCATACCTGCTCCTAGAGTATAAATATGGAACTTCTAAAAACTTTAAGTTTTTAGAGGCAACTTTTTAAAATGATAATTTTTAAATTGAATATGTCTTGGAGGAATTACTTAATTTTTTTAATAGTTTAGTAAGCGCCGAAAACATACAAGAAAAATTATAACTCATTTACTGTTTTTTGTGAAGAAAATATTTAGTTATTTTCCAGAAAAAATAAATGCTATTTAAAAACGATTTCTATAGTTAATCTTCATGCCACTAAGAATCAACTTCACGATTATAAGACTTAAGCGATTTTCTGATTTTTTATTATGTTTATTTACGCTTAAGTATTGTTATTTATCTTTAGATTCGTTTCCATAATATTTTAAGACTATGACAGTCAAATCATCTCGGACAGGAACTGCTTCTGTAAAAGCATCAAAAATATCAAGAATATAGGAAAGAATTTCTTCTGGTGTGCCATCCGGTGCTTTAGAAATTATTTCACGCAGTCG
>JAEDFA010000044.1 GCA_016293005.1 Treponema sp.
ACTGATACCGATATTTCTCATTTTTGAAATATCAAAAGCCATATTGTTACCTCTTAATAATAATTTAAAAAAAATTGCAAAACTAGTTTTATAATAATACAAAAAAATTATGTATTATTCAATAACAACAGTAATAAAATTATTTAAAAGTATAATTCACGCCACAGGAAACATTCAAAACAAAAAATTTCATTTTCTTTCTATAATAAAATACAACTTCAGGTTTTACAGAAGAAATTTTTTCTTCGTTTACGGAAGAAGAAATCTTAAAATACGATTTTAAACTCTTATCGCAAAAAAAATATGCGTAAAACGAAATGGCTGCTTCGGATGAAAAATCAACAGATTCTGTCCTTGAAAAAAAAGAATAAGAAAAACTAAGCGATGAATTAAAAAAATCGTAAAAATAAGACTTTAAGGAAAAAACATATTCTGTTTTTGAAAAAATTGCTTTTACATTTTTAAAATCGAATTCAGAAAAATCAAGATAATTTGTACCAAAGACAAATCTCGAAGACATTTTTAAAGTTCTAAGTTCAATGCCTAAAGAAGATTTTCCAAGAATTTCAGGCTCATCAAAAACAGAAACTTTTTTCTTTTCCAGAAAAGACGAAAATCCGAAATTCAACATGAATTTATTGTTCGGGGAAAAAACTTTAAATTCTGGAAGAAATTTCAATTGAAAAAGCGATGTAAGATTTTTCCCGGAGGAAGTAATTATTTCATCATAAGTTGAAAAAAATCCTTGAAAACCAACCGAGAAATGCCCGACTTTTATTTTGTTCTGACTTGAAAAAGTAAAATTCACTTCAGAAAAAGGACTTTCATAAACATTCATCAAAAAAAATGAATCAAAAACAGGCGATATCATATTCCACTGAAAATTTGCTGAAAAAATTCTTGTTTCAGGATAAAGGAGAACTTTACTTTTCCACGAGGAAGCCTCTTTTTCAACCGTAAAAAAACCGAAATTCAATGAGGCTTGCATGCTTTTTTTCTTTCCAAGACTGAATTTTGAAAACACACTGGAAATAAATTTTAAATCAGAATCACAGAAGGCACTGAAATTCAGCTTTTTCAAAAAACTTTCTTTTTCTTTAAAAATCAAATTTACAGACGCGGACGCAGAATAAGGTTTTTCAGAAGATGTCACCGAAGGAAGAAAAATTTCTACACCCGAAACCGAACTTACAGAATTTGAAAACGGTGAAATGTAACTTGAAAGCGATGGAGAATTCATTTTTGAAACTGAACCGCCTTGCGAAAGATTTCCAACCTTAATTACAAGTGGAATATTAAATAAATCTAAAAAATTTACACCCGCCCCGAACTGAAATTTTTTCAGCAAAAAATCTTCGTCAAATTTGCAAGTCTGAGACGAATCAAAAATTCTTAAATCCATCCCTTTTAAAAGAATTTTTGAACCGCCTTTCACGGAATACGAAGAGTCCTTTTCTTTCAAATTGAAAACACTTTTTAAATCAAATTCGGCATATTTAAAAAAATTTTCTTCAGCAAAAATAAACTGAAAAAATAAAAATCCGAAAGCAAAAAATATTTTTTTCATACATTATTTAAATATGCGAAAACTTTCACTTTCGGCAAAAAAAAAGAAAAAAAATTAAAAAAAAAGCATTCACCAAAAGATGAATGCTTCATTTTAAGACTAAAAAGCCTTTTTTACTCTACAACTGTGCTTGTTACATAACTCTGTGAAGAAGCAAAACTGTCAATCTTAGCAATTTCTCCTCGCCAATATTCAGCCTCGCTTTTTGTTGTATAAGGTCCAACGCGCACACGATAATAGAGTTTATCACTGGTGTCTTTATAAGTAAAAACATCCGCAGTAATTTTATTTTCACCTAGAACTGCTCTAGCTGAATCTGCATTTTTTCGGCTTGTAAGGGAAGCAACCTGAATCCAATATTGTGTTGATTTTCTTGTTTCTGAAACAGTTTTCTTTTCTGAAACAGATTTTACAGGCGCTTTAGACACGCTTTCCGATTTCTTTGGAAGCAAAACTTTTTTCTCCTGAACGGGATTTGATTTTGCAACAACTTTTCTTTCTACAACTTCTTTTTTTTCAGGAACAATTTTTGATTCAACCTGAACATTTTCTGAAGGTTGTAAAGTTTTTTCCGATTTTTCTGAAAAGTCTTTTGCGCTTATGACAGTTGCATTTTCAACATAAACTGTAACATCGCCGGTTTTTGCAATCTGACCTTCCTGTTCACTCATATTTACGCCCAAATTATTTGCATTAAAAGATGAAACTACTTCTGGAATATTCTGATTTTCTGTTGAATCTGAAACAAGCGGATTTTCTGAAATTTCAGCATTTAAATCCACAACCTGCCGTTCAGTTTCCGCTGATTTTTCAACTGGCGCAATAGAAACCCAACCGTTTGATTCAGTTACCGAAGCTGATTTTGCAATTGATTTTGGAGCACGAGTTTGCGGTGAATAAATTATTAACGCTCCGCCTAAAACAACAAGAAGAAAAATTCCAACTGCTGCTGTAATCCATAAAATTCTTTTCTGTTCCATATCAAAATCCTTTTGACTTTTTAAAACCCCGAAGAATAAAATTTTAAGGATTTTTCAAAGTCCTTACATTACATATCGGAATTTGGAAAAAGAACTTTACTTTTTTAAACAAATTTTAGAAATTCAAAAGAATTTTCATTTTTTTTCAATTTTTTTTATGAATTTTTTGCCGAAAGTGAAAATTTGCGAATATATATATTATGGAAACCTGAAAAAATCAGATTTTCATGTGAGGTATTTTATGCAGATTTATTCGTTTTCTCCTTTTGGATATGAAGGTTCCCTTGTAACTGTTGAAGTTGATTTAAGGCGCGGAATTCCTGCTGTCGACATTGTAGGTCTTGCAGATGGAGCTGTAAAAGAATCCCGCGAAAGGATGCAGGCTGCAATAAAAAATTCAGGATTTGATTTTCCTGCTGAAAGAGTTTTAATCAGTCTTTCTCCTGCGGATTTGAAAAAAGAAGGAGCCGGATTTGATCTTGCAATTGCATTAGGTGTACTTGCTGAAAAGAATTCTAACAATCTTGACAAATCGTTTCCGGTTCTCGTGATGGGCGAACTTGAGCTTTCGGGAAAAGTCAGAAATGTGCGTGGAGTTCATGCGGCTGTAAGCACTGCGTTCAGTTCAGGAATTACAAATTGTATTGTTCCAAGCGGAAATGCAGAAGAAGCTCGTGAAGTAAAAGGAATGAAAGTTTTTGGAGCGACGAGCCTTGAAAATGCTTTTTTTGCCTTGAACAATCCTTCGTCTTTTTCTGAAACTGGAGAAAAAAAATCAGACGATGAATGGTTTAAGATGAACGGTTCTGTAGAATTTGAAGGCGTATGGTTTCCTAAACAGGAAGAATCTTACGAATTTTCAGAAATTACAGGGCAGAAAAATCTTGTGCGTGCTTTGGAAATTGCTGCGTGCGGAGGTCATAATTTGATTGCCGTTGGGGCTCCTGGTTGCGGTAAAACTATGGCTTTGCAGAAATTTCCTGGACTTCTTCCGGTTTTGACGAATGAAGAATCTCAATCCATTACGCGGATAATGTCACTTGCAGGGCTTTTGCCTGACCATCAGTCTATAATAAGATTGGCACCGTTCAGAATGCCTCATCAGACTGCAAGCATCGAAGGGCTTTGTGGTGGAGGACCTCTTTGTCGGCCTGGTGAAATCTCTCTTGCGCATAACGGCGTCTTATTTTTAGACGAAGCAGCAGAATTTCGGACATCTGTACTACAAATGCTAAGAGTACCTCTTGAAAGCGGCAGGATAACTTTAAGTAGGGCTGGTCGCTCTACAGTTTTTCCTGCTGACTTTCAACTTCTTATGGCGACCAACCCTTGTCCGTGCGGGAATTTGGGTTCAGAGTCAAAAATATGTCTTTGCAGCGCAAGGAGCGTAGAACTTTACTGGAAAAAACTTTCAGGACCGCTTCTTGACAGAATTGACATAAGAGTTCCAATTAAAAACAAAACAGAATCTAGGGGGAAAAATGATGATTCACAAAACGAGCAGACTATCTCAACTGAAGAACTTAGGAAAAAAATCGCAAAAGGTGTCAGCATTCAGAGAAAACGGCAGGGAACAAAAAATGCAAAACTTTCACCGTCTCAAATTCATTCCTTCTGCGAAATGGATTCAGATACGAAAAACTTTTTAAGCAATTATGCAGAAAGATACAATTTTTCACCAAGGGCACTCTCTTCGGTTTTAAAAGTTTCACGAACTATTGCAGATATAGAAGGAAGAAAAAATATTATTCTTGAAGATGTAAAAGAAGCTGCACGATTTAGAAATGGTTTAAAAGATTTTATAAATATATAATAAAAATGAAAAAAAAGCCGTCTAGAAAATCTGAATCACAAATTGATTAACTGGATTTTTTAGACAGCCTTTATATACCGGAGAAGAGACTTGAACTCTTACGCCATTGCTGACAAAAGATTTTGAGTCTTTCGTGTCTACCATTCCACCACTCCGGCAAGTTTCTTTAATATATCAGATTTAAAAGGGTTTTTCAAGTAGAAAAATAATATTATACTGAAAATATTTAATAGGAATATTTAAAATCAATTTTGAAAAAGATGATTTTTAAAGGAAAGACCCTTAATTTATATTCATGGTGATTTTATGACTCCAGAAAAAATTTTAAAATCGGTTTTCGGGTATGAAAAATTCAGGCCGCTGCAAAAAGAAATAATCGATAATGTTCTCAACAAGAAAGATACTCTTGCAATAATGCCAACGGGAGGCGGAAAATCACTATGTTATCAAATTCCTGCAATGATTTTTGAAGGAATTACAATCGTAGTTTCACCACTGATTTCCTTAATGCAAGATCAGGTTGATTCTCTTAGAGAAAACGGAGTTCCAGCGGTTTATTTAAACAGTTCCGTAAACTGGGACAATTATCTTGAAATCGTAAGAGATTTAAAAAGCGGAAACATAAAAATCGTCTATGTTTCACCGGAAGGCCTTAACACTTCAAGAATGCAGAATCTTTTTCACGATTGTTCAGTTCCAATAAAATGCATTACAATTGATGAAGCGCACTGTGTTTCTGAATGGGGACATGACTTTCGCCCGGATTACCTTGAAATTGCAAGTTTCCGAAGACAGTTTCCAAATGCCGTCTGTCTTGCCCTAACAGCGACCGCAACACATCAAGTTCAGTCTGACATAATACAAAATCTTCACATGAAAAATCCAGAAGTAAAAACTGCAAGTTTCAACCGTGAAAATATTTTTCTTGAAGTAAAACCTAAAAAAAACGCGCTGAATCAAGTTCTTGAATGTTTAAAAGAACATCAAAAAGAATGCGGAATCATTTATTGTTTTTCAAGAAAGCAGGTCGATTCTCTTTTCGATTCACTAAAAGGTCTTAGATATTCAGTTTCAAAATATCACGCAGGACTTTCAGATTTTGACCGCAAAAAAAATCAGGACGAATTTTTAAAAGATGAAATTCAAATTATGATTGCAACAGTTGCATTCGGAATGGGCATAAACAAATCTAATGTTCGTTTTGTAATCAACTACGACATGCCAAAATCGCTTGAAGAATATTATCAGGAAATCGGAAGGGCTGGAAGGGACGGACTTGCAAGCCATGCGCTTCTTCTTTACAGCACACAGGACATCCACAAAATCAGATATTTTTTTGAAGAAGCAAGCGACCCGCAAAAATCTGAAAAACTCCTTCAGGGAATCATAAATTATGCTTCAGCCAAAACCTGCCGCAGAAAAGTTCTTTTAAATTATTTCGGTGAAAAATTTGAAAATCCGGCGGAAAACGAATGTTGCTGCGACATCTGCCTTCAAGGTCCGCTTCCGTTAAAAGATTTAACAATTCCAGCTCAAAAATTTATGAGTTGTATAATAAGAACAAACGCAAGATTCGGAATAAATTACATCGTCGACATTCTGCTTGGTTCAAAATCAAAACGAATCATTGAAAATCACCACGACAAGCTTTCAACTTGGGGAATCGGGAAAGAACTTTCAAAAGAAAACTGGCTGAATCTTGGCGATTATCTTATCGAAGACAATTATATAGTAAAAACCGGCGATTATAATATTCTGCAAATAACTCAAAAAGGAAAAAACGCACTCGTAAACCGAGATAAAATTCTTCTGCCGGTAAATTTTTCAGTTGAAAGAATAATCAATCAAAAACCACAGAAACAAATTTCAAAAGCCACCCAAAAAACCAGAAATTTTATTCAGAACTTATCAGATTCAGACTTACTTCTCTACAATGCTCTCAAAGACTGGCGCAAAAAATCTGCCGACGAACAAAATATTCCTCCTTACATAATTTTCGGAGACAAAACGATTGAAGACCTTGTAGAAAAAAAGCCCAAGACAAATCTTGAGCTTTTAGATGTTTTTGGAATCGGTGAACTGAAAGCAGAAAAAATCGGCTCTCAAATTCTACGAATTATCTCAGACCATTTAAACTGAATTTAAAAATAATGAAAAATCATTCAACCGGGAAGAGTTTTCTACATTCAAGGTAAAATCTTTTTTCATCTGCCTCGCCCATGCTGAAACTCTTTCTAGGAAGCGGACCTTTTTCGTTTATTGTATTGAAAAAACTGTCTTTTTCAACAGGCGGAAGAAGAATTCCAATTGTATTTTCTTTTGAGCCTAAACGGAACACTTCATTTTCACCGTGAATGTAGTCAATCTGTGCACCTGAAGATTTTAAGAATTCATCTAAAACCGGCTGAAAACTGCTTACAAAAAGACCAGAGACTTCTGTTTTTAAAAGAACGAATTTCTGCACTCCGTCCTGAACAAACGAAAGACCGAAATTTGATTTTGATTCTTTCACGGATTTTTCAAGTTGTTCTTTTGAATCAAGAAATTCAGCTGAAGCAGAAAATTTTTGCGTAAAATATGAAATCAATTTTTGAGATTCTGCGTTGAAAAGAACTCTGTGAATCGGTTCGAATGTAAGTCCTTTATCATAAATGTTTACAATTTCAACAAGCGCATATCGGACAGGAGAATCTTTTACGCCGGGATTTTGAGTTTTGTACTCGTCCCAAACTGCTTTTGCCGTTGCAAGAGAATGATTTCCATCACCCACCGCAAAAAGAAAAACAGAACCGTCTTTTGAAGTATTTTTTCTGGCAATGTTTTCCAGCGCTTCTGAAAAATATTCAATATCTTCTTTTGAAGAAACACGCCAGCCTTTAATTGAACCGCCGTTACACATAAGAGAACCTGAATAAAGTTCTTTTGATTTTTTTACGCGTTCTCCAAGAGATTCTACCAGAAGAAAATCAGAATCATTTACTAAAAGCATAATGTGAGGACTTTCAAGAGGAGCATTTCGTCTTATTTCCATTCTTGGAGGAAGGCGTTCGACAATTGTCGCTTCTGTTGCACGAATAAGCGCTTTTGAAAAAGGTTTCCATTCGTAAGTTTCAAGGTCGACTGCACATACAAGACCACATCTTGTTCTGTTATATGATGTAGTTCTTTCTATATATATGAATTCTTTTTTAGGTTCGTCAAAGATTTTGTTTTGAATATAATCTTTCATTGTAAGCCGAATTTTTTGAAGGCGTTCCTGCTTGTCGCTGTCCGAAAGATATACTTCTGGTAAAATCAAATTTAAAGTTGAAGGATTTTTACCACAAATTTTTTCTACGGTTTTCCAATATTCTTTATCTTGCGTGTACTGGTCGCAGGCAACAACTGACCAGGTTGAAACATCAAGATTTTTTGGGAGCATAATTTCCGGGATTCTTACACCGAATTCTTCTAAATTTTTCATAAAATAAATATAAAACATTTGATTCGTTTGTGCTATAATATTTTTTAAATTACCTTAAGGATTTTTTATGCAGCCGCAAATGATTCAAGGTTTATACGGAAAACAGATTCAGTCTCAAAAAATGAGCGTCCAGCAGATTATGACGATGAAAATGCTTTCTTTAAAATCGATGGATTTGCGCGAAGAAATTCTAAAAGAAGTCGAAAACAATCCCGCCCTTGAAATAAAATTCGATCCACTTTCAAGCAATGCTCAAGAAGGCGTTCCATACAGTCAAAAAACTCAAACTGATTCTGATAAATTTCAGTCGATGCTAGAAAATCAGGAAGACTCCAGAAAAACTCTCTATCAGCATTTAACAGAACAACTCAACATGCAAAAAATGAGCGATGAAGAATTTGAGGCATGTTCAAAACTAATCGACAATCTTGACAGCAAAGGATTTCACATTCTGGCTCCAGATTCCTTAAAAAATTCACTCGGAAAAAGATTTTCACCAGTCATTTTAAAAAAAGCGATGGATATAATTCATCATTTTGAACCAAGCGGCATCTGCGTAAAAAATTTTGAAGAAAGCCTGAAAATTCAAGCGGAAATTAAAATGGAAGAAGAAAATATTCCGCCTTCAAAAAACAAACTGATTCTATTCATTTTAAATGGAAGATTTAATTTTCTAGATCCGCCAGAAATCCCAAAAATTCAGGAAAAAATTCTTCTTTGGAAAAAAGAAAACGATCTCCTTCAAATAAAAAATTCTGACCAGAAAAATTCTATACCGGAATATGAAATTTTTGACAAAAAATATGTTTCAGAAGAAAGAATTTTAAACGCCTTGAATTTCATAAAAACGCTGAATCCTTTTCCGGCTGCAAATTTTTCTTCTTCAGCACAGCAAAATTTTATCGAACCGGATGTAAAAGTAACAATCGAAAAAGGCTCAATCGAAAAAGACAATCTTGAAAACGGCGAAATTTTTTATTCAAAAGAAGAATTTTTAAAAGTTTCACCTGTAAATAATTTTCTTCCAGAAGTCGGTCTTTCAAAAGAATTCAAAGATTCTTTAAAATCAAAAAAAATTACAAGTTCAACAGTAAAAGATATGATTCGTGAAAAAATCCGAAGCGCTAACACTTTCATCAGCACGCTGAATTTCAGGAACAAAGTGATTTTTGATACGCTCGTAAAAATAATCAGCATCCAGAAAGAATTTTTCAAAAAAGGACAAGGAAATCTTGTTCCGCTCACACAAAAAGACCTTGCAGAAATTCAGAAAATAAGCGAATCAACTGTTTCACGGCTTTCTGATTCAAAATACATTTTATGCGACTGGGGACTTTATCCAATGAAAAATTTCTTCAGCCACAGCATTCACAAAGGTTCAAATATTTCAAGCGAAAAAGTAAAAATGAAAATTCTTGAAATCGTAAATCAAAATTCAGCGGCCAGAAAAAAATTAAGCGACCAGAAAATTTCTGAAATTTTAAAAACACAGGGATTTGAAATTTCACGAAGAACAGTCGCAAAATACAGAAGCCAGCTAAATATTTCTTCAAGTTTTAAAAGATAAAAGGCACTTTGCAAATTTTTAATTTTATGCAAAATGCCTTTATCTTAATTAAAGAAGTTTTATTGTGCCCTTAAAAAATTACCTCTAAGAACTTTTGATTTTTTTTATCTTCCTTGAATTTTATCTTTTTCTTTTTTAATTTTGTTGTCCAATACATCCATCATTGAATTAAGCGCTGCACCGAAATCGTAATCCTCACCTGTTACATGAGCAGAAGCACCCCACCTAAAATTTACGGTTGTATCAAAACTGAATTTTTTATCGAGTTTAATATGCATCATAAGATCGATGATTAAATCTTCTGCATAAGAAATTCTTTTTAACTTTGAGTCTACCATTTCTGACTGTTTTGGATCCATTGTAAATCCAACTGCTTTTACTGATGTGTTCATATTTTCCTCCAGATGTTGTAAAGCATTTGAAATTGCAAAAATTTTGCAAACCGAAAAAAAATTAAAACTTTCTAACCTTTTTTCATTTATAAGTATACAACGAGAATTTTCAAATAGCAAACTTTTTTAATGATTTTTCAAAAGTTGTTTTTAACTGATTTGAAAATTGTCTGTTATTCTACATGAAAACAATTTTTTACATATTTTTATAATAAACTATTGAAAAAACACAGTTGATTGTGTATAGTATATTCTATGGCGGAAAAAACATTTACTGTTTTAAACCTTTTGGAATTAAATCTCACCGGACACGATGCACTTGAATTAAAATGTATCGCTGGAAAACGGGGACTTCCAAGAAAATTAACAGTCGCAGACATAAACAGACCTGGACTTGCTATTTCAGGTTTTTACGAAAATTTCGCCTTTCAAAGAGTTCAACTTTTCGGGCGTGGCGAAGTTGCCTATCTCAACAAACTCTATAACGAAAAAAATACAGAAACAATCAAAAAATTCTTCGAATACGAAATTCCATGCTGCGTTTTTTCACAGAACAGACTTCCTTCTCAAGATTTTTTAGACCTCGCAGAAAAATCAAGCTGCCCGATTCTTCAAACAACACTGGAATCTTCAGACTTTTCAAGCCGTCTGCTTCGGATTTTCTCAAACATTTTTGCACCTAAAAAATCTCTGCACGGTGTTTTAATCGAAGTCTACGGTATGGGAATCCTTTTAAGAGGTCATTCTGGCGTCGGAAAAAGTGAAACCGCTCTAGAATTAATCGAACGCGGACACCGCCTTGTTGCAGATGATGTCGTAGAAGTTCGCTGCGTAAATGGAAACATAATTTTAGGTCAGGTTACAAATTCCCGCATCGGGCACTATATGGAAATTCGTGGACTTGGAATCATTGACATCACTCAGCTTTACGGAATCGGTGCTGTCCGTGCGCAAAAAGAAATTCAACTTGTAATGCATCTTGAAGAATGGGATAACACAAAAGAATACGACAGGCTTGGACTTAATCAGGAATACACAGATATTCTGGGCGTAAAAATTCCTCTCATGACAATTCCTGTAAAACCCGGAAGAAACCTTCCTACAATTATAGAAGCCGCTGCAATGAATGAGCGACTCAAAAAAACAGGTCGCAATTCTTCAAAAGAATTTAACCAAAATATTTTAAGATGGATTGAAATCGGTTCTGAAAACGACCTTTATTTAAATGGAGAAGACACATATTAAGGAATCCCTAAAAATCAGCACAAAAGTTTTTAGAGGTTTCATTAAAATAAAACGCCAGAGATTTTAATTCAGAAGGCAAAAAGGAAAAAAATTATGATTACAAAGATGCTGACAGTAAAAAATCGTGCAGGAATTCACGCAAGACCGGCTGCTTTAATTGCTCAACTTGCAAACAAATTCACCTGTGAAATCTCGCTTTCAAGAGATGACACTACAATCAATGCAAAATCAATCATGGGTGTAATAACAATGGCAGCAGGTTACAACACAATTTTAACGCTTACAACAGAAGGTGATGACGAACAGGAAGCTGCCGATGCAATTGTTGCGCTTTTTGATTCAAAATTTGAAGAAGACTAGAATTTTATACTACAGGAGGTAATTTTATGAGACAAATCACAGACAGACAAAGAGAAGTATTAACTTTCATTGCAAATTTTACAGAAGAAAATGTTTATCCACCAACCGTCAGAGAAATCAGCGAACACTTTGGAATTTCACTTCGCGCCGTTCAAGACCATATTGCAGCACTTCAGAAAAAAGGCTATCTTTCAACAGAGCAAAAAAGATCGCGCTCCATAAAAGTTTTAGTAGACGAACGCGAAAAAGCTCCAAAAGTCTACATGGAAAAAGTTCCGCTTCTTGGAACAATTGCAGCCGGAAAACCTCTTTTAAGCGAAGAAAACCTCGACGGCTATGTAAACTTGACAGAACCTTTCATTCATCCTGGAAAAAGTTATTTTGCCCTCAGAGTCCGCGGAACAAGCATGATTAACGCAGGAATTCTTGAAGGAGATCTTGCCGTAATCGAACAGTGCGAAACTGCTATAGACGGTCAAATCGTAGTTGCAATACTTGACGAAGCGATTACGCTCAAAAGATACTACAAAGAAGCATCAAGAATCCGCCTTCAACCAGAAAACCCTGATTTTCAGCCAATTTACACGCAGGATGTAAGAATTGCAGGAACTCTTTCAAGCATCGTAAGAACTTACTAATATGACACCTCCTGTTTATTTATTTACCGGTCCTGAATTTGGAGAACGAAACGACGCAATAGAAAATTTAAAAAATTCAGTTTCAAAAAAATTCGGGAGCGTTGACAATTATCTTTTTTATGCCTCAGAAACACCGGTAAATGAATTTATGTCGGTTCTGCAAAATGAATCGCTTTTCAGTGAAGCAACTTTTATCACCGTAAAAAACGCAGAAACAATCAAGAAAAAAGATGAAATCGAAATTATCCTCAACTGGATAAAAAATGTAAAATCAGAAAATGCAGTTTTAGTTCTCGTATCAGATGAAATTTCTGTCGACTCTAAAATCGAAAAAGCAGTTCCGTCTTCAAATCAAAAAAAATTCTGGGAAATGTATGAAGACAAAAAACTTCCATGGCTTCAAAATTATTTCAGCAAAAACGGCTATACGCTTACAGAAGATGCAGGAAACCTGATTCTTTCATTAATAGAAAATAACACGCAGTCTTTAAAAGCAGAATGTTCAAAATTCTTCATTTGTTTTCCAAAAGGCACAAAAATTACCGAAGAAACCGTCGACAAAATTCTTACCCATACAAGAGAAGAAAACGCGTTTTCCCTTTTCGATGCAATGTCAAATTCACAAAAAACATCTCAGGAACGCTTTCAAAATTCTTTAGAAATTTTACAAAAAATCAGGCTCTCAAAAGAAAATTCCTCCGTTATGATAATTGCAGGCCTTTCATCATGTTTCAGAAAATTATCGCTGTGGCATAAACTTCGTTTAGAAGGAAAAAACGACGATTTCAATTTAAAAATCAACGGATTTTCAAGTGCAAAAATAAAAAAACAGTATTTATCGGCTGCAAAAAACTGGACTTCCGGAGAAACATCTGCAATTCTTTCAATTCTTGCAGAAACAGATATGAACATACGCTCAGGCGGAACTCTTTTAGAAAACACACTCCTTAAAAAAGCCCTCTACGAAATAATCATAAAAAAAGGCTCTTCAAGTGCAGTTTGCGATTTTTCAATTTAAATGTGCGTAAGAATTTCAGTTTAAAACCTGTAAAAATCAGTTTTCCACGTCGTCAAAAGAAACTGAGTTTAAAACATCTTTCAGCGATAAAAGTTCTTCTTTCGTAAAAGTTACGCCCTTACCCATTTTATCGTGTTCAAGCGACCACTGACGGATATCGTATTTTGCAGGACGCCCGCCCCATGAAACAAGATTCAGTTCAAGATTCCAGCCTTTTGAACCTTCAGCAATTACTGCAATTTTTTTTACAATTTCAAACGAAAATTCACCACCAATCATATTTTCTTCCATTTCAAATAAAAAATATCTCGAAAAAATTAAATTTTCCGAACAAGCAGGCAGGGAATTCAAACTTAAAAAATTCCCTACGCTTTTATTATCGGAAAAAATCTGATAAAATGAACTATGAGTTTTAAAATTACATGGGAAGATGTAAAAGAAGAAGCAGATTTTTCACCAATCGAAGAAAAATTTTCACTTGAAGAAATCCCTCAAAAAAACATCTCATTTTCAAACGAAAAATCTGAAAACATCATGATAGAAGGCGACAATTATCCCGTTTTAAAACTAATGCAAAAAAAATTTGAAGAAAAAATCGATTTCATCTACATCGACCCGCCCTACAACACAGGAAAAAAATCACTCTGCTATAACGACAGCATTTTTCTTGAAAACAAATCTCTTTATAAATCGGAAGACAGACATTCGGCGTGGCTTAGTTTTATGAAAAGGCGGCTTTTATGCGCTAGAAAACTTTTAAAAGACGATGGCGTGATTTTCATTTCAATCGGCAGAGAAGAACTTTATACTTTAAAACTTTTATGTGACTTGATTTTTGGTGAAGAAAATTTTGTAAACGATTTTATGTGGCTTCACGGAAAAGGGAAAAAAGATAAATTCAGCCGGACAATGCAGGAATCAAACCTTTGTTACGCAAAAAACATAAAAAAACTGAAACCTTTTATAGATTTCGAAACAAGCGTCTGGGCAAAAACGAATGCCGACAACGACAGCCGCGGAAACTGGTTCAATGGAAGCATAAGTTTTTCAGAAAAAAGGTCGAACAAAACTCACGACAATTTTTACGAACTTACTTCGCCGGGCAAAAAGAAATGGAAAAGACAGTGGTTCATTTCAAAACAAGAAATGCAGAAATTAATCGACGACAACAGAATTTACTGGGGAAAAGAACCTGATTTTTCAAATGTTCCGCGGAAAAAAATCTTCAACGGCGAAAAAACTCCCGTAATCCCAAAAAATATTTTAAACAAAATCGAAACAACAAGATCCGCTCAAAATCATCTGAATTCGCTTTTAAAATGTAAAAACGCATTCACAAATCCAAAACCAGTAGATTTAATTCAGCATTTTATAAAAATTGCAAACCTCAAAAATGACATCACAGTTCTTGATTTTTTTGCAGGAAGCGGAACAACGCTTGAAGCAGTTTCAAAATTAAATCAGGAAGACGGCGGAAAAAGAAAATGCATTTTAATTCAAAAAGCAGAAAAACTTTCAGACAAAGAAACAAAATTTTCCTCGATTTCTGAATTATGTTACACAAGAATCAAAATAGTCCTTTCAAAAACAGAAGAAAACCTTAAATTCTTCAGATTAAAAAGAAAAAATTAAATGCTTTGAAACCAATTTCCTTTAAATTTTAAAGAGATTTTTCAGTTTTAAATGCACGGTTTATAATTCCACCGCCTAGAATAACGCCATCACGATAAATTACAGCAGACTGACCAGGAGCGACGGCTCTTTGCGGTTCATCAAAAGTAATTTTCCATGCGCTGCCTGTAAAATTTTCAGGATTTTCAGGAACAAATTTTTCGATTACAGCCGGAACAGGTTTTGAAGCAAGTCGGATTTTTACATTTGCCCTAAAAGATGAATCTGGTTCAATATCTCCAGGCCAAACAAAATTATCTGCAATAAGCCCGTCAGAATCAAGGGCATCGTTCGGCGCTAAAACAACGACATTATTTTTTGCATCAATAGAATGAACATAAACAGGATAACTTAAAGCAACGCCAAGACCGCGCCTTTGACCGACAGTATAATGTTCAATTCCACGATGTTTTCCAAGAACATGACCATCTAAATCGATTATATCACCTGGAACAGAAGGTTTATCTGCGAAAAGAAGGTCAAAATATTCTTCACCAATAAAATCCTGACTTTCTTTTCGTTTTGCAGCATCAAGATTAGCTTCTTCTGCAAGGCGGAAAACTTCTGATTTTTTTGTAAACGCAAGCGGAAATCTTACTTTTTCAAGAATTTTAGAAGGAACCCGGTAAAGAAAATAAGTCTGATCTTTTGAAACATCGAGTGCACCGCTAATCATAAAAGGTCGTTTGTCCGTGCCATAAAGGCCTGTTTCTGGACGAACGATTTTAGCATAGTGACCTGTACAAAAATAATCGTATTCAATATTAAGTTTTTCAAGACCTTCAAGAAGTGCACCGAATTTTATATAACGGTTACAAAAAATACACGGATTCGGTGTTCTGCCTGAACGATATTCAGTTTTAAAATATTCAAGAACGCGTTCTTTGTATTCATTTTTTACATCGATGACATGATAATCGATTCCATGTTCAGCACAAAATTTTTGACATTCTGCGATATTTTCTTCTTCACCAGGACCGTAACAGGCTTCGCGAACAGATTTTTCTGATTTGAGTTCTGGAATTGAGCCATCCCATAAAGACATTGTAACTCCAATTACACGACAGCCTTTATTCAGCATTAAAAGTGCAGTTAAAGTAGAATCAACGCCGCCTGACATTCCAACAACGACTGTGTCACCTTTTTCCGGGAGATTTTGATCGATATAGTTCATTTTTATACCCTGTTTTATTTTTTCATTAAGTCTGAAATTGTAATTCCGTCAAAAAAATCGTTTATCATTGAATCAAGTTTTTGCCACATTCCGATTGTCCTGCAGAAAGTTTTTCGTTCACATTCAGGAGCGCCTTTTTCAAGACATGCAACAGGCGAAAGTGAACCTTCTGTAAGACGGAGAATATCACCGATTTTATATTCTGACGGGTCTTTATTCAGTTTATAACCGCCACCTTTTCCGTGAACACCGTCTACAAAATTATTTTTTGAAAGAAGCGTCATAATTGATTCTGCATATTTTTGAGAAATCATCTGCCGCTCTGCAATGTCTTTTAACGGAACAAAAATATTCTTGCCGTTTTCTGCTAAATCTACAATAACTCTTAAAGCATATCGCCCGCGTGTTGAAACTATCATATTCACTAAACCTACTAACCTACTATATCAAACGGTAAAAAATAAGTAAACAGGTCATTTATATAAATTCAGACTGC
>JAEDFA010000110.1 GCA_016293005.1 Treponema sp.
GTAAAAAGTCAATCGATTGTTGAAACAATCTTCTTGACTTTTTATGGGAGTGTAAGATAAAACCGCTAAAATAGCGCGGCTTTATCTTACCTAAAGTTTGCGTTGCAAACTTATTATTGAACTGCTGTTCCTCATTACATTACGGAACAGCGTAAAAAGTCAATCGATTGTTGAAACAATCTTCTTGACTTTTTATTGGAGAAAATTATGAAAGGAATAATACTTGCAGGAGGAAGCGGAACACGCCTCTATCCTATAACAAAAGCAGTTTCAAAACAGATTCTGCCATTATATGACAAGCCGATGATTTACTATCCTCTAAGCTGTCTTATGCTTGCAGGAATACGTGAAGTACTTATCATTTCTACGCCACGAGATATTTCATGCTTTAAGGAACTTTTTGGTGACGGTTCATGGCTTGGAATGCATTTTGAATATGCTGTTCAGGATAAACCTCGCGGACTTGCAGATGCCTTTATCATCGGTAAGGATTTTCTGGGCGATGAAGATGCAGCCCTCGTTCTCGGTGATAATATTTTCTACGGACAAAGCTTTACTTCAACGCTAAAAAGGGCAAGGGAAACTGTAGAACAAAAAAGAAACAGCGTCATTTTCGGCTATTTTGTAAAGGATCCGACAGCATACGGTGTAGTTGAATTCGACCAGTCGGGAAAAGTGCTTGGAATCGAAGAAAAACCTGCAAACCCTAAGTCAAATTACGCCGTACCTGGACTTTATTTTTATACAAATGAAGTAGTAAAGATTGCCGCAGAAGTAAAGCCTTCTGCACGTGGCGAAATTGAAATCACTTCTATCAATAACGAATACTTAAATCGGGGACAGCTCAGCGTTGAACTTCTTGGACGAGGTATGGCATGGCTTGATACGGGAACTTATGACGGCCTTCTTGAAGCAAGTAACTTTATTGCAACAATCCAGAAACGTCAGGGAATGTATGTTAGCTGTATAGAAGAAATTGCATACAGAAACGGATGGCTTACAAAACAGCAGCTTCTGGACATGGCAAAAGGCTACAAGACAGATTACGGCCGCTATCTGGAATACATTGCAGAAAACTAAATAGCAGGACGGAAGAAAATGGCATTCGAGTTTAAACAGTGTGAAAAAGACGGATTAAAATTTACAGGATTGTATGAAATCCAGCCGAAAGTTTTTGGTGATTCACGAGGATATTTTTTAGAAACTTACAGCGAAAAAGATTTTTTTGAAGCAGGACTTAAAATGAAGTTCGTTCAGGACAACCAGAGTAAATCATCGAAAGGCGTGTTGCGTGGACTTCACTTTCAGACAAATCATCCTCAGGGAAAGCTTGTGCGTGCTCTCGAAGGCAAAGTTTTTGATGTTGCAGTCGATTTAAGGAAGGGCAGCGAAACATTCGGTAAATACTACAGCGTAATTTTGGATGCACAGAAGCAGAATCAGTTTTACATTCCAGAAGGATTTGCACACGGCTTTTACGTTCTTTCTGACGAAGCAATTTTTGCGTATAAATGTACTGATTTTTATGATCCCCATGGCGAAGGCGGCATTATGTGGAATGACAGCGTAATCGGCATTGACTGGAAATCGGTTGCTCCAGACATAACACAGCCAAACCTGTCAGAAAAAGACACAAAACACTCTGCTTTTGATTTGAATAAAGATTATTTTGACATAAACGGTAAGTGGATAGGATAAAATATAAAAAAAATGCCAGGTTGTGATTGAAAAAAATAATAACACAAGGTAAACTGTAAGTATGTTTGATGTAAAAGATACCGACTTTTTTGATTTGGAAGATGAAGCGTTTGATACTATAGTAGAAGATGATATTTCTTTTACAGGTAGTATAAAAATAAAGAAAACTTTTATGATTCGTGGAAAAGTTAATGGAAATATTGAATCAGAAAGTGATCTTGTAATAGATACAGGTGCAGAAGTTAATGCTGATATTTCGGCAGAACGTGTGTTAATACGTGGAAAAGTTAAAGGCAACGTAATAGGACGCAAATTAATATTTGTTACTTCTTCGGGTTCTTTGGATGGCGATATTTCTACATCAAAAGTTGTTTTAGAACCTGGTTGTGTATTTACTGGAAAATGTTCAATGATGAGAAGTGAAAATGAAAAATAAACTCTTTTTTTCAATTTTGTTTTTAATTTCAACATATAATTTTTGGGCTCAGACTCAAAAGCAGGATGCTTTGGTTTTGTATCACAACGGAAAATATCGTGAATCTGTTCAAGTTTGTGAAGAAGAATTAAAGGAAAATCCAAATCGTGTTGATTCTTACGTAGTAATGTGCTGGTCTCTTGTGAAAAACAAACAATATGCAGAAGCAGAAGAAAGAGCATTGGCTGGGCTAGAAGTAAGCCCGTACGATTTAAGATTAATAGAAATTCTTGGTGAAGCAAAATATTTTCTCGGAAAAAATACAGGCGCTATGGAACAGTTCCAAAAATATGTAGCAAATGCTCCTGAAAGCGGTGCAAGAGTAGGTACAGCTTATTATTATATGGGTGAAATTTTTATCCGACAAGCAAGATATCAACATGCCGATATTGCGTTGACTTCAGCAGTAAAAAAAGAACCTATGCTTGATACTTGGTGGGTACGGCTTGGTTATGCAAGGGAAATGGCTGGAAATTATTATGAAGCAGTCAATGCTTATGATGAAGCGTTAAAACTTAATTCTTCATCTATAGATGCTTCTCGTGGCAGAGACCGGGTAAATGCAAAACTTCAATAAAATTCACATAGAAACTCTTGGCTGCCGATTAAACCAGATTGAAAGTGAATCCATCGCAAAAGTTTTTCTTGATTTAAATTTTGATGTAAAAATGGATAGTTTATC
>JAEDFA010000111.1 GCA_016293005.1 Treponema sp.
GTTTGCATGGTTTGTGTCGCTTAGCGTTTACCAGATTGGAACTTTGATTACGACAGGTGCGTTTGGGTTCTGGACAGTAATAGCGTTTATTTTTGTAATATTCTTTGTGTTCATGCTTATTAGAAAAGATAAATATAAAACTATTGCAAAATAAATTAGTACTGAATAAAGTTAGAATAAAATTGTCAAAATTTGCGGTTTTATTTGTTGGAGGCTTTTTATGGTGAATATTTTAATTTGTATTGTGATTGGAATTCTTATGGTGGCTGCGATTTTTTATATCGTACGGACAAAAATCAATGCGAAAAAAAATGGCTCTGCTGGATGTATTGGCTGTTCTGCTTGCAGTAGCGGAAAAAGCTGCTGCAATTGTTCCAAAAAATAATTTATGGAAAGGAATAAAAACTATGCCTGAAATAGCGTAAGTTTTTTATGCAACTAGAAGAAAGTGAGAAAATTAATTTTCTGATATTAACGAAATAAGCGAAACTGGTTATTTATTTAATATCAGATTTTATTTATAGTTTGTTCTGTATAGAATCAAAAAAACTTAGAGGATTTTTATGGAACAAACTAAACAGTATGAATTAAACAAAAATCTTGCACAGATGCTTAAAGGCGGCGTAATTATGGATGTTACGACTCCAGAACAGGCAAAAATTGCTGAAGCGGCTGGAGCGTGTGCTGTAATGGCTTTGGAAAGAATTCCGGCAGATATTCGTGCGGCTGGCGGTGTTTCCCGAATGAGTGATCCAAAAATGATTAAAGGAATTCAGGATGCAGTTTCGATTCCTGTTATGGCAAAATGTAGAATCGGACACTTTGTTGAAGCACAAATCCTCGAAGCCATTGAAATCGATTATATTGATGAAAGTGAAGTTTTATCTCCGGCTGACGATGTTTATCACATTAACAAACACAATTTCAAAGTTCCGTTTGTGTGCGGCGCAAGAGATTTAGGAGAAGCATTAAGAAGAATCAGTGAAGGCGCTTCAATGATTCGAACAAAAGGTGAACCAGGAACTGGCGATATTGTTCAGGCTGTCCGCCATATACGCAAAATGAATTCAGAAATTGCAAAAATCGTTTCTATGCGTGAAGATGAACTTTTTGAAGAAGCAAAACAGCTTCAGGTTCCTTTTGACCTTGTAAAATTCGTTCACGATAATAAAAAACTTCCTGTTGTAAATTTTGCAGCCGGTGGAGTTGCAACTCCTGCTGATGCCGCTTTGATGATGCAGCTTGGTGCTGAAGGTGTTTTTGTTGGCAGCGGAATTTTTAAATCTGGAAATCCTGAAAAACGCGCAGCTTCAATTGTAAAAGCGGTTACAAATTTCACAGATGCAAAATTGATTGCTGAACTTTCTGAAGATTTAGGTGAAGCAATGGTCGGAATTAACGAAAATGAAATCGCAGTTCTGATGGCAGAAAGAGGTAAATAATTGAAAGCGGCTGTTCTTGCTGTGCAGGGAGCGTTCATCGAGCATGAAAAAATTCTTGAATCGCTTGGCGTTCCGTGCATTGAATTGCGAAAAAAATCTGATTTAGAAAAATCGTTCGATATTCTTGTTCTTCCGGGCGGAGAAAGCACTGTTCAGGGGAAACTTTTACGCGAACTCGATATGTTCAATATTTTAAAAGAACGAATTTCAGGCGGAATTAAAACTCTTGCAACTTGTGCAGGAATGATTCTTCTTGCTGAAAAAATTCAGAATGACAGCCGCTGCCATTTTGCGACGATGCCTGTAACTGTTCTTAGAAATGCTTACGGCAGGCAACTTGGAAGTTTTTACGCCGAAGAAGAATTTTCTACAATCGGGAAAATTCCTATGACATTTATCCGCGCTCCTTATATTCAGAGTGTGGGTGACGGCGTTGAAATTCTTGCAAAAACAGGCGGAAATATTGTCGCTGCAAAGTACAAAAATCAGACGGCTTTGAGTTTTCACCCGGAATTAAACGACGATTTATCTCTTTATAAATGGTGGCTTGAATCTTAGTTTTGGTTTCTTTTCTTATATCTAAAATTCTGTATTTGTGCTAGGATGAATCATCACGAATTTGCCTCGAAAATTTTTTATGGGAAAAAAATGATGAAAGAAATCACACGGCTTCCATATATTCATGAATCATAGAAACATTTTCCTTTGAATCAAAAAAAGAAAAATCAGTTTTTCTTATTATGATATCTATGTTATAATATATAAAATTTAATTATAAATTTATTTGGAGAATACTATGAAAAAACTAATCATGATCATTTCGGCACTGGCACTTACTTCTGTTCTTGCATTTGCATCACCAGAAGCAACAAAAGCTCTAAAAGCATACGAAAATGCTGTTGTTGCAATGGAAAAAGCTGCAAAGGATAACAATGTCACATCTCTCATTAATGCACAGCTGAAGGCAGTTGAAGCTTCAAAAGCACTTGAAAAGGTTAAGAGCGAACTTACAATTCTGGAAGCAGCTAAGTTTTCAAAACTTTCACTCCGCTATGCAGAAGCAGCAAAGAAAGTTTCTAATCAGACATCAACAATGAACTTTGGTTTCTAAAAAAAAAGCTAACCAAAAATGGGGCTGCCCAAAAAGTTTACTTTGTAGCGGTCATTTAGACTCTCAAAACCGCTGCAAAATATATCTCGGGTGATGAAGTTTTATTTTTCAGGCGTGCATCTTCTGTCTAAAGCTTCCTTGCTTAAGTTTTAGATTCAAAGGCATTTTTTTCCACTTTTCTATTTTAAAGATTTTACAAATTCTTCTCCGTGGAATACCTAGTAACAGGACAAAATCAAGCCCTAAAAAATGAAGGCATCGATATCAAAAAATACA
>JAEDFA010000112.1 GCA_016293005.1 Treponema sp.
TTCATGCACGCAGAATTTGTGAATCAGCGTGATAAGTTCAGCTTCGTTGTGATTTGTTTTTCGCGTGATGAAATCAAGGTAGACCGCATTTTCATTCGCAATCTGGGGACGAACCTGTTTGATTGTGCGACTCCAGGAGATTTTTTTGTTTTTTTTGGGGGGCTTTTTGCTTCGCAAAAAACAGGCTATTCGGGGTTCCGCTAATCGCTCCATTCCTACGCTACGCTTCGGAACGGCTTCGCCGCCCCTACTATCCTTGCCACGTTTTAAAAAATTGAAAAGGGAATAAAAATGAGAAATAGACTTTTTTTATAATCAGATTCGTTCACTAGAATTACTTGTAAAAATATGGATTTTAAGATTCTGCGACATAATTGACTTTATTGTTTACTGTATAAAAATTAAATACTTTATAAAGCACACTCAAAGCTATATCATATTTAGATTTATCTCCTTGAGCATAATTTTTTGCACATAACTCACACCATTGACAAAGACGATCATCTCTTAAATCTTCCTTCCAGTTTTCAGTCAATGTCTGTATAGAAGAAAAATTTAATGTTCTGATTATTTCCTCTTTATATTTTTCTATTCTTCCAAAAATTGCTGGCATTTTTACAATAATACCAGCTTGAGTTTTCATTTCTACTTGACCGCCTGCTGAAAATTCATCTCGAATATGCGTGCTGATTATACCTTTTTGCGTAAGAAGCCATAAAGACGGATTATCATATTTTGACTGACTGCATCCCAACAAAGTAGGAAAAAGAGTTACCATTTGTACTCGATAAATATCTTTTTCTTCTTTATCCAGTGTTGAAAAAAGTTTTACAGTCATTGGAACTGTTTCTTCCTGAATGTTTTCAACATCTTGTGACCACCACAAACTTTCGCCTGGCTTTAGTTTAGATCTATAGTATTTTGCGACAGGTGCAGACGGATTACTCATTTTACGAAGGTCATCATACGAAATACCCATTTTATCGAAAATCGTTTCACCTTTTTTTAGGTTCATGTCAATTTTATATCTCGGATAATGTGTTACTGCGATTTCAGAAAGACATTCCTCATATGGACGGGAACGAAATTCTACTGGAGTTCCAAGTTTTCCAAAGGTCATAAAAATCCTTTCGACATTTGGAATTCTTGTCGATTCCAAAATACTTGAACCTGTAGAAATCCAGTGATTTTTTATAGTGCTTTTTACTTCAACTCCGTAATAGTTTGCTGCTATAATATCTGGGAATTGTGCACCAGAAACAAGTTGAATGCTATTTTCAAATTTTGTACCTTTTGAGCAATTTTTTAAAGCTTCACAAACATCTTCTTCTAAAAGTTGTGCTGTTCTTTTTTGAAAATAATTTTCTCGAGTTTTTGCCTCATTGTTGAGAAAAATGTCTGTTTTCCGCATTAACCTTTGAAACTCAGCTATTTCTGGTTTTGAATTTTCTGAAATAATCATTTTTCACTCTCCGAAATAAAGATTCCATTTGGTTTCAATGTTTTTTGCGATGTTATATGCAAGAACACATGGAACTGCATTGCCAATAATTTTATATGCATCGCTAGAAGATACAGAGACATTGTTTTTTGTTCTTGGAAGAATAAATTGATAATTATCAGGAAAAGTTTGAAGCCTTGCACATTCCCGAACTGTAAGTCGTCTTTCTAAAAGTCCTTTTTCCAGTTCTTTCGAATGTTTACCACCATGCTCTTTTGAAAGTCTTCTGTATTCAATATTTCCGTGATGTTCCGAACGAATTGTAGGTCCTACATCATTGAGTTTTACTTCTGTTTGTCCCTGACAATGCGATCCCATATATTTTGCTTTTGAGAATATTTTCTGTGATTTATCCTCAGACTCTTCTGGCTCTTTTAGGTCAATAAACGCATCTGAGCAAGTTACCACCGGCAGCAAATTTTTATCTGTTTTTGAATGAGTTTCCTTTGGATATGGATTATATTCTTCTGATATTTCACTTTTTGAAAGTTCTTCCAAAGCTTTTTTTGTAAGGGCATTTTTTTTAAAACCAAAAAATATAACTCTTTCCCTTTTCTGTGGAACACCATAGTGAGAAGCATTTAAAACTTTTGCAGTTACAACAATATAGCCACCGTTACCCGCTTTTGAAAAATCGTGTTCAATTACTTCCTTTACATCTTCAAGATTAGTAAGACCTTTTACATTTTCTGCAATAAAAATTTTAGGAGAAGTTAAAGTTACAACATCACGCATCCACATATAAAGCTGACCGCGGCTTTCTATAGAAGGTTCGTCTTCTGAAAGTTTTTTACCCAAATGGCTTTTTTGAGAATTAAAACCAAGCCGTTTGCCAGCAACGGAAAAATCTTGACACGGGAAGCCACCTGTTACAATGTCAATATTTTTCGGAAATGAAAAACGGCATTCTCTTGCTTTTTTTACAAGGTCTACAATACTTGTAACTTGATAAATTAAATTTGCGTTCGGATTTTCTTTTTCAAAATATGATACCCAAGCAGCTTTTGCATCAGGGCGTATGTCATTTGCAAAAACAGTCTCAAATTTTGTAGAAGCAAGTTTTACCCATTTTCCATTTTCTTTTTCTATCCAATCTGGATGTATCTTTTCATTTACTGATTTTTTTAGGCAAAAAAAATTCCCGGTAAATCCAATATCCATACCTCCACATCCAGAAAATAAAGAGAGTAAATGAAGTTTTTTCGGGGTTTTAGGGGCAGAGCCCCTAGGAGAAGGGGTAGCGGAAGACGGCTCTGACGGCTGGAGCGAGGGGGAGACTTCCCCCTTTGTACACTTTAAACGGTCGTTTTGGGTGA
>JAEDFA010000113.1 GCA_016293005.1 Treponema sp.
TCCGAAAATTTTCACTTTCGGCAAAAAAACGAGAAAAAAAGTTTAAAAAAGTTGATTTTTTTGTTTGTGGAGTAATAATTCTTTTATGCTGAATTTTGTAAGAATTTCTGACGGACTTTAAATTACATTTGTCAATTCGGAATTACAATTTGCGTTTTTAGAATGATTTTATGCGTTAAACTTATTAGATGATTTTTTTTAGATTTTAAAAAGTGGACATGGAAAGTATTTACAGGTAAAATTGAAGAATGAAAATTCTTTGTATATGTTTAAATCCTGCAATTCAGCGTACAATTGTATTTGACGATTTTTTGATTAATAATGTAAACCGAGCTAAAAAATTTCGGGAAGATGCAAGTGGAAAGGGCGTAAATTCCTGCCGAGTATTAAATCAAATTCAAAAAAATATTTCTTCGGTTATCTGTCCGCTCGGAAACGAAAATGCAGAACGATTCATAAATCTTTCAAAAAATTCAGATTTAAACCTTATTCCGTTTTTAATTCCTGGTGAAGTAAGGGAATGCTGGACTTTGCTCGATTCAAAAAATAAAACTACAACTGAATTAATCGTCAATTCAGAATTTCAAAATGGTTCACCGCAAGACGAAAAAGATTTTCTTTCCCTTTTTGAAAAAACTCTTCCAGAATTTGATGCAGTTCTTTTTTCCGGGAGTAAAAGTTCATTCTGGGCTGATTCTTTAATTTTAAAAATTGGGAAAATAATAAAAAATCTACAGAAAATTTTTCTTGTAGATTTCTGGGGGCCTTCTTTAATTCCGGTTTTGGAAAATTCAACTCCTGAAATAATAAAAATCAACGAATCTGAATTTACAGGCACTTTTTCACAGAAAAAACATCTTTCGAGGCAAGAATTAAAGTTGTCCATCATCGAGAAATCTGTTCAGTATAAAAATATTTTCATCGTAACACGCGGAAAAAACTCAACTTTCGCATCAGATAATGGAATTTTTTTTGAGTTTCCTTCAGAAAAAATTGAAATTCTAAACACAACTGCATGCGGCGACAGTTTTAATTCAGGTTTTCTATATGAATTTCTTAATTCTTGCGACCTCGAAAAATCTCTTCAAAAAGGAACGGAATGCGCTTCATTAAATGCAAAATCCCTTTGCCCGGGAAGTATTTTCTAGAACAAAGGGATTTAAATTCTGTTTTATAAATGAATAAATTTTAGCGCTTACAATTTTTAAGCATTTTTTCTTTTGCAGCCTGAATGTCGTTTACCATTAAAATTGGCTGGCTTGTTGCATCAAGTGTATCGCGCCACAATGCTCCTTCAGGGTCAACAACATTTCTTGAAGCGATTACCATGTTGATTGGGATGTGAACAAATTTTTCATGGACAAGCCCGACAACCATTTTAGTTTTTCCAGCCATTGCCGCATGAACTGCATTGTTTCCTAAACGCTCGCAGTAAATTGAATCACTTGCTGTTGTAACAGCGGCACGAATCTGATAGCCCGGATCAATGTATTTTAAGTTGATTTCGATATTTTTCTTTTTAAAGTAAGCGTTTATCTGATCGCGAAGGAAAACTCCAATGTCTGCAAGTTTTATGTTTCCAGAAGCGTCAGTCTGATTTGTTTTTGTTAAAAGTTCCTGACCAGCACCTTCTGCAACGATGATTACTGCGTGATGGCGTTTTTCAAGTCGTTTTTCAAGGTGAGAAAGAAAACCGTTTGGACCTTCCA
This sequence comes from Treponema sp., assembly GCA_016293005.1. Lineage (GTDB taxonomy): Bacteria > Spirochaetota > Spirochaetia > Treponematales > Treponemataceae > Treponema_D. The sequence continues at coordinate 1,710 of JAEDFA010000113.1, forward strand.
TTTCAAAAGGAACTTCCGGAATTAAACAGAAATTGCATTCGTGGCTTGCAAGAGCAGCTGCAGTTGCAATAAAGCCCGATTCACGGCCCATGAGTTTTACAAGACCGATTCCGTTAATCTGCGAGCGAGCTTCCATGTGAATTGAAGCGACTGCATCTTTTGCTTGCTGAACTGCTGTTTCAAACCCGAATGAGCGATCGATGAAAAGAAAATCGTTATCGACAGTTTTTGGAATACCGATTACAGAACATTTGTAGCCGCGTTTTTCAACTTCTTCTGAAATTGCAAGCGCACCGTGCTGAGTTCCGTCTCCACCGATTACGAAAAGCATATTTATGCCTTTTTCCTGAAGAGTGTCTACGATATCTTTTGTGCGCATTCCGCCGCCTCGGCTTGTTCCAAGGTAAGAACCACCAATTTTGTGGATTTCGTCGACATTTTCTGGATTTAGCGGAATTGTTTCGTAATTTTCATCTTTGAAAAATCCTTTATAACCAAACTGAAAGCCTCTAATATCCCGAACACCATAACGATTCCAAAGACAACGAACAACAGCCCGAATAACATCGTTTAATCCTGGACAAAGCCCACCGCAAGTACAAATACCGGCTTTTACTTCATCTGGGGAAAAATAAATATATTCACGAGGACCTGCTTTTTGCATAAGATTTGAAGAATCAAGCGGGTCATTTTTTGAAGTGTCATAAACATTTACAGCTGTTCTTACAAAAGAAGAATCTTTAACATAATTTGCAGTGCCGTTTCCGACTACAGTAGAAAGTTCTATAGGCGATTTGATTTTGCATTCACCAAGATTTTCGATAGTAAAATCAAATTTTTTATTTTCAGAAGACATAGAAACTCCTTCAGTATAAAATCAAAATACACAATATTATACACTATTTTTAAATAATGTAAAACAAATTTATTTCTATATAACACTTTTTTTCTCATTTTTTATATAAAAAAAATCCCTCACAGAGTAAAAATTCTGCAAGGGATTATAATGAATATTAAATAGAAGAAAACTATTTTGTTAAGATTACAAACGATTTTGCAGGAACTTTGGAAACAGTTGATACAGATTCAGCAGTTGTAACTTCGC
>JAEDFA010000045.1 GCA_016293005.1 Treponema sp.
ATTACTTTAGAAAACAAGGAAAACTCAACAGCACAATTTCTGCAATTATTTATGCAAAAAAACATTTCTATAAACCTATTTACATTTTTTATTTAAAAGTTTTAGCATTAATATATTTTTTAAATCCGCTAATATTTTCTAATTCTAAAAAATTTATAAAAAAAATGCTTAGTATATAATTAAGGACAGACATATGAATAAAAAAATTTGTATCAATGGCGAATCTTGGTGTAGAAATTTAACCGGGATAGAAAGACTTGCAATTGAAGTTACAAAACATTTAGATGAAATGACAAAACCAGGTGAAATTGAATTGATTTTACCTAAAAATGCAAAAAACATCCCCCATTTAAATAATATAAAAACAATAATTCTCCCTGTAAATGCACAGCACATGATATTATGGACTCAAATTCATTTCCAAAAATATGTCATAAAAAACAAAGCTATAAGCCTGAATTTTTCAAATACATGTCCATATTTTGTTCCGGGAATCGAATTTATTCATGACATATACTGTAAGCTTTTTAAAAAAGATTTTACCTCAAGACGCGATAAAAAAATCGTGCTTTATTCAACCCTGATGTACAGACGAATTGCAAAAAAAGCAAAAGAAGTCATAACGGTTTCAGAATATACAAAAAAAACGATTATCGATTCATACCACACAAAACCTGAAAAAATTTCTGTAGTTTATTCAGGGCTTTCTCAAGAATATAAAAATCTTGAACCAGATTTTTCAATTTTTGAAAAATTTCCTGTTTTAAAAGAAAAACCTTTTTACTTTACACTCGGAAGCCTTTCAAAACGAAAAAATCTCCTCTGGATTTTAAAACACGCAGAACTTTACCCTAACGAATTTTTTGTCGTAAGCGGAAAAGCACTGAATAATGTAATTCCACAAGAACTAGAAGAATTAAAAAATTTAAAAAACATTCTTCTTGCAGGCTATCTCAAAGACGAAGAAGTAAAAGCCATTTACACAAAGGCAAAAGCGTTTATTTTTCCAACATATTTTGAAGGATTCGGTCTTCCGCCACTTGAAGCGTTGAGTATGAATTGTCCTATAATCATTTCTGATTCAACTTGCCTTCCTGAAATATACGGAAAATGCGCTCACTATATAAATCCAAATGATCCTTCTATAAATCTTGATGAGGTTTTAAAACAAAAAACTGAATCGCCTAAAGAACTTCTTGAAAAATTTACATTAAAAAATACGGCAGAACGGCTTTACAAAATAATCGAAAAATATTTAAGGGGAAATTTATAAAAATGAAGTTTTCAAAAAACAACTTTAAAAGTCCTTCTCTTTTAGTGTAAAAACTTCTAAAGCATTTTCATCAAAAATCAGCAATATTGCTATTTGTATCTTTTTAAAGTATAATTTGTTTATTAAACGTCAACCGATTGTTGAAACAATCTTCTTGACTTTTTATGGGAGTTTAAATATTTTCAGAAAGTCAATTTAACTTTCAATTTTTTTGTTCAGGATAAATATGAAAAATAAAATCATAAAATTTTTACTGCTTTTTCTGTCTTTTTCGATTCACGCCTTACCGTTTAATTCAAATCTAAATCAGAAAGAAAAAGAAACCCTTTTAAATGGAGAAATTTTAATCAAAAATATCAAAAATTCAAAAAATATCTCCCTTGAAAGCGAAAATCACGCCGTTTCACTTTTAATAAATACAATAAAAAATTTAAATCCAAACTATCTAGCCGAAATTATTCAAGTCAGGGATATAAAAAACAATGAAAACCTTATGACAGAAATGCGTTCTGCGCTTGAAAACATTTCAGATTATGTCGGAATTCCTTACATTTCAAGCGGTGGCGGACTTTACGAACTTTATTCAAAAGCAGATATAATTTCTCATGAAAAAATTTCTGATACAGTAACGATGTACAAGGTAGAATTTTTCATGGAGCCGTTCGGAACAATTTTTGCAATAATCACAATCGAACAGACCGAAGACTACATTTTCTACAAGATGATTAACACAAGCAAATTAAAATTCAAAGGAATCACTGCCGTAAATCCAGAAAAAATGGCAAACTGCGTAATTCTCTTTAAAGAAGACGACAAATGGATTTTATACGGCACCGGTGGAATCAAGTCCGTAAGAGTTCCGTTTTTTGAAACCAAAATCGAAGGTTCTTTTATGAACCGAATCAGAACTTTCTGCAAATTCATCTTTAATAAAATTTAAAACTATCAGGTTTAATTTTCTTTTAAAAGGCCTTGCAAAATAAGTTTTGTAAAATTAATTTTTTTCTGTTTTTGCCCTTTTTAATGCCTCATACTGAACTGTCGGGCGAAGGATTTCTTTTTCCATTTCATCTTCATCATAAAATTCCACTAAGGTTTTTGAATTTCCTAGCAAAGATCGTCCAAACGCAAGACCGTCTTCGCTTAATTTATAGCCCATAAGCTCTAAAATTGTAGGCATAAAATCAAAAGAAGAAAAACGCCTGAATTTCTGTTCGGATTTTAAAACATCGGTGTAAGGATTTATGATTATGTCGAGAACTCGTCTTTTTAAAACAGCCTCACTATAAGAAAGTGCACATTCATCGCGTATAAAATTATTTAAAGGAGAATCAAGGTAATTGTGATCGCCTGTAATTACAATCATTGTGTTTTCATACCAAATCTGATTTTGAATCCATCTGACAAAATTATAAACCTGCTCGTCTGAACAGCGAATTACATTCTGCATTTGAGAAGAAAAATCATTTTTGCAATTTTCACAGACAAATCCCGAAGGAAAATGTGTATCAACAGTAATCAAACTGTATACAAAAGGCTGTTCGCCTAGAGAAAGATTATCTAATTCTTTTTTTGCAAACTCAAAGAGCTTTAAATCTTCAAAACCCCAGAAAACCTTATAATTTTCGCAAAGAAAACCGTTTTTTTTGTACCAGGAAATATCGTGAATTTCATAACCGTGGCTTTCAAGAAGAATGTCGCGGTATTCAAAATTTTTTTCTGAACCCATCGAAAAAACGCACTTGTAACCAAAATCAGTTAAAATATCTGTAAGGGCAACGGCAGACGGAAGACATTCAACAGAAAAAGTCTGCTTTAATTTACTTCCAGATTTAGAAAACGGAAAATAATACGGAACTGCAAGAAGTTTTGACAAAAGTCCTGAAACTGTCCATGAAGATGACTGAAGATTGATTGCACCCCCGATTTTTTCCGTTTCGCTGAAATTAATATTTTCTTCTGCAAGTCTTGTAAGATTTGGAATGAGATTTTCTTTAAAAACTCCACCGTGTTCAATATCTGTATATGAGGATTCCATTGATTCCATGAAAATAAAAATCAAATTCCGTTTTTTTTCTGGCGGAATTATTTTAACTTCTGAAATATCTATGTAATTTTCATCATAAAATTGAGAAAATTCAGGTTCTTTTAATTTCTGATAGATTATTTTTGGATAATTCCACACGCGAAGGGCAAAACATGTAATTATAAACTGAATAATGCAGAAAAAAAGTTTTATATAAAAACAAACAGAGATTATTTTTCTGTGGTTTAATTTTTTATATTTCCAGATTAAAAACAATATAAGATTTATAAAAATCCATACGGCAATTCCGGGAATTACAAAACCGAGCATTGCAGATAACAAAGTTGACGCGTCATTTCCTTCTGTTTCTGTTGTTAAAACACTGAAAACTGTAAACGGATACTGCATCGGATAAAAATTCAATGACCACGGCAATGCAAAAAAAACGCAAATAAATGATAAAAAAATTAATTCAAAAAAAATATATAAAACTATAGCAGGCTTAGAAAGTTTAGAATCATTCATAGGTAAGTTTCATAATAGCAGACTTTCAAAAAATTGTCAGTAAAAGAAAAAAAAATAACAATAATTAAGATGCTCTTTAAAAACTCTTAATTGACGATTTTTAGAGTTTTCTTTCATTACAGAAAATAAAAAATACATCATGTCAAAGCCGCTTACCATAAAGATTTAACATTGATGGTTTATTTTTTTATTAAAACTTAAATTAAAACCCCCAGGAAATTAACTTTCCCGAGGGTTTATAAATCAAGAACTAAAAATGACAAATTTTTCTTTCGCATTCCTTATAGATTTCGCTTGTTTTTTTTACGACATCAGAAGGAATTTCCTTGATATTTGCATCCCCTGCAAGATTATTTTCTTTAAGCCAGTCGCGGACAAACTGCTTATCATAACTTTTTGGACTTCCGCCAACATGATATTCTGATAAATCCCAGAAACGACTTGAATCAGGAGTTAAAACTTCATCAGCCAGAACAAGTTCTCCGTTTTCATCAAGACCGAATTCAAATTTTGTATCTGCGATTATAATTGAGTTTTTATAAGCGTGGTCATAACATTTTTTATAAACGGCAAGAGCGGCTTTTTCAATTTTTGAGCCAAGGTCTTCACCCAAATCTTTTTTCATGTAATCTAAAGTTACATTTATATCATGACCTTCACTTGCTTTTGTAGAAGGCGTTACAATCGGTTGAGAAAGTTTTTCGGCTTCTTTGTATTCTTTTTCAAACTTATGACCTAAAAACTCTTCGCCTTTTTTATACGCTTCATACATTGAACCAAACATATATCCTCGTACAATTACTTCGTAAGGAATCATTTTTAATTTTTTCACAAGAATCGCTCGCCCGTCATATTCAGGCTTTTGAAATTCTTCTGGCATATCTTTTATATCAGAAGAAATCATGTGATTTTTTACAATATCTTTTGTGTAATCAAACCAGAAATTTGAAAGTGCGTTTAAAACCTTTCCTTTGTCTGGAATAAGAGTTGGAAGAATTACATCAAATGCGCTTAAACGGTCTGTTGTAACAATTACCATTCTTCCATCTTCTAAATCATAAACCTCTCGAACCTTTCCACTTGCGATTTTTTTCATTTTTAACCTCTGTTTATATTCAGCCTTAAAAAATCAAGGCGTTAAATTTTATCTTCCCATTTGTGTGTAATTTTTATTTATCCAGTCTTTGTAAGAACCGTTTTGAATATGAGAAATCCATTCATCGTTTTTTAAATACCATCTTACTGTCGCCAAAAGTCCCTGCTCAAAAGTCATTTTACGATTCCAGCCGAGTTTTGTCTTTGCTTTTGTACAATCGATTGCATAGCGCTTATCATGTCCAGGACGGTCTTTTACATAAACTATAGTCTTTTCAACTTCTTCTTTATTTTTATTAAGTTCTAAAGAGGTAAGTTCAATTACTTTATGAAGAAGTTTTATGTTCTGCCATTCATTTTCACCGCCTAAATTCCATTTTTCACCGCTAGGAGAATTATTTACAATCTGCCAGACTCCCCTGTTATGATCTTCAACATAAATCCAGTCACGGATATTATCGCCTTTTCCGTAAACAGGAAGACTTTTCCCGTCTTTTATGTTAGAAATCATAAGCGGAAGAAGTTTTTCCGGGAACTGAAATGGTCCATAATTATTTGTACAGTTTGAAAGCGTTACTGGAAGACCGTAAGTGTGATAGTAAGCCATCACAAGATGATCTGAACTTGCCTTTGACGAAGAATATGGAGAGCGCGGGTCATAAGGAGTTGTTTCAAGAAAATAACCAGTTTCTCCAAGAGAGCCGTAAACTTCATCTGTTGATATATGATGAAAAAGAACATCATCTCTTATATTATCTAAAGAACAGTTCCAGTATGAGCGGGCTACATCAAGAAGCGTAAAGGTTCCGTTTACATTCGTTTTTATAAAAGTTTCAGGGCCTAAAATCGAACGGTCAACATGACTTTCGGCTGCAAAATGAATTACAGTGTCAATATCGTATTGTTTAAAAATTCTTTCAATTTGAGAACGGTCGCAGATATCAACTTTTTCAAAAAAATATCTTTTCCCGCCGAATTTTTCTTCTACATCTTTTAAAGATTCAAGGTTTCCTGCGTAAGTTAAAGAATCTACATTGATGACATTACCTTGAAAATCTGCATCCTGAAAAAAATCTGTTCCGCTATTAGAAAGAGAAAAAAGATAATGAATGAAATTGCAGCCAATAAAGCCTGCTCCACCAGTTACAAGAATGTTGTGAAGTTTTCGTTTTCCCATTTTATTTTCCTATCCATTTACCGTTTAAATCAAAATATTTATTTTCAAGACTAAACGGAGAGTGTTTTTTGTCTTTTTCAGAAAGATTCACATTCTGCATAATGCCAGGAAGAATCTTTTCCCAGTCGATTGCGATTTTTTCATCATTCCACATAAGGCCTGCTTCATCTTCAGGGTGGTAAAAATCAGTACATTTATAAGAAAAAGTTGCACTGTCTGTAAGAACACAAAAACCGTGAGCAAATCCTTCGGGAATGTAAAACATATTCTGCTTTTCGCTGTCTAAAATCACTCCGTAATACTTCCCGAATGTAGCGCTTCCAAGTCGCAAATCAACAGCAACATCATAAACTTTTCCTTCAAGTGCACGGACTAATTTTCCCTGAGGATGTTTTGTCTGAAAATGAAGACCGCGCAGAACATATTTTACAGATTTTGACTGATTATCCTGAACGAATTTCATTTTTAATCCAGCATCAAAAAAATCTTTTTCGCTGTATGTTTCAAGAAAATATCCCCGATTGTCTCCAAAGATTTTCGGAAAAATCTCGTAAAGCCCTTCAATTTCACATTTTTTAAATTCAAATGCCATATTTTCTCCAAGCAAATAAATAAAATTTCACGATTTTTATAAAATGTTACATTACATTCAAATAATTCACAATTTAATTTTCTGCGATAAACTCTAAATATCTTCCATAATCAGTTTTATAGCCTTTTGCAAGATTTAAAAGTTCCTCTTTTGAAATCCAGCCGTTTCTATAAGAAATTTCTTCGATACAACTTACATACATTCCCTGTCGCTTTTCGATTGTAGCGATAAAATTTGATGCTTCAAGAAGACCGTCATAAGTTCCTGTATCAAGCCAAGCCATTCCGCGACCTAAAAGTTCAACTTTAAGATTTTTTCTTAAAAGATATTCGTTATTCACAGATGTGATTTCGATTTCTCCGCGGCTAGAAGGTTTTATAGAAGATGCAATTTCTACAACTGAATTATCATAAAAATAAAGCCCCGGAACTGCATAATTCGATTTTGGCTCTTTTGGTTTTTCTTCGATTCCAAGAACATTACCATCTTTATCGAATTCTACAACTCCATACGCTGTAGGATCTTTTACATAATAACCAAAAATTACCGCACCTTTTTGATTTTTGATTTTTTCTGCTGCATTTTTTAAAGTTTGCGTAAAACTCTGTCCGTAAAAAATATTGTCTCCAAGAACTAAAGCAACATCATCATCTTTTATAAAATCTTTTCCAACAATGAAAGCATCTGCAAGACCACGCGGTTTATCCTGAACTGCATATTCAAAATGAAGGCCAAGCCAAGAGCCATCGCCAAAAAGTTCTTTAAAACAAGAAATATCTCGCGGTGTTGAAATAATAAGAATTTCACGAATTCCTGAAAGCATTAATACGCTCAACGGATAATAAATCATCGGTTTATCGTAAAGCGGAAGAATCTGCTTTGAAACAGCTTTTGTAATCGGATAAAGCCGTGTCCCTGAACCGCCTGCAAGAATAATTCCTTTCATTTTTACCTCATAAAAAAGTATGATTATGTTCTACAATGAAATGAAGAACAACAATTGATAATTAAGATTGCAACGCAAACTTTAAGCAAATATTGAAAATAATAAAAATCATTGTCAATCAATTACTTTATACTTTTTCAGCAAAAAATAACAGTCTTTTTTAATATTTTCTTCATTGTTTAAATCAACAAAAATTTTATTCTGATTTTCATCTAAAAAATAAACTTCTCCTTCAAAAATCACGTTTTTTCCCTGAAAAATAAGAATTTCTTTTTTAACTTTTTCTGACGCATCGACAATAAATTTTCTTCCATCATTGGCTACAATTCCAGGAAAAACAAAAGGCTCGTTTCCCATTGCACACACAGTTCCAGTAAAACTTTCGGTTATTTGATTTTTTGAAAATGAAAACACACACATTAAATTAAATCCAAAAAGCATAAAAAAAACTATTTTTTTCATAACATCCTTCATTTTAAAAGAAGTTCCTTATCAGAAAAAACAGGCTCAACTCTTTTTACATGATTTTCAGGAAGAGGATAAATTTCTGAACATAAAGCGCGGCTTTCTTTTTCTTCTAAAAAAACTTTATACCCAGCAAAATAACCTGAATTTTCTTGAGAAATGTCAAGCCTTGTCGCGTTCGTCTTTATTAAATATGAAAATGAATTTGAAGAAATTACTTTATAGTCAAGGTTTTCATTTTTCTGAACATCGTTAACTGAGTATCCATAAGGATTTTTATAAACCGAAAAACTGTATGCGCTTACAGGAAATTTTTTGGAAGGATATAAAGTTGCATTATCGTAAACAAAATACGGAATCTCTTTAGTTGCAGGGAATTTTTTTAAATCAATAGCTTTTATATTCAACTTGCATCCAAATGAATCATCAGAAAATTCTTTATTTAAAGAATAAGATTCATTTTCAAAAAGAATCTGGTAAAAATTTAAAAGTACATCAGAAAAAGTAAAATCATAATCCAAACTTTCTAAAGCCTTTGTAATAGATTCTTCATCTACAAAATCATTCTGAGAGATTTTCTTAATAAGTTTTATTTCTCCAAAATTACGCAAAAGATAAGCGCCGAATGCATAAGAATTTGCATACGAGATATACACATCACCTGAAGGAAAATAGTTTGATTCACTTCTCCACTGATAAAAACCAAGCGGATAATAAGCGTTAAAAAAATTCAATCTGTTTGCAGGAGCATTTTCCAGCTTAATATCAAGCAAATCTGTGAAAATATCTTCAGAAAGCATTGAAAGCATTTCGTTGTACCATGTAGAAACTGAACGATTATTAGAAGAAAGAACCACTTTATTTACAAAATTTTCAAGATGCTGAAATTCGTGAAACAAAGTCTGAAAAGAACCTTCTTTTGTGTTTTCTTGGTTGAAAAAAAACGAATCTACATTAATACATTCTGTTTTATTTGAATAATTTGAATCAGTATAAAAATCAAGCGCATGAAAAAATCCAAAAACGCCTCCGTCTTGACTTTCACAGGCATCATTTGCAATATCATAAATGAGAATATTAACTTTTCCATTATAGTTTTTAAGCAAATTTGACCACTTGGAATCAGAAAATTTATTGTCTCCAAAAATCTGAATTTGAACAGGATAAATTTCATCAAATTTCTCACGCACTTGAGTGAAAACATCGGAAGAAAGAGGATTTTTCATCATGTAAGCAGAATCTTTTTCAACACACCAAACATTGCAATGTTCGCCTGATTCTTTTAAAACAAAATCTGCACAAAAATCTTTAGATTCCAGATTGCTTTTGACAGAAATATAAAACGAAGCTTTATCTCCTTTTTCATAAGTTTTTTCGTTTTCAAAACGGTCTGCGCTGTTATTTTTTGGAAAATCAGTAAAATCTATATCACCGGATGTAAAATTTAAAGATAGAAAATCACAGCCTGAAAACAAAACTGAAAAAATTAAACAAAAAAGAACTTTCGTAAAATTTTTAAAAATCATAACCACCTTTATAATCTATTTACTTGTAAGATTTATAATTCCGTCCCAGCCTTCAGGAATACCATTCTGAATATAATCGCTGCATTTTTTTGCAAAAATCAAAGCAGTTTCATCACTCGGATCAAGTTCAGCTGCGCGAATAAAAGACTTCTGTGCATTCTGGAAATCTTTTTTTAGATAAAGTTCAAGCGCCTCGTGGAAAATGTCAATCTGTTCAAGTTTTTTATTGGAAAGTTCGCTTTTAAAGCCGATTAAATTGTAAAGCTGAACTGGTGTCGTAATTCCTACAACGCGAACTTTATCTACCTTTCTTACAACAAGTTCACCTTTATGAACTCCACTTTCAACTTCGTTCCATGTTTTATCTGAAATGAGAATTTTTGAACCGTATTGTTTATTTACACCTTCAAGACGACTTGCAAGATTCATATCGTTTCCCATTGCAGTATAATTCATCTTTCCGGTAGTTCCCATGTTTCCCGCAACCATTTTTCCCGTATTTATACCGATTCTAGAATAAAGTCCTTCAGAAAAATATTTTTCAAATCTAGGATCTTTTATGTCGTTTTCCATTAAAAATTTTGCATTAAAAGCTTCTTCAGCTTTTTTCATTCCGATTGCAGAAATACAGGCTCTGTATGCGTGATCTTCAAGCGGAAGTGGCGCTCCAAAAAACGAAACAATTGCATCCCCGATATACTTATCGATTGTTCCTCTGTTATCAAGAATTACATCGCTTAAAACGCCAAGGTAATCGTTTAAAATGCTTACAAGTTTTTCAGGAGTTACAAGCTCACTGAAAGTAGAAAATTTTCTAATATCTGTGAACAAAGCTGTAATATTTTTTTCTTCACCGCCAAGTTTAAGAGCTTTTGCAGGATCTTTTATAATTTCGTTTACAACATCTTTAGAAACATAAGTTGAAAACGCCTGACGAATAAATTTCTTTTCTTTTGAAGAATGTCTGAAACGAATTGAAAGCCCCGTAAAATAATTCAGCACCAGAAGAAAAATCAATGCACAATACTGCATGTATTTACTGAAAAAGACCATCGAACAAAACGGAATTAAAATAAGAATCACAGAAAAAACTGCATACACGATGTTCTGTGCCTTTAAAGATTTTTTTCTGAATATCAAAAGAAGAATTATAATCACAATACACGAAAACAAATAAATCCAGTACCATTCTACGGGAGTAATAAAATCACGCTGCAAAATTGTATTCAAGACATTTGCATGGCAGCCGACATTTTCATAGCGGCTTATAAAAGGCGTCGCCCCCATATCGGTTGTACTTGAAGCAGTATTTCCTAATATACAGAAATTCCCGTCCAGCATAGAAGAAAAACGAGCGTACTCTTCCTGAAATTCTTTTTTATTCGCCTGAAGTTCAGAAAAACATTCTGATGCGTGAGAAGAAAAATCTATGTAATCGTCCTCTGAAATTTCTTCTGATTCTTTTAATTCAAGAAGCCTGTTTGAAATATCTTTAAGATAAAAATCAGAAGAATCCATAAAATCGTAAAAAAGATTGTAAAATTCTTTGCGCATAGAAAAATACTTTTCGTATTCTTCCGGTAAAATTCCCTGAATTTTATTTCCAGAAGAATCAAGACCTTTGCACAAAGACAAAAGACGCTCTTTTTCTAAAGTTATTTCCTGAAACAAATAAAGGATTTCATCGATTTTTTCAATGTACGATAACGGAAGTCCGTCAGAAGAGCGAAGTTCAAAAGAAAAAAGATATGAAAGATTTTCGGTTATTACATTTTCAAGCATATCAAGGCGTATTATATCTGAAAATGAAATGTGTTTAAAAGAATCGATATACGGTTTGTGAAGCCAGTTTATGAACATCGTACCATTTTCATCGAGAGGAATTTTTATGTCGATTCTGTAATCTTTTGAAGGAAATTTTGCCTGCTTTAAAGTAAGCGATTTTTTTTCACGAATTACATTCTGAACATCAAGATAATTTAAAAGCGGCGAAAAAACGAGCTGACCTAAAAATTCTCCATCTATATCGTAAAGAAGTTCTATACGCCGCCTTGACCCGTCAGAATCTACAGTTACATTTGTAAAACCAGCTCCTCTTGCACCTTTAAAAATCTTTGGAAGCGCAGGACAAAATGCCTGTTCATCCTGAACGCCGTACATCATCGTAAAAATTTTGTGATTATTTTTTTTAGTTAAACCCTTTTCATCCTGAACGTTGTTCCATAAAATTCTTTTCTTTGCATAATCAATGTCTTCATCAGAATATTCAATATTTATATCGCAGATATTTACTGTAAGCCATGCATTTCCAAAAAATTCAAGAGACTTTGCAAAATATTCATCATTATCGCGGTAGATTTTTCCAGAAAGAAGAGAATGAAGATTGTTCATTGAATCATCGACAGCATAAACTATGCTTTCATCTATTAAACTAGGAATTTCTTTTAAAGAATAATAATTATTTTTTATTCCGTCAGAAAGCTGATATATTGAAGAACCAATTGTATCGTGAGTTTCGATAAGTGCGTTTTCAAGAATTTTCTCAACCCCAGACGGAACACCTTTACTAGACGGCGAAAGATATTCAATATCGAAAACAGCAGTATCAAGATTAAATTCTTTTAATCGTAAAAGAGTGTCCCCGACAATATCACGACTCCACGGCCATTCTCCTAAATCCTGAATAGACTTGTTGTCAGCATCCAAAAGAACGATATTTTTGCTTTCATGAGGACTTTTACAAAACGAAAGCATTCCGTCATAAAGCCTAAAGTCAAGTTTATCGAAAAAACCTGAAAACTGAAAAAATGCAATTACACCTGCAAAAATTATAAAAATAAAAAGGTCGAAATATTTGGTAAAAAAGGAAAATTTTTCTTTCATTATGAAAAAAATTGTAGCACAGAATGTTTATTTTTTCCACAAAAAACAGAATTATAAAAAAAGAAGAGGAATTTAAGATTCTTCGATTAAGGTTCTATAGGCAAGTTCCGCAGCTTTCTGTTCTGCATCTTTTTTTGAAAACCCCGAACAAGGACCGTAAACTTTATCTGAAAGTTGAACAACAACACTAAAAGTCTGCTGATGATCTGGTCCTGAAACTGAAACAATCTGATAAACAGGACATCTTTTGCATTTTTTCTGATATAATTCCTGAAGTAAAGTTTTAAAATCTTTTCCCCCGGAATCCTGCACTTTGCGTATTTCTGGAATTATAAAAGAAAGAACATATTTTTCTGCCGCCTCAAACCCGGAATCAAGATAATACGCCCCGATTACCGCTTCCATACAATCTGCAAGAATCGCAGGCTTTTTTCTTCCACCGCTACACTCTTCGCCATGACCTAAAACGAGCATTCTGTCTATCCCGAATTTTAAGGCAATCGGTGCAAGAGATTTTTCAGAAACGACGACAGACTTAATTTTTGCAAGGTCGCCTTCCGGATTATTTTTCATATCACTGTAAAGAAAATCTGCAGTCGCAAGTCCCAAAACAGAATCACCTAAAAACTCAAGGCGTTCATTGTTGTAATGCCTTACATTTACATTTTCATTTGAATACGAACGGTGATGAAAAGCGAGTTCAAGAAGTTCCAGTTTTTTAAACTTTAACTTTAGAGGCTTGCAAAAATCTATTAACTGCTTTTTTCTTTCAGATGATATCATTTCCATTTCAAAATGATTATAGCGAAATAGAAAAAAGACTGTCAATGAAAAAAAAAGACTGCATTACGCAGCCTTTTGAAATTTGAAAAATCAAATTAATTTATTTTGTTTCTGATTTGATAAAATCGTAAGCATCGCGAACTGTTTCAAATTCATTTGCTTTTTCATCAGGAATCTTTACACCAAACTGTTCTTCGATTTCGTAAACAAGTTCATAAGTGTCCAAACTGTCTGCACCTAAGTCACCACGGAAAGAAGAATCCAATGTAATCTGGCTTTCATCTTTTTCAAGTTTTTCAGCAATAATTTTCTGCATTTTCTGGAATAATTCGTCCATTTTATACTCCTAATTAAACAAGCACTTAGAGTGCCTTATTTTTTAACCATTTACTTCAGGTGTAATTACCTGTCGTCCACGGTAGAAACCACATTTAGGGCACACGCGATGCGACTGAACAAGATTGCCGCAGTTACTGCATTCTGTAAGCTGAGGAGCTGTCAATTTCATATTGATTGTCTGACGTCTCTTTGTTACAGCCTTAGATGTTTTGGATCTTGGTACTGCCATATATAAACCTCGCTATTAATTTTGATAATATTCTGATTAACTGTGAATATTATAATACAACAGTTCCAATCAGGTTGTCAATCCATTTTTAACAAATTAAACGAAAATGTCAAGAATCGGGATAAAAAAACTTTTCTTTTAATTTTTTTTCAACGCACGGCGGAACCATACCAGAAATGTCTCCATGATATTTTGCGAGTTCCTTAATTGAACTTGACTTCATGAGAAGGTATTTTTGTTCAGTTGGAATAAAAAGAGTTTCTATAGAATTGTTTAATTTGTGATTTAAAAGCGAAAGGTCAAATTCATAAGAAAAATCGCTTACATTCCTTATTCCGCGTAAAAGAACCTTGGATCCAGATTTTTCTGCATATTCAACAATCAGACCGTTCCATGAATGAACTGAAACATTTTTAAAAGCTTTTACGATTTCAGAAAGCATCGAAAGGCGTTCTTCTTCTGAAAACAAATATTTTTTATCTGAATTAACAGCGATTACAACATCAACTTCATCGAAAAGTTCCGCTGCCCTTTTTATTATATTTAAATGCCCGTTTGTTGGAGGATCAAAAGATCCAGGAAATACCGCTTTTGTCATATTTTATAAAATAAGGCATTTGACGAAATAAAACAAGCATTGTACAATTAGAATCATGAACATTACCAAACAAATTTTAAAAATATCATTTCTTTCAATATTTACTCCTGCATCCTGCTTTTTTTTCCAAAGCTGCAATTCTACAAAAGTAAAAGAACCTGAACCTGTAGTGCAGGAAGAAAAAACACCTCCTGTAATCGATGAAGAATACCAGCGTTCTACAAAAGAAGTTTCAGATATCTCTTATGAAGAATTTCAGGCCGACAAAAAAATCATCCTTCAAAAAATCGAAGAACTTTCCGTAATAATGGCTGAATACAACTATTCAGAATGGACAAAATACATCGATGACAATTCAATTTCCTACTGGTCAAATCAGTCAAACCTTACAAAAGCATCAAAAAGGCTACCTGTAAAAGGATTGAGGCTCAGAACACTTCAGGATTACTTCAAATATGTTTTCGTTCCGGCAAGAAAAAATCACGAAGTCGAAGAAATCCGCTATATCGACAAAGGCAAAATCAAAGCAGTTCAGGTAAAAGATGAAACCGATGTCGTTTATTACAATTTTCAAAAAATTAACGGCGAATGGACTGTTGTACTACCAGAATTAGAAAATTAGCCGATAATATAAAAACTCTAAAAACGAATTTTTAGAATTTTTCAATTTTTATAATTCATTTAATTTTGTGAAGGAGCAAAAAATGAACACTAAAAACAAAATCGCAACAATTGTTGCAGCCGCATTACTCTCACACGGAATTTTTGCACAGGAACAGACAGTGCAGAAACAAAATCAGACTTCAAAATCAGAAACATCTGTTGAACAAGAATACTTAAGCGATATCGACGGTGTTGTAGTTTTAAGTCTTGCACAGTCTGATGAATACGACAACAAACAGCTTGCAATGCAAATGCTTGAA
>JAEDFA010000046.1 GCA_016293005.1 Treponema sp.
GTGGATCGAAATCTGAACCACCTTTACCACCACCCATTGGGAGAGTTGTAAGAGAATTTTTAAGAATCTGTTCAAATCCAAGAAATTTAAGTACTGAAAGGTTTACTTCTTTAGAGAAACGAAGACCTCCTTTGTAAGGTCCAATAGCAGAATTGTACTGTACGCGGAAACCACGATTTACATGATAATTACCTGCATCATCCATCCAAGGAACACGGAACTGGATTACGCGTTCTGGTTCAACAAGTCTTTCAAGAACTGCATTTGGTTCAAGTTCTGGCATCTGGTCTACAGCTGGTTCAAGAGTAGCAAGCACTTCTTCTACAGCCTGAAGAAATTCTGGTTCGTTCGGGTTTTTTGCTTTAACTTCTTCCCAAACTCTTTTTACATAAGCGTTTTTCATATTTTTTTTACTCCTGATGAAATATAAAATTCATCAATTAAACATTTTACAATATATGAAAAAATTAGAAAAGTATTTTTTTTTACAGGAAGAAATATTTTAAAATGGAAAAAAATATAAAAAAATAAACAAATAATAAAAATCCGGAAAAAAGCGCTTTTTAAAACACATTAAATTTCACTTTATATTTCATAAAAAATCATTTATCATATAAAAATGAACAATTTAGAACAACTTCCTCTTGATTTTACAAAAACTCAAAAAAAATGGATTACGCGCATTTGTGTCGCCCTAAGTTTAATTTACGAAATGATAAGTCTTATGTCAGATTTCAACACGGATTACTCAGACGGATTTTTCATTCTGCTTCCAATTCTGATTTTAGTTTGCGTCAACATAAAAACTGCAATTTTCTGTTTTATTCCACGATTTTTATTCAAAACTTATTTCTGCATTCTTCAGATTTTCGGGCTTATAATAAACAAAAATCTCCACGCAGAGGAAAACGAAATTATAAACATTACACCGCACTTAAAAGCCGTAATAATAGAATATTCTGCACTCGTAATTCCAATAATTTTTGCACTCATTTTAACAGGAATTTTTAAAAACCGAATTCTAAAAAAAACCTTTTCAAACACAAAGATTAAAGCCGTTTCAATGACAGTTTTCTTTTTTCTCGCCGGATTTATTACGATTTTTTTAATGCAGGCCGTCATGAAAATCGGAATTAACAATTTCTGTTTAGATATTTTCGAGCCGTATAAAATTCAGTTTTCATCACCGCTGATGATTTCTCTTGTTTCGGCTTTAGCTTTGTACACGATTATTTCCGCATTATTTTACTTTTTTCAGAATAAAATTCTAAAAAATAATACAGACAAGAGAGATAACTAAAATGAAGCAGTTTTTTGATGTAAGATGCGATGAAAATTCTCCAAAATGGAATCAGGCCATAACGCGAAAAGTTGATTTATATTCAAGAAATGATATTCGAACAGAATTTGAACGAGACTACACAAGAATTCTTCATTGTCAGGCGTACAGAAGACTTAAACACAAAACTCAAGTTTTTTTTGCACCTCACAACGACCATATCTGCACGCGAATGGAACATGTTATGCATGTCGCTTCAGTTGCAAAAACGATTTCAAAAGCACTCGGATTAAACGAACAGCTTTCTGAAGCAATCGCATTAGGACACGACATCGGGCACGCACCGTTCGGGCATCACGGAGAAGACTGTCTTAACATGCTCATGGAACAAAAAGAAGGCAAAAACGCTCCAAAAAAATTCTGGCACGAGCGGAACAGTCTTTTCTTTGCCGACTACATCGAAACGCTTCCCGACCCCGACAACATTCTTCAGCCTTTAAACTTGACTTATGCAGTCCGCGACGGATTAATCTGCCACTGCGGAGAAATAGACCAGCAGGGAATAAAACCACGCGAAGATGCAATAGATTTATATTCAATCAAAAGACCGGGAATAATTCAGCCTTTCACTTGGGAAGGATGCGTCGTTAAAATTGCAGATAAAATTGCATACCTCGGGCGAGACATAGAAGATGCACGACAATATCACATTTTAAATATGAGTGCCTATCGAAATATGCGGGAAATCGTTACGACAACTCTCAACGGAAAAAATTCCCACGCGTTCAGAAGCGGTCGGGCGGTAAATACAACAGTTTTAATCAACGATTTAATTGTAGACCTCATAAACCAGAGTTCCCCGGAAAAAGGCCTCTGTTTCAGCGACGAATATTTTAAATTCATCAAAGAAATAAAAAAATTCAATTTTGCCTACATTTACAATCACTGGCGTCTGAAAGAATTTGCAACTTATGCAACAAACATAATAAAAACAATTTACACAACACTCATAAATTCTTTTCCGTATGTCCAGTCAGGACGAGTAAGCCAGTTTTTACAGTATTATCCGGTTCTACAGAAAAATTTTGAAGAATGGCTCGTAAAATATGGACATTACCGCCCACTTCTTTCAAAAGGAACCGATTCACAAGGCTTGAGAATCAGAACGAACAAAATAAATTCAATGCGGTGTAACACGGAAAAAGTTTTTAACCTGGATGATTTTAATTCATTCCAAAAATGCGTCATCGAATTTATATCAGGAATGACAGATTCATTTGCAATTCAAGTTTATGAAGAAGTAATTTCATTTTAAAATAAAAAGGCGGCCAGCAAAGGAGAGAGAAAAACTGACCGCCTCATAGAAATATTCGCTTTAATATATTGGAAGTTTACACTAAAATAACCATAATATAAAGTAGTAGTTACAAAAAAAGCAAATATAACATAATATTATGAAAAACTTATACATCGACACAAGAATTTTAGACGATTTAAATCGAAAAAGTCATTTTCTTTCCGAAGAAATCATGATGGAAAACGCCGCCGCCGCTTTGGAAAAACACATCGAAAATTATTTTACAAACTCCAAAATGCAAAAAATTCCCTGTGCAATAATTCTCTGCGGAGGAGGAAACAACGGAGCAGACGGCTATGCACTTTCAAGGCGGCTTTCAGGAAAATATAAAATTTTTACAGTTCAGGTTAAAGAAATTTCAAGCGAACTTGCAGCCATTCAGAAAAAGAGATTTCTTTCAACTTCAGAACCGATTTTTATTCTCGACGACTTTATCGCACAAAAAGAAGAATTCACATCTTCCATCGATTCTCTTTTAAAAGAAACAAACGCTGTAATCGTTGACTGCGTATTCGCAAGCGGTTTTCACGGTGAATTTTCAAATAATTTTTCTGAATTTTTTAAATACATAAATTCCCTTGAATGTTTTAAAATTGCCTGCGATATGCCTTCAGGGCTCTCACAAAAAGGAGAAACCGCAGAAAATTCATTCAAAGCCGACATCACGGTTTCTATGGGTGCTTTAAAATTCGCTTTTTATACTGACAGCGCAAAAGACATAACAGGAACAATTTTCACAGAAAATTTAGGAATTTCACAAAAAAGATTCGAAGAAAAATCTGAATCCTTCATAAAACTCCTGGAAAAAAGCGATCTCGTCCTTCCTGAAAGAACTAAAAACAATGTTCACAAGGGAACTTTCGGGCACACCGCCGTAATTCTTGGAGAAAAAGTCGGGGCTGCAGCACTGGCAGGAACAAGCGCGCTGAGTTTCGGGTGCGGTCTTGTAACTTTAGTAGAATCAGAATCAAATAAAGAAGCCTCTTCAAAATTTAAAATTCCATTAAGCCTCATGCTCTCACAGGAAATCCCGGAAAAAATTTCCTGTCTCATTTTAGGTCCCGGATTCGGACGAAATGGAAATCCTCAGAAATACCTTGATTTTTTAAAATCGCACCCTGAAGTAAAAGCCGTTTTTGATGCAGACATTTTTTACTATCCGCAAATACTAGAACTTTTAAAAATCCGACCGAACGGAATAATTTTAACGCCGCATCCAAAAGAATTTTCTTCACTTTTAAAAATTGCAAAAATCAGAAAAACTTCTTCAGAAAATAACAGCGATATATTCTCCGTTGAAGACTGCATAAAATTCAAAACAGAATTAATGGAAATTTTCTGCAGGGAATTCCCGGATGTAATTCTTCATGTAAAAGGCGCAAATTCGATGACAGGAACATTCTGCAAAGACGCAAATGACACATGGAATTTCAAGATTTTTGTAAACTCAGAAGGAAAACCGTCACTTTCAAAAGCAGGAAGCGGCGATGTTTTAAGTGGATTTACAGCTGCCCTGCTTTCTCAAGGCTACGACAATCTTTCAAGCATGCTGAACGCAACTCTTAGCCACGCAATTTGTTCATCAAAAATAAAAAACAATTTTGCACTTACCCCGGAACGCCTTGTAAATCTGGTAGAAAACATTTCTTTTAAATAATATACTAAAAATTCCAAAGAACATTTTTTGGAAATCTTAATTAAAACAGAGGATTTTATGAAAAAACTTACAAAATTTTTATTCACGCTTGCTTTAATCGCATCGTTTGTTACAATTTCTTCATGCAGCAAAAAAGAAAATTATTCACTCTTAACTGAAGAAGATTTTTCTTCACAATGGCTTAACGGAAAATGGCAGTTTTCAGTAATCGCAAAAGACAACTTAAGCGGAAGAACAGAAACATTTTCAAAAGAAATAATCGAATTTAATACAGAAAATCAAACTGCAACTCTTCCTGAATACACAGACACAAGCGATGAACTTTCAAGTACCATTGCAGAATTTTTTAAAGAAGGTGAAGATTCATTAAACACCATGCCAGAAGCAGAAGAAATTCCAGATTTAAAAATTACACGCGATGAAGGCTTTTTGGTATCTAGTGACAAAAAAACAATCAAGTTTGAATATACCGTAAAAAGCGAAAGCCTTGAACTTGATGTAACAACAAACGTTAATATCACAAAACTCGAAGAATAAAAAGAATTTAAAAAAATTACCTCTAAAAACTGAAATTTTAGAGGTAATAATAAAAAATCTTAAAAAAATTTTATAATCCGAATACGCTTTATAAAAAAAATTTTTAAGATTTCAATTCAGAATTAAATCACAAATAAAATTTTATTTTTGAATTTTAGAATTTTTCATATATTCCTGAACAGTCTTCACATAAAGGCGATCTTCGTAGGAAATATGTTCAAAAATCCAGTCGATTAAAAATTTTGAAAAATCAAGAGCTTCTTTTACAGTAAGATTATTAAAATTTGATGAAACATCGAGAAGTTTTTGTGTAAATTCATCATGCCTTTTTTTATGTGCAGAATAATTTACATAATTTACGGCTTTCATAATTTTTTCTTCATAAGAAAAATGTGTCGCGACATAATTAACACATTCTTTTAAAGTTACGGCAGTCTGAACTTTCCATTCCTCAGTATTATCTTTTCTTGCAGTCCAAACTTTTTCATAAAGGGCGTTACACAATTCAACAAGTTTTTTATGCTGTTCATCAATCGGGACTATTCCAATTACAAATTTGGCATCCCATTTTACATAATTAAAATCTTCCATACAAAAATTATATCACGAAAATAATAAAAAAGCCATTTGAATTTTTAAAAGAAAAAAACTAAGTTCGTCTATAATGCAGAACTCTGAAAGATTCTTTTCAGGAAATGTATTTTAAACTATAATTAAATCAAAAATATCTCTAAAAATTGAAATTCTTAGCAATTTCCGCAATGTTAAAATGAAAAAAAATATCATCTTTCTTTTTTGTTTTATTGTTTTTATCTTTCCGACTCGCGCTGAAAATACAATTTTTAACTCGTTCTGCGAATATACTCTGGAAAATGAATGTAAAGTTTTTGTTCTTGAAGATTTTTCAATTCCGCATGTTCGCATTGAACTTTCCATAAAATCAGGTTTTTCTTCTCAAAGAAAAGACGAAACGGGATTTTTTTCACTTCTCTTGGAAATTCTTTCGGCTCAAATAAAAAACGCTGATTCAGAAAAAATTCTTTCAAATTTCAGTTCTGTCTGTTCTTCTGATTCAATGCGATTTATAATGGAAACTTCTCCATTTTTTTTAGAAAAAGCACTTTATCTTCTTAAAACACAAATTTTCGACGAATCCTTAACAGATTTTTACACAAGCGAAAAACTATCCCAAATGAAAACTTCCGTAATGCAATATGTTCAAAGCCCGGAAGGATTTATAAACTCAAGCATTGATTCGCGCGTTTTTTCAGAGGCGCCTTGGAAGCATGATTCAGGCGTTTATCCTGCAATTTTTTCAAAAGCACAAGTCCCGGAAGTTAGAACAAGCCTTAATAAAATCCGTGAAAATCATTTCGGAGGTAGAAATACAGGAATTTTTATAAGCGGAGCGGCAAAAAAAGAAGATGTTTTGACTGTCTGCAAAGAGATTTTTTCACAAATCAGGCAGAATACAAAACAACAGGACGATTCTAAAATCGATGTAGAAAATCAGCAGAAAAAATTTGTGCTCCACGACAGCCGTTTTTCCGATGAACTTTCTCAAATTATCGTTCAGTACAAAACTTCAAACATCACCGAATGTGATGTCATTTCAAAAATGCTCAACGATAATAATTCTTCTTTTAAAACAAAGGCCTTTCTCGACGAAAAACTTGCGATTCCCGGAACAGAATACATCAATGCCGAAAGCGCGCACAAAAATTCAGTTTCACGCATAATTTTTCAAGTTCTTTCACAAAATTCAAAGACAACTCCGTGCGCCCAGTCAGAAATTTTTCTTGATTACACAAAAAATGCTTTTTCTTATGCTACAAAACAGGAATTTGAAAACGCAAAAGATTCTTTAATTCAGGAGTTCAGGAAAATTTTCTGCAATTCAACAACTTTTATGGATTATCTTGCGCAGTTTTGGGCGGTCAAAGATTTTAATGAATCACAAGAAAAATCGCTTTCGCTAAAAGAAGAATTTTTAAACGAAATACAAAGAATAAAATCAGTTTCTTTTTCAAACGCAAAAAAAAATTATGAAAACACAGAACCGTTTATTTTTGTGCTTATAAACTCAAAGAATTTCAAAAAACACAAAAAAGAATTCCTTGACTTAGGCTACGAGGAAATAAATTTTAAAAATGCTTCCTGGTACACAAACAGCCTCTACAAAAATGCCTTAAAAGAAATTCAAAACGAAAAAAAATCGCTTGAAACAAAAGAAAAAAAATTACCACAAGACTTTTACAAAGAATTTGAATCTGAAAACAAAAAAAACACTTCATTTTTTACGCTAAAAAATTCTATTCCCGTAACTTTCAAAGAAAACAAAGACAGCGATTCAGCAGTTTTTCTTCTAGGCATAAAATGCGGAAAACTTTCCAGCAAAAACAACGCGCTTTTTAATTCTGTGATGGTAAATTTACTATGCGAAAATATCCGCCTTGAAGCAGAAAAAAATCTTCAGCAAAAAAAGATTACATCAAAACCAGAAATTTCATGCAAAACTGACCTCGCTTTTTCTTCAATTTTAATCCAAACAAAACCGGAAGAACTTGAAAAAATCATTACAATTGCGTTTTCTTCACTCATAGACTCTGAAATTTTACCGTACACCGTCGACAGAATCGTTTATTCCGTTCAGACTCAAAAAAGACTTTTTTCCCAAAGCACGCAGAATCAGATGACATCGAAAGCAGTTGAAGCAATATTTAAAAGCAAACGATATAAAAACGCTTTTTCAACCGACGAAGAGATTTTTCAAATTTCTTTCAACGATATTTTAAAGGCTTACCCGGAATTTTTAAATGCTTCACTTTTTAACATTACAGTTTCAGGAAATTTCAATCCGGAAAAAATTAATAGCACGCTGAACAAAACTTTTTCACTCCTTTTAAAACAAAACAATACGAAAAATAATAAATTTTCTTTTGAAAAACCTTCGTTCCCTGAAAAAAACAGAAAAAGCGTAAAAATTAATCATTATTTTTACACCGATGTAAAGAAAGAAGATGCAGGACCTATGCCGAAAACATTAATTCCAACAAAAAATTTTAATGACCCTGTAGAATTTTTCATTAAAAGCCCCGAAGCCAACACGAAAGATTTTACAGTTTTCAACTGCCTGTGCGATTTTCTCAATGAAAGAATGAAAATTTTCGCAGTTGAAAATGAAATCGCAGAAAATGTTCGCTGTGAAAACGCTGAAATATTTTTTGAATCATCGTATTTTATTTTTTCAGGCGTTTTCCACACAGAAAAAGCTCTTGAAACCTACAGAAGCGAAATTTCAAAATTAAAAGAAGAATTGAAAGAATCTGAAAATACGGTTCTTCTTCAAATTATAAACAACTGGATTTTACAGAACATTTCCAAAACAAAAACTTCAAGCGGAACGGCAGAACTTTTATCAAGCGGGCAGATTCTTTATAAAAATCCGCTCAAATACTTAGACGATTACAAAATAATTTCAGAAAGCACTAAAGAAGATTTCCTTTTTACGCTTGAAAATTTCTTCCCCGAAACCCCGAATTTTACAATCGTTTCAAAAGACAGCAAAAAATAATTTAAGAATTTCGCCGACGGTTTGTCAGATTAATAAAAAGAATTTTTTATCTGTTTTTTTACTTCTTCGAGAACTTTCAGAGTTTTAATTCCTTCAGAAAGAGGAGATTTTAATTCTGCTGTTCCGTCTAAAAAATCTACGGCATTTTGAATCATATTTGAAAAATAACCTGTCTTCTTGTTCAGCCTGATTTTTCTGTCTTTTTCAAGGGAATAAAAACCGGAATACAATTTTGATTCTTTTCTCACAAAAAAATCGCAGAGCGCATTCCCGATTCTAAGTCTGCCTTCAGTACCCATAATGTCGATTTCAAAACCAAAGTAACGGCTTTTTCCGCTAATCTGAAAATTGACTTCGCTTACATTCGGTAAAACTGCCTTAAACGAAACATATCGGGCCGTCATTGCTTCTTTTGAATCTTTTAAAAGCCCCGTAAGAATAATTTTTGAAAACTCTGAATCTGAAGACGAGTTCCCTTCAAGCAAAAATTTCACTGAATCTACAAGATGAGTTCCGTCATGCAGAAGGCTGTAACCACCGTTTTTTTCAGATTCAAGGCTGTAAACTTTCAATCCTGAATCAAGTCGGGCATTTACAGAAATTATTTCCCCAAGTCTTGAAAGATTTTTCTTTGCTTCGATGTAGTCTTTTGAAAAACGCCTTTCGTGATTTACCATTACAGGAATATTGCGCTTTAAAGCTTCTTCCTGAATTTTTAAACTTTGAGAAACTGTGAGTGCAACCGGTTTTTCAAGAATTATAAGTTTTACACCGGCTTTTAATGCAGAAAGCGAAACATCAAGATGACTTTCTTCATTTACGGCAATTATTACGATATTCGGTTTTTCCGCTGCAAACAAAAGGGAAGTGTCACTATAAGTTCTGACATTTTTATTAAATCTTTTAAAATACTCAAGATTCGACATGTCTTTGTCGCAGGCTGCAATAAGTTTTAACCGTTTATTGTTATTTACAGCCATAGTATGGCTTGCCGGCTGTTCACGCTTTGAATCAAACCCTAGCGAAAAACCGATTCTGCCAGTTCCTATGACTGCAACAGTGTATTTCTGTTTTTTCATGCTTTTTTATCGGAAATTTATAGCACTTACAACAGCGGCAATTCCAGCTCTTCCGACATTAGAACTTTTTCCAACGCCCCAAACCTGTTCACCGTTTTCTTTTGTAATCTGAACATAAGCGACTGCAAAAGTATTTGAACCTTCTCCAACACTGTGTTCATGGAAAGAAGTAATGTTGAACTGAGGAATCGGAGTCTGTTTTAAACCAAGAACAAACGCATCAAGAGGACCGTTTCCAGTTCCAGAAATTGTATATGTTTTTCCTTCCCATTCGATTGTTCCAAGCCCGATTACCTGCTCTTTGTTTGTGCCTCTTTCGCCTTCGATATGACGCTCGCTGATTTCAAGAACATTTAACGGAGATTTCGTGTTGAGCCACTTTTCTTCAAAAACTGAATAAATTTCTTCTGGTTTTAATTCGCGCTGAACTTTATCTGCTGCCTCTTTTACAAGAGAACCGAACACAGGCTGCATTGCTTTTGGAATTATGATTCCGTAATCCTGTTCCATGATGTAAGCCGCTCCGCCCTTTCCACTCTGGCTGTTAATTCTGATAATTCCTTCATATTGTCGTCCGATATCGTGCGGGTCAAAAGTAAGATACGGAACATCCCAAAGCGCGTTTTCATCCATTTTTACGCGTGCTGCCATTCCCTTTCTGATTGCATCCTGATGAGAACCGCTGAATGCCGTAAAAACAAGTTCCCCTGAATACGGAGTTCTAGGATGAATTTCCATTCCTGTAAGACGAGTATACGCTTCTGTAAGCATTGGAATATTTGTAAAATCAAGTTCAGGATCTACGCCTTGAGTATACATATTCATTGCAACAGTAACAATGTCGAGGTTTCCAGTTCTTTCACCATTCCCGAAAAGGCATCCTTCAACTCTGTCTGCTCCGGCTAAAAGTCCCATTTCACACTGACTTACGCTTTCGCCCCTGTCATTATGATTATGCAGGGAAATTATTACGCTTTCACGGTTACTGATATTCCTTGAAAAATATTCAATTTGATCTGCAAACTGATTTGGCAACGAACATTCAACAGTTGTAGGAAGATTCAAAATAATTTTATTTTCTTTTGAAGCGCCCCACTCTTTTTTTACCGCCTCACAGACTTCCAAAGCATAATCAATTTCTGTAGTGGAAAAACTTTCCGGGGAATATTCAAGACGAATTTCTGTTCCTTCGCTCATCGAAAGACAATTTTTTACGCAGCGAATTCCGTCAATCGCAATCTGCTTGATTTCTTCTTTTGATTTATTGAAAGTATATTTTCTTTGCGCTGGAGAAGTTGAATTGTAAAGGTGAAAAATTGCCTTTTTGCAGCCTTTCAGAGATTCAAATGTTCTTTTTATAAGATGCTCGCGAGCCTGACAGAGAACCTGAAGAGTTACATCCTCTGGAACATGATTTTCTTCAATAAGACGACGCATAAAATTGAATTCTGTATCGGAAGAACTTGGAAAACCGACTTCGATTTCCTTAAAACCGATTTTTACCAGCAAATCAAAAAATTCAAGTTTCTGCTCTACACCCATTGGATTGATAAGAGCCTGATTTCCGTCACGCAAATCAACAGAACACCAGATTGGCGCTTTTTCAATAATTTTATCTGGCCAAGTTCTATTTTTAAGAGGAACTGATTCAAATGGTTTATATTTTCCTTTTGGCGACATACTGACTTTCATAATTTTTACCTCCGCAAAAAAAAGCCTGCTGCTTAAAGCAACAGGCTGTAATTTTCTATTTAAATGATTACACGCTTGCAAACTTTAAGCAGTTTCTACTGTGAGAACATAATAATAGAAGAAGTAGCGTTTTAATCATGGTTTCATCATATATTTTTTACCTGTTTATGTCAACAATAGAATTTCTGCTTAAATTCTACCTTAAAAATCCAAGCCTTTTATAAGTGATAAAGATTTTTATTCACTCCGAAAATAAAATAAGGAAAATTCAACAAAAACGAGTTTTCCAAAATCTGCTTTTTTAAGCAAAAAAATATTTTTTAGGAATGGAAAAGTATGAAAATCATTAAAACTTCTCATTACCAGATTTATTCAATCAAAAAGTCTAAAAATCTTTACATCAAACTTTTTAATCCGTGTACAAACACATGGCTTCCGGGAAAATCATCGGGGACAAACAAAGTTGCAGAAGCGGAAAAAATTGCGATGTCATGGCTTTTAGAAGAACCTGAATCAAAATCTTCTATATTAAAAGCAACTTTCATGAAACTGATTTCAAACGAAGAAATTAAAACAAGCGATGCTCAATTCATCTGCAATTATCTAAAAGAAAAAGGACTTATCGCAAATTTCGTGATTCCGAAAACTATGACAGATATAAAAGCAAGCGAATATTTTCAGAATTTCTTCGACCCAGAAAAATCTGATTTTTTAAAAGAAAAAGAACGAATGGGGAAAACAATCTGCCAGAGCACGCTTCAAAACAACACAGGAATCGTAAAAAAATACTGGCTTCCATTTTTAAAAGACAGATTTTTATGCGAACTTACAAAAAACGATTTAATTGCGTTCATCGAGCATCTTCAAAATTCAAAAGAAATTATGAACATCACGAAAAAAACGATTGTCTGTACGGGATTTAAAGTTTTACGCTGGGCATACAAAACTGAAATTCTTGAAAAAGACATTACAGCCGGAATAAAAAATTTCTCAGCAAAATCGCGGGAACGAAAAATTCTTACGCCGGAAACAATCAAAAAACTTTTTGCATCAGAATGGAACAATCCTTTTGCAAAAGCGGCAAATCTTCTCGCCTACTGCACAGGAATGCGTGCCGGAGAAATCGTTGCACTCCGTGATGTCGATATCGGAGAAAACTGCATCTACCTTCAACATTCATGGTCGAATTACGACGGTTTAAAATCTACAAAAAGCGGAAAATCAAGAATCGTCTATATTTATGAAAAAAATCTTCTGGAGCTTTTAAGAAAATTGTGCAAATCAAATCCTAAAAAAAAAATGAAAATTATGTGTTCTATTCGCCTACAAACCCAGAAATTCCGATGCGAACCGAAACTCTTCTTCGCGCCTTAAAAAATCAACTTACCAGAATCGGCTTTCCGAAAGAACTTGCAAAAACTATTACATTCCACGCGTGGAGACATTACCACGACACTTATCTAAATGGAAAAATCAGTCCTCGAATTCTTCAAAATCAATCAGGGCACTCAATCGAAATGATTGAAACTTTATACGCAAACCACGAAAAACCAACAGACCAAATTGAACTTTTTAACGCGCAAGAACAGATTTTTGGTCCAGTTCTTGAACCTTCAGTCAAAAATATGTTTAAGTCCATTCAAAATTCACTTTAAAACAAAACGAGGCTGCCTTAAAGACAGCCTCATAACCAAAACTTTTTTTAGATTGCAGCAAATCCTTTTTCAAGATCTGCAATAATGTCTTCGTAATGTTCAGTTCCGATTGAAAGACGAATTGTACTTTGTGTAATTCCCTGATCTAAAAGTTCTTCGTCTGTAAGCTGACTGTGAGTTGTTGTTGCCGGATGAATTACAAGCGATTTTACATCTGCAACATTTGCAAGCAGGCTGAAGATTTCAAGATTATCGATAAACTTCCATGCAGCATCTTTTCCGCCTTTAATTTCGAATGTGAAAATAGATGCGCCGCCGTTCGGGAAATATTTTTTATAAAGTTCGTGATCCGGATGATCTGGAAGTGAAGGATGATTTACCTTTTGAACTTTTGGATTATTTACAAGGTATTCAACAACTTTTTTTGTATTTTCTACATGGCGGTCGAGGCGTAAAGAAAGTGTTTCGGTTCCCTGAAGAAGAAGGAATGCATTAAACGGACTTATAGAAGCGCCCTGGTCACGAAGAAGAATTGCCCTGATATATGTAACAAACGCAGCAGGACCTACAGCATCTTGAAAACTGATTCCGTGATAACTTGGATTTGGTTCTGCAATCGGCTTGTATTTTCCACTCTTTTTCCAGTCGAATTTACCACTGTCAACGATAATTCCGCCTAAAGTTGTTCCGTGACCGCCGATGAATTTTGTTGCAGAATGAACGACGATATCTGCTCCGTGTTCAAATGGACGAATCAAATATGGAGTTCCAAAAGTGTTATCTACAACTACCGGAAGTCCGTGTTTATGTGCAAGTTCTGAAAGCGCATCAAGATCAGGAATATCTGAATTAGGATTTCCAAGAGTTTCAAGATATAAAGCTTTCGTGTTAGGCTGAATTGCATTTTCAACTTCTTTTAAATCGTGTGCGTTTACAAATGTTGTTTCTACACCGAATTGTTTTAAAGTATGCGCAAGGAGATTGTAAGAACCTCCGTAAATTGTTTTCTGAGCAACAATGTGATCACCTTTTTGTGCAAGCGCTTCAATTGTATAAGTAATTGCGGCAGCCCCGGAAGCAACTGCAAGAGCGGCAACTCCACCTTCAAGAGCGGCAATGCGTTTTTCAAAAACATCCTGAGTTGAATTTGTTAATCGACCATAAATGTTTCCTGCATCCTGAAGCCCGAATCTGTCAGCCGCGTGTTTTGAATTGTGGAAAACATAAGATGTTGTCTGATAAATTGGAACTGCACGCGAATCTGTAACTGGATCTGCCTGTTCCTGACCTACATGTAATTGTAAAGTTTCAAAATGTAATTTATTATTTGCCATATTAACCTCCGAAAAGCCTTCAAGAAAAACCTTTGAAACGACTTTTTATTTTGTATGAGTAATTTATATATTTTATTTCCTACTTAGTCAATAGGTAATACGAATATTATTCATTTTTTTTATTTTTCTTTTTTTTGAAAACCATAATAAAATAAAGAACACAGCAGAAAAGATTTAATAATGCAAGCGCGAAAAAAAGAATTTTAGTCCATAAATCGATATTGATTATAGCGTTTACGACATTTAAAACCGTTACCACAGCCAAAAGAATAATTAAAGCAATTTCAATTTTCATAAATTCCTCCAATAAAAGTCGCATTATCATCAGCGGATGATTTTTTTTAAGATATTATAACATAATTCATTCAAGTTATCCTAACAGAAAAGTCTAAAAATAAAGGAAAATAAAATTCGGACCCCAAGACGACACAATAAAGAATTCAGGTAAGAAGGAAAGAGAGTTTTTACTCAAGGAACTCAAATTGACAGAAACAGAAAATCTTTATGAAGTAAAATAATCTTATGTACAACGCCACCAGCTTGTTTGAGCCGTTCATCGTCCATCGTAAAGACTTTGCGGATGTATTCATTTAACCGCTTTGTTGCCCATTGACGGAATTGAGTACCTCTTAACGATTTTACCCTATAGCCTACAAAGATAATTGTAGTAATTAGTCGGCTTAATAGAAAAATCGGAATTTCCGATTTTTCTCACGGAACTTTTCTTTTCAAGCTCTCCTTCCTCAAAAATATTCAAAATATGCTCATTTATTGTTGAGTGGGATTTTTCAAACAAGGAAATCATATCATCTATTGTAAGCCAAACAGTTTCGCC
Organism: Treponema sp.; assembly: GCA_016293005.1. Taxonomy (GTDB): domain Bacteria; phylum Spirochaetota; class Spirochaetia; order Treponematales; family Treponemataceae; genus Treponema_D. The sequence continues at coordinate 15,000 of JAEDFA010000046.1, forward strand.
CTCAAATCGGACATCAATAGAAACAGTATTATCCGAGGTTTTGAAGATTACGATTTCGCTTTTGGTTTCTGTGGGCATTATCATAAATCTCCTTTTAGATTTTTATCTAGTTTTTCAAAATCCTGA
>JAEDFA010000114.1 GCA_016293005.1 Treponema sp.
AGATTATTTTATAGCATTGAGTTTCATAAATATTTCTACTCTTCTTTTGCTTTTTGTTTGCATATTAACTGATACAATTATCAATAAAATTCAAAAAAAACATTTTCTCATAACAGTTCTTGTTGTTTTTGTCATTTGTATCATGGAAGTGCTTTCAATCGTCTTCAACGGAGCTCCAGTTAAATACAAGTGGATTCATATTGTTTCAAATTATCTGGGATTTTCGCTCACACCTTCCGTTACGCTTTCACTTTTGAATTCCATTTATCCGAATAAAAAAACTCGTTATCTGTACATTTTTTGTGCCGTTTATTCTGTATGGTTTATCATTTCTTTGATAATGAATAATGGCACCAGCGTTTTCTATATCGATGAAAACAATAATTATTTTAGGGGAAAAGGATTTTTTGTTTACGTTATAGTTTATGCAGTCTGCAGTCTTTTCTTTTTTGTCGAAAATTTGATTTTATCTTTGAGATTTTGGCACACAAATAATATCATGCTGCTCGGCACAATGCTGTTTTTATGCACAGGAACAACAATTCAGATTATAAACCCAAAAATTCAAGTTACATGGCTTTGCGTCATTATTTCTATTCTGCTTTTTTACATTTATAACCACACACTTTTTCAGCAAATTGATGAACAGACTTTCCTGAAAAACTCAAATTGCCTTAAAAAATGGCATAGCAGTCAGAAAAAAGATGCCGTAATTATTGTTGCAGAAATCGACGATTATTCTAAACTCAAAATGAATTATAATCGTGCAAAAGTTTCTCAAATTGTGATGGAAGTATCTAAAAACTTTAATGATTTTTTCAAAAAATACGGCACTTGTTATCGGCTTGGAAGTGAAGAATTCTGTGCAATCATAGAAAATCCTTCTCTTGATTTTGATGAACTTACAAAAATATTTTTCATAGATTATGTAAAATCAAACTTCAAGACGCAGGAACTTCCGCTTCTTTCCATCGGTTATGCAAAAATTTCACCAAAACAGGAATTATATCAAGTTCTTTCTTCTGCTGATATGAAAAGACGTGATTTTATCAAAGAAAGATTGAATTACCTTTATTCATCTCCTTTTTCGCCTAAAAAATAATTTTACTCAGGCACAAAAATATATCCAGATTTACTCACAGAAACAATATGTTTCGGATTATTTTTATCTTCTTCAATCAGACTTCGCAGCGAGCGGATATTTACGTAAATATTACTTTCCAAAGTTTTTTCATCTGGCAGCGATTCTTTCCATACATTCAGATAAATCGACTGAAAAGATAAAATTTTATTTGGATTTTGAATAAAATAAAGCATCAAATCAAACTGCTTTTTTCTCATGGAAAGTGGATTTCCGTTTTTGTAAACAAGACCTTTTTCCATATCAATCTGAAAAATTCCGCTCGAATATTCTGTGGAAATTATCTTTTTTTCCATTCCCATAAACTTAAAACGCTCAATCATTCTGTCCACTCTTGCAATCAATTCATTTATAAAAAATGGTTTCGCAAGAAAATCATCGCAGCCTTCACGAAAACCTTTCAGTTTTGTTTTATCATCCTGCATGGAAGAAACAATCATCACAGGAAGCATTCTATCCTGCAGTCTGATAGAATGCAGAATGTTCATCCCACTTGTTTTTGACTCATCACCCAAATTCAAATCCAAAATTACCAGACTGAAATAATTCTGTGCAAGCAGTTTGTAAGCTTTTTTTTCAGAATGACACTGAATCACTTCGTAATTGTTCTTTCGCAGATTCTTTGAAATATAATCATTTAAATATTCAGAATCTTCCACCACAAGAATCAATTCTTTTTCTTCTGCATTTTCATCAAAAAAATTTTTTTTCTCTGTGAAATCATCATCGTTTAATCTGTCTTTCATAATTCACCCTTATCCAATTTTCTGGAATTTTAATGTAAAAATACTTCCGTGGTCGGCATTTGAATTTTCTCTATATTCAATATCAATATTGTTCAGAATGCAAAGTTCATTGATAACAAAAAGTCCAAGCCCCACAGATTTTTCTTTTCCTGTAGTTTTTGAACCGATGTTCGCAAAACGATTAAACAAAACCATCTGTTTTTCTTTTGAAATTCCCTGCCCGTCATCGCAGACAGAAAGAAAAACACTTTCATCGTCACCAGAAATTTTCACGCAGATATTTCCGTTCAATTGCGTGTATTTTATGGCATTGTCCACAAGATTTGTATAAATTCCTTTAAGGCTGTGTTCGTCGCAGAAAACTTTTGGAGAGTTCAGATTACATTCAAAAGTAAATTTCTGATTTTTAAATTCGGTTTTTGATGCAAGAAATTTGTTTTCCTTTTCGCAGAAATCCTGTAAATTTATAATTTTTGGGGAAACAAGCACTTTTCCGTCCGAAATTTTGTAAGAATTCAACACATTTTGGATGATGATATTAATCTGGTTCGTGCTTTCCTGAATATTTTTGAAATTCGAGCGGTTGATTTGCAAAACATTTGAACCATTTTCATGATTTTTTTCTGCTTGTTGTGCGAGATTTTCAATTTCATTCAAAAGAATTGTCAGCGGAGTATTCACGTTGTGCGTTACAAAATAAAGGAAAGTGCGTTTTTCTTTTTCTGATTTTAAAAGTTCTTGATTCTGAAGATACAGATTCTGATAATCATAAAGCGTTT
>JAEDFA010000115.1 GCA_016293005.1 Treponema sp.
GATGACGAGGAGTATTTGAATTTTCTGCACGGAAAGTTGGTCCAAAAGTATAAACGCGGCTTAATGCAGTTGCCAAAGTTTCTGCTTCAAGCTGTCCTGAAACTGTGAGAGATGCTTTTTTGCCAAAAAAATCTTTTGAATAATCAACGATTTTGTAAGCATCTTCAACTTTCATTCCGCCGATTCCTGCTTTTACACCCATTTGAGCAATCTTTTCCATACTCAAAGTTGTAACTTGGAACATTTCTCCTGCTCCTTCACAATCGGAACATGTAATTTCAGGAGCATTTATATACTGAAATCCCCTTTCCTGAAAAAAAGAATGAACAGCAAATGCCATCTGATTTCGCACACGGTAAACAGCTCCAAAAGTATTTGTTCTTGCACGAAGATGAGCATTTTCACGAAGATATTCCATTGACATTTTATTTTTCTGAAGCGGATATTCATCTGGATTACAAGAGCCAAGACATTCTAAAGTTTCAAGAGTAACTTCCACTGCTTGACCGCTTGCAGGACTTTCAATCAAAAGACCTGTAGCACGCAAAGAAGCTCCAGTATTAAGTTTTTTTAAGTTTTCTTCTATATTATTAACATCAGCATTATTTGAAGGAGAATTTCTATCAAAAGTTAATTGAATATTTGCAAAACAACTGCCGTCATTTACCTGAATAAAAACAAGTCCTTTAGAATCACGGACAGTACGAACCCAACCACACACTTTTACCAACTGACCTTCTGGTTTTGTTGAAAGTAAATCTTTAATCAAAACTGGAACCATAATAACTCCTAAAAAACACCGCGTTAGCGGCGGCGCATGATGATGCCTGAATAGACATTTGAAACTTAGTTTATCACTTTTTTGGATAAGTAGCAAGAAATCGAATTGAAATTGAATTGAAATCAAATTAAAAAAGTGACCCCCCCCCTTATTGCACTTTACTTGAATTTTTGTATCTTTTCAAATATATTTATAAAGGTATGGAAACGAAGAAAAATAATTCTGGTGAAAAACCAGTTCAGAAAGAAAGTTTTTTTCAATCAATTTTATCCTCAATCTTTAAAAATTCCAGTCCTGAGGCTGAAAAAAAACGCAAACTCAAAAATATTGCAAAAGCTATCTCAAAATCAAAATATAAAAATTTTTATAAACCTGGAACACTCGAAATGGTTGCTCCTTTTGGGAAATTTATTTTTGACATCTACAAAACAATTGCACCTGTTCAGATTATGTTCAAAAATCTTCCAAATCCGAATGTTTTTAACAGATATATTATAAATTATATTTTATCTGATAATCAAAGACAAATTGAAGAACAGCTTGATGAACAGAAAATCCTTGAAGTTTCCAGAAAAATTCCTATCAAAGAATTAAAAAATCAAGTAGAGTTAAAACTGCAGGAATTTACAAATGAGTTTAATGACGATAAAGCAGTTCGTGCAGACAATTTGAGCAAATCTTTTACCTTTTTTAAAGAATTCTGTAATTTTGATTATTACATGATTTTGAAAAAATATGACTCTTCCTACAGAGAATATAATTTCAATTCAACTCCACGACTTGAAAAAGTAAATGCTGAATATATTTTAAATGATTTAAAAGATTTTCTTGAGATCGCCTATGCTATTACTGATAGTTCACTGGATTGGCAAACATTATTTGCAATGTTCAAAGCTTCAATGCAGAAAGAAGTGATTTCTCTTGGAAACTGGAAAAAAATTGTCGACAGAATCAAAAGTGTTCAGGCTTCTCATTCTCTGGATTTGATTGTGCAGCATATCGGGCAGGAAATTGGATATACTACAAAACCAATCACAAATTATAAATCGGTTCTTGAAAACTATATCGAAAAATTTGAAAATGAAACAAGGCACTTAATCCAGAAGATTGAAAATGAACAGAAAGAAACAAAAGCTTCAAATCTTTCAGTGCAGATTTTTGGTGCAACGGAACCTCAAAATCTAAAAAATTATGTTTCAAGTTTTAATGCTGTTTTGGAAAAGAAAAATCTAGATTTAATTGAATATACAGAACCATTAAATTATTTAAAAACCTTTTTGATTGAATATTTAAAAAAAGATATCCGCGAGTATTACGAAGTTATTGTAATTCGAGGACAATGGGATTCAAGGCTTTCAACTCCGATGTCAAATGCATATCAGGAACTTTTAAAAACTTCTGACGAAATAACAGTTTTTGATGAAAATTTCGGTGAGGAAGGTGCAATGGGAATGAAAATTAAAACTCTCATGCCAAAAACTTCCCATGATGCAAGTGCAGAAAGCATAATCAATAGAGTTGTATCAGATGCAAACGAAGAAGCAAGAGGTTTTATCATCACTTCTACTCAAAATCTGATTGTAATTGGAAAAACTATCAAACAACTAATAGAAGATTATTCAAAAGAAAAACATTTGATTGTGCAGAACTGGAAAGAACTTGAAAAATTCATCGATGAACCAATGAAGGATTTCAGCATAAAAATTTATAAAAAAATTTATCTGTTTGTTCAGTTAATGCAAAATTATATTGTGGATTAAAAAAAAGACTAATAAGTTCAATTTCGAGTATTTGATTTACAAACCGTGGCAAGGATAGTAGGGGCACCA
>JAEDFA010000116.1 GCA_016293005.1 Treponema sp.
ATGAAAGAATCTGGCGAGGAAAGTCTTTCTTATAACGATGCTGTTGAAGAGGCGCTGTGTTTTGGGTGGATTGACAGTACGATAAAGCATATCGACAGAACTCACAGGGCGCAGCATTTTACGCCGAGGAAAAAAGGAAGTGCGTATTCAAGGCCGAACATAGAACGGCTTATCTGGCTTGAGGAGCGAAATCTTTTGATGCCGGAAATTCGCGATGAGGTTCTGGAGGTTATTCGTGCGCCGTATATTTTTCCGGTTGATATTATTGATGCGATAAAGGGCGATTTGCGTGCCTGGGAAAATTATCAGCATCTGGGCGACGGCTACAAAAGAATCCGCATTGCATACATTGATGCTTCCCGAAAACGCCCGGAAGAATTTAGAAAGCGGCTTGAAAACTTTATCGCAAAAACGCGCGACGGCAAATTGATAAAAGGCTTCGGCGGAATTGAAAAGTATTATTAATGGCGGCTTTTTGGTTGCTTCGACTCCATCTGCAGTTTCAAGTAACAAAAGCAACCAAAAACCAGGCTATTGCGAGAAATGCTTAGCATTTCTCGTGACGAGTTTGCAAGCAAACTCGCAGGTTCCGCTATCGCTGCATTCGACGCAGCAAGCTGCTTACGAACGGCTTCGCCGCCCCTACTATCCTTGCCGCTTATTTTTATTTGATATTCCTTTGCAAAATTAAAAATTTATTGTTTTTTATGCTGTTCTATGTTATTATATAATAAAGAATTAGATTCTGTGTTTTTACAAAAATCTGTAAACAGTCTGTTTACAGGCTGTAAATAGACTGTTTACAACACGAAAACAGCCTGTTTACAAGGTGCAAACAGCCTTTTTCCAAAATATTTGTTCAAGATAAAGATAATTTTTGATCAAGATGAAAATAAATTTTGTTCTTGATGAAATATTTTTTTGTCCGCGAAGTTTAATTTAAAAATAAAGCAAAACCGTAAAAATCTGCCGTGAAGACTGTGCTGGCTGAATTAAAATAAATTGATTTATAATGCTATAATCATAGTATGGGAAAACTGCAGAAAAACGATGACATCCGCCGGACTACACGCATCATTCAGATTGATGAAATGTTTCGCGGCGGTTCTTAGCTACATTCAAGGTTAACACTGAAAAATCCTCAGGTAGGATTTATTCACTGTTTCCTTAGTAACAGATCATTTTGATTTTTCCAGCACTGCTGCCTAAGAAAAAAAATATTTTATGAATTCATGATATTTTTTACCTTTAAAACTCAAAGTTGTGCTATATTCTTCTATAATGTGCAAGTCGATTTTATACAAAGCTTTGTATAAAGGCAGAGATTAAAAAGTTGGAGGGAATGATAAAATGAAGAATGACGAAAAAAACACTGGTGAAATTGTAATATTCAAAACCTCAGAGAATAATGTTTCTATTGATGTTAGATTTGAAGGTGAAACAGTCTGGCTTTCTCAACAGCAAATGGCGGATTTGTACCAGACTTCGCGTACAAATATAGTTGAACATATAAAGCATATTTATGAAGAAGAAGAGCTGGAGGCCGATTCAACCTGTCGGAATTTCCGACAAGTTCAAAAAGAAGGAAATAGAAATGTAAGTCGTGAGATTCCTTTTTACAACCTCGACATGATTATTTCTCTCGGCTATCGCATTAAATCGAAAATTGCGACACAGTTCCGTCAGTGGGCAACAAAGCATCTTAACGAATATATCCGCAAAGGCTTTACAATGGACGACGAGAGGCTTAAGCAGGCTGGCGGAGGTGACTATTGGAAAGAGCTTTTGGCTCGTATCCGCGATATCCGTTCTTCTGAAAAAGTGATGTACCGCCAGGTTTTGGATTTGTATGCTACGAGTGTGGATTATAATCCTAAATCACAGGAATCTGTTTCATTTTTCAAAATGGTTCAGAATAAGCTGCATTATGCGGTAAACCGTCAGACTGCTGCTGAAATTATTTATGACAGGGCTGACAGTGAAAAAGAATTTATGGGGCTTACTTCTTTTAAGGGTGCTGACATTACTCTTGATGATGTACGGATTGCAAAGAATTATCTTAGCGAAAAGGAACTGAAAAAATTGAATGCTCTTGTATCTGCTTTTTTTGACATGGCGGAATATCAGGCAGAAAATCATAACGAAATGCACATGAGTGACTATGTTGAACAGCTTGACCATACAATAAAATCTGTTGGCGAAGAAGTTCTTGACGGTGCCGGCAAAATCAGCCACAAAAAAGCAATGGAAAAGGCCGAAGGTGAATACAGAAAGTATCAGGTAAAAACACTTTCTTCTGCAGAAAAAGCGTATATTGAAACACTTAAAGAGTTGAAAAAGATAGAAAGTAAAGGCAAGAACGAAAAATAAACAAACAGGGGAATCAAAATGAATAAGCCAAAATTTGAAACACCAGATATGACACAGAAGAATATAGACAAGATTTCACAGTTGTTTCCAAACTGCATATGAAATTTTTGCAGAATTTGAAAAATTTAAATTCTTTTTCACTTTCAGCGGCTCAGTGAGCCGTCCGTATAACAATGAGTTAAACCGCAAACCGGCTTGACCGGTTTGTCGGCTTTGAAGCTTTGTTATGTGA
>JAEDFA010000004.1 GCA_016293005.1 Treponema sp.
TCAATTCCTAAGAATCCGGCATCGTAAACCATAGATGCACAGAAATAAATCATTGCCGTGCTCTGCGGAAGACCAAGTTTCATTGCAATTTTATAGACAAGTTCACTTACATTCTTTGAATTATTTTTTCGTCCTGTAGTCTGGTCGATTTTTGCACCTAAATCTTCACATTTTGAAGCAAGTTCTCGAAGAGCTTCTTTTTCTTCAGGTGTCTGTTCAGGTTCTGGAAGCGATTCCTGACCCCATCTTGAACTTCCTGCAAGCTTCAATCCACCGTCATTGTTGTAAAGTTCAGTGATTCCGCCTATCATAAGCTGATTTGTCTGACTTTGATTCTGTGCAAGAAGTTTAAATGCCTCGGCATACTGCTGCTGCTGAATCTGATTCTGTCTTGATGCCCTGTGAACGAGCCAGATTATCATCATGATAAAAAGCACAATCACGACAAGAATTATAATTACGATTACAACGATTTTACCGATTCCTTTCATAAAAGCATTTGTAGTTTTTTCCTGAGATTCAGTCATTTTCTGAAGGCTTTCATTTAACTGCTCATTTGACTGCTTTGAAGTTTCGATAAAATCTGAAATTTTTTCTTCGGTTTTTTGTGCGTTCTGCGTGAAAGTATCGAGCATCTTCTGGTTGTCTTCTGACTGCTTTTTCAACTGTGCATCACGCTTGTCTTCTTTTTTCTGAAGTTCCTGAGCCTCAATCTGCTGAACAAGTTTTCGAAGCGTATTTGAATTTACTTCCGGGAATTTTTCAAGATTATTCTTTACATCGATAAATTTATCGTTTGAATATTTGTTTTTAATCTCTTTTAAATACGCCGTATATATTGAACGCGCAAGCATGATTAAATTTGCTTCAAAATCGATGTCATTTGCCTGTGCAATAGTCATACTTCCGTTGATATTTTTGTATGCCTCAGATAAATTTCCTTCGTCGTAAGCATTGTTGGCCTGATTCAAATATTTTTCAACAAGTGCAAAAGTCATGTCTGACTGTGAAAAAACATTGAACACTGCAAGAAATCCGATTAATAAACATGTAATAAATTTTCTATTTCGCAACATTTTCAACTCCAAATGCTAAAACTAAGCCGGCACGATTTTCTATACTTTCTGTTTTAAGTAACAAAGTATCTTTTACCCCGATATTAAATGAAAGTTTGATTGTATCCATTTCCATAATCGGAATTCCAAAATTTAATTCCGCTTTCATGGCTGCATTAAGATTCTCGTAAGCCAGATGTCCTAAATAATAATCAAAATAGCCTGAAAAATCAATTTCTCCGAGTTTTACTTTATTAAATCCAATTCCAAGTACCGGACTAAAAATATTATCCTGCAAAATACTTGTATTAGTTTTTCCCATTTTGAAATCAAACAGAGAAGCAAAACCAAGCCTGAATAAAAAGTTTCCGTTTAATCCCGTAAAACCAATTTCTGGAACGACAGACAAATCCATTAAAAGCGTATCATCGCCATTTGTAAAAGGAAGCATAATTACATCAAGACTCGTGTCGATTCCTACAACAAATTTATTAAGATAGTAATCGTAAATGAAATTGCCTGAAATTCCGTATCTGAAAGAATTATAATCGCCGGAAGATTCAGTTACAAAAACAGCATTTGCCATTCCGAACATCGCTTTCCAGTTTTGTGCAGTGTAACGCTCATTTTTTGACGCTACAAAAACATCTGTTCCTTCAGCATTTTTCACAGTTGTATATTCTTTTATGGCAACAATTTTCTTTTTTTCTTTTTCAGCTTCAAATGCAGCCGCTTCTTTTTCTGAACGCGCTTTATCTTCGGCTTCTTTTAACTTTTGCTGTTCCAAAGCGGCAGCAATCACAGAATACATTTCAACTGCTTCAGCATTATCAAGATTATTATCGATGACAATCAAATTCGACTGAAGGGCAAAATCGTATTCTTTGTCGAGAACAAGACGCCTGATTTTCTTCATTGTGTAATTTTCAAGAAGATAATAATTTGCATCTTCATTGTTGTTGCTTAAAACTGCGTCTAATTCCCTGTCTGATTTATCAGAAAATGCTCCGTCAATCTGTTTATACAGTTCAACAATGTAAACATCAATAGCAAAAACTTTCTGAACTGAACAAACAGACAAGACAATTCCGACTAAAAACGTAAATAATTTTCTTTTCACATTTAACTCCAAAATTAGAACACATTTAACCTTATACCTTCAGAAATCTGAGGAACAAGATTCTTAATATCAACGCCATTTGATGAAACATCAGTTGGAATGAACCAAAGCGATGCTTCTGTATAGAATGAGAATGCACTGAACATCTTCATCTTCTTGAATGTAAACTTCGGAAGCTCTAACTGAAGAAGCAGGGCAGACAAAATCTGCGGTTTTCCAGAATTTGTTTCGTTGAAATATGTAAAGTTTGCACCGACTGCAACGCTCGCTGAAACAATTTCCCAGTCACGACCAAAGAAGAAACTGAACGGAATCGATGCAACATTTGCAAGAATTTTGATTCCCATTACATTGTCTCCACCATAACGAGTCTGAGTCTGGCTGAAGAGATTTCTCTGAGCCTGTGTAAACTGACCCCACTGGAACTGAAGTTTTACATTGTCGTCAAAGAATGTAAGTCCTGCACCAATATCGAACAAAGTTGCTCCCCAGAACTTCCAGTCCAAATAAAGCCCCTGAATAAACTTCGGAACTTCATAAGAAGATTTATCGCCTTTTCGAAGACTCAATTTTACTTCTTTTAGACCGATTTTGTCGTTTGAAAGTCCTGAGAACGCAAGTTCCTGATTGTACTTTCCGCCTTCGCTAGGTGAAATGAGTTTGATATTCGGTGCCGTGTTATCAATCTGAATAATCGTTCTTTCAATAGCTGTTTCGCCGTTTTTCATTGTCGCGCGAACGAGCATAAAATGATAACCTTCTTTCAAGTCAAAATTTTCAACCTGATACATCCATTTTTCTTTCTTTGAAATCTGTTCGAAAGTCTTTCCGTTGTCAAAACTGATTTCAACTTTATCTACAGTTTTTTGAGCAATTCTTTCTTTTTCTTCTTTTGAAGCCTTTTTAGTTTTTGAAAGCAGAAGTTCATCTTCGTCTAAAGAATAACCTCCATGCCCGCGTATAAACGGTCTTTCAATCGCAAAATCACCGTAATCAAAATTGTCAATTGTTACCCAAGGACCCACAGAAGAATAATCGATTGTCTGTTCACGAGATTTTATTACACTTCCGCCTTCAACCCGAACATCAACGCGGTATTTGTGAATGCCAGTTGAAATCAACTCTGGTGTAAGATTGAATTTAAAGTATCCCGTTGAATGAAGAGTTGTATCTGTAACATATTTATCGTCGATGTAAAGTGAAACTGTTTCAACAGGTTTATCTGCGTTTACTTCACCGTAAATATTGAAAATTCCGTTTTTGTGTTCACCGTTTAGCGGATAAAGAAGATTAATCGCCGCAAGTGCCTTATTTTTGTCAAGTCTAATGTTTCGGCTTACATGAGTTGCGTTTCCAGCCTTGTCAAGAGCAGTTAATTCAAGATTGTAAACTCCGTTTTCTAATGATGACAAATCGATAACCTGAGTGATGATGTTATCTTTTTTAAACGGAATTTTTGACATTTTTGAACTGATTGGCTTATTATCAAAACTTCTTACGCTTACATACAAATCCGTAACATTAACATTGTCAAATACATTTCCACTGAAGAAAACAGGTCCTACAGTTGAAGAATAATCAAGTGGAAGTTCAAGCGCCATTTCAGGAGATTCATTGTCGATATTTATCAAACTTGAATAAAGCCCTTCGATTCCATATTTATCAATAACCTTCAAGAATACAACCTGAGTTCCATTTGGAATTGAATGAGTGTCAAAAGTATAACTCCAGTTTGTAGTTCCGACCGCATCGTTATAACTGTTTCCGTTATCGAGTGAAACGAGAACTTTTTCAATTCCGTTTTTATCTGAAGTAACACCTCGAACCGTAATTACATCCTTTACAGCAATATCGATTGAAGGAGAATCAACTGAACCCTTAGGCTCTTCTGTTGAAACCTTGAATTTACGCTCTTCGATATTTCCTTTTACTCCGTTGATATCTACAGCGTAAACATTGATTATATGTTCATTATCCGTAAGAGTATCAAAATCAACATCGATTGCAAAACTTGTTCCCATTTCAGGAAGTTCACGGTATTCGTTTTTGTCGATTCGCCAGAATATTTTACACGGGCCATCATCATCACGAACAACGCCTGAAATCGTGAAATCCTTTGTAATAACTTCTTCATAAGTAGGAAGATGAATTTCTACTCGCGGCAAATCTGATTCGCTGTCGATGTTGAACTTCCAGGCTTCCATTACATTTCTGTTGTTAGAACCGTCAAGGAATTCAAACGACATTGCATCGCTTATCGGTTTTTCAGCAGTTCCGATGTAAGTCATAAGATATTTTGAAGGTTCTACAGGAATTCGGACAGTTTCTGATTTTGCAACAGGCGGAGCGATATAATTTGATTTTTCAAAACTTCCATTGTCTGTTACTTTAAAGAGAATTGTCGTATCCCCGTTTACAATATCTGAATCAGAAGGAAGAATTATTTCTGCATTTGGCGGCGTCGTATCTTTAAATGCGGCAGTCCTTGCATAACGAACCTGACCTGCCATATCAAATACACGCACATCAATTTTTATGATTCCGTCTTCTGCCTGAGCGATATCAGATGTTGCGCTGAATGTTGCGCCCTGACTGTTCTTTTTACCAGCAAAATTCAAATTTAACGGAATCCAAGTTTCTCCATTATCAATAGAATAATCTGCACTCTTAATTCCTGAAGGGTCTTGAGCCGTTCCTGAAATTTTTACAGATTTTCTAACCCACTGATTAAGTTCTGGAGAAGAAATATTTACTTCAGGAGCACCTGAGTCAACCATAAATTTTACTGCTTCAGAAGTGTGAGAAGCACCATTTGCATCTGTTACCTTAAGAACTACATCTTCGTAAGTTCCATCTTTTTCACAAGTGATAGAAATATTTTTTCCAGAAACATCAACAGAAAGTCCGTCTTTTGGATTTAAAAGATATGCATTCTGAAGTGGACCTGGAACATTTGCATAGAAATTGAATTTTGAAGGCGCTTTCATTACATAACTTAAAGTATCTTTGTCAAAATACGAATTTCCAGTTTCCATCGGGAAGATTCTTTCGCGGTCATCAGTATTTGCAGCATCTTCAGGACGAACTACACGAATATTTGCAATAATGTCTTTTGAATAAGCGCCAGCTTTTATAGAAAGTTTTAAAGTCGTTATTCTAGCCGGAATATTTACAAGCGGGAATTCTGCAATCCATCTTGTATCAGAGCCTTCTAATTTTGAAACTTTTGCTGAACCGCTTGATTTATCAAGTCCACCTGGAGTCATTTCCCCAGAAATTTCGTAAGTTGCCCCGGAAACCTGAGCACCTGTATCGATATAGCAGACAACATTCGGAATATTTACAGGATTTGACCCAAATTCTACAGGAACTGTCATTCCGCTTACATAATTTGAAGAACCAATTTTTGCAAACGCTGCATTAAGCGTAATCTGTTTGTTTGCAGTATATTTTGAAAGAATGGCTTTTCCGTCCGGTGCATTAAAAGAAACTTGAAGTTCATTTGAACCTTCTTTCATGCTTCCGCGCTTGTAGACATCAAAAATCTTTACATCAGAAAGATTATCCTGCGACAAAACAGCTGAATAAACATTTTCTGAATCAATCCAGTAAACTCCAGGCGCTTTTGACGCTTTTCCAGAAGTATTTGCATCAATATTGCGAATCATAACGGCTTCGGAAGATTTGTTTCCAGAAGGACTTGCTGCAGTAATTTCAATTATATAAAGTCCTTTCGGATAATTTTCAGGATTAAATTCAAATTCGAACGACGGACTTGCATCAAGTTCAAAATCAGAAGATTTTTCTGGTGCTGGAACAGATTTAATAATTCCTTTATCAAAAACAGGCTTTATGCTGAAAATTCTGTAGCGCAAAGAATTGATTCCCGTAGAACATTTTACAGAACCAGAAATTTTTACTGTTCCAGACGGAATTACATCGCCTTCTTCAGAAACTTTTGGAGAAGCATCGATTAACGAACCGTTTCCGCCATTTATAGAAATACGCGGAACGACAGTATCATTTTTAAAAATGAGTTCCTGAGAATCAATTACGCGGCCTTGAGTTGTTGTTACACGGACAATCGTTGGTTCTGACTGACCTACTGCATCTGAAGCGTCTAAAATTATTGAATTTCCAGAAAGGCGCGCTTTTACAAAATTTGATTTAGGCACGAGTTCAACAGATTTTGCAACTCCACCAGTCAAAAATCCGCTTACAGGGAATTCCTTATTGACGATTACAACTCCTTCCGGTGAAACAGTTGAATCTGAAAAAACAACTTTTGCAATTTCTGAACGAACATCTGTTGTATTTGTAACATAGAAATTCGATTTGTAATTTGTAGTCCGTCCAACCGCATCTGTTGCAGAAATTATAAGCTGAACTACGCCTTTAGGTCCGTCTGGCACAATCGGAATCGAGAATGAAGCTGAAGAAGATGCGTTTAAATCAAGGTCGAACGGTTTTATTCCGTTTTTACCCCATTTTAATTCGTAATGAATATGAGTCAACCCCGAACCTGAAGAAACTGAACCGGAAATAGAAGAATTTGATTCCGGGTGAATTGTCATTCCATCTGTAAAAGGCTGACCCTGAACTTTTAATTCGCTGAATACAGGTGCAGAACCTTGCGCCATAAAATCAACTGTTACAGGATTTCCTTCGACACCATTTCTGTCTTTTGCGATTACAGTTATAGAATGTTTTCCAGAACTCAAATCTTTTCCGTCTAAAAGTTTTGCATAAAAAGCGCCTTTTGTTTCTAATTCTGAATAAGAACCGCCATCAAGACTATAACGAACAGATTTAATTCCGTCTTCATCTGAAGCATAACCGCGTACAAAAACTTCATCTGTATCGCTCGCTAAAGTCTGAGCATTTGGTTCTGTGATTGTAACTACAGGCTTATCAAGTTCCTGATTAAATTTTATAACTTGCGAAATTACGCTGACATTGTTCATTGCGTCAGTTGCACGAATTGTAAATTTTCTTGAGGTTTCTTTTATTTTTGTTGAATCTAAAACTATTCCCCAGTAAGGGTTTCCTGGAACAAGTTCAAATTCTCCTTTATCTGGGCCGAATTCCCATTCAAGTTTTGTAAGTCCTACATCGTCTTTTGCAACACCGGCAACGACAAATTTTCCGAACTGAGGCATTTTAAAATCGATAGGATAAACAATTTTTAACTCTGGCTTAGCGTTATCTACTACATACAAAAATGAATAAATTCCTTCTGAACCGGCATTGTCTAAAGCCTTAAACCACAGAACAGCAGGTCCTCCTTCCGGCTTTACTTTTTTTGTATCAACTGAAAGTTCAAAAGAAATTCCGTCTTTTTTTTGCTTTAATTTTAATTCTTTAAAAGTGCGTCCTTCATCAACAGAATACATAAGTTTTTTAATTCCGTTTCCATCGCGAACAAAACCTGAAAATTTTACAGTTCCGGAAACAAGGCTTCCCATTGCAGGATTTTCAACTTTTGTCTGTGGCTGACGGCGGTCAAGATTCCATGTAAGAGAAACAGGATTTCCTTTAAGACCGTTAATGTCGTAACCGATTACTTTTATAGAATGAAGACCTTCTTCAAGTTCTCGAGTATCAAGATAATACGACCAGAATTCTTTTCCCTGCGCACGAATAGGATGTTCTTCATCACCGTCTAAAATAAGTTCAACATGGTCAACGGCATCGTCATCGATACAAGTTCCAACGATATTAAGATTTCCTACTACGCGCATGTCCTGATGAGGATTTGTAATTCCGCTTACGGGTAAATCAGATTTTGGGTCAATAAAAAGATTATACGGACCTTCAATTGCTTTATTTCCACCAAGGTCAGTTGCAGTAATAAAAATATTATATTTTCCTTTTTTATGACCGTTGATGTCAAAAGTCTCTTGCCAGCTTGACATGTTTTCTGCAATCTTTTCTTCAGTATCTTTCTTACCGTGAGAAAAAATAACGCTACATGAAAGCATCAAAACAAAAATAAATGCGGATCTCTTTCTGTACCTCATAGAATACCTCTTTTGTAACTTATATTCTAAACCCGAATTTGAAATTTGACAAATTCTCAATAGAATTTATCGGCAAATTTGAATAAAATCATTAATTCAGTTCTTTAGAGGTTTTCTAGATTCAAAATTTTTGAAAAATTTTCTACTGTTTTTATTATCAGATTTAAAGTAGCATCATCTGTAGGAAGTGCAAAAAGGCTTCCGACTCCGCACTCAGGATTCTGGCGGACAATTTCTTTTTTTTGCGTAAGATAAAGGTCAGTTTGCGTTTTTATAATAGAAGAAATTGCGTTTACACAATATTTTAATTCCGAAGATGAAAGCTTACGGCATTTTTCGTTTTTTATGAGAATTTTAAAAATTTCTTCAACCCCGAAATAAATTTTTTCATATTCTTTGTCTGCAATTTTTGAGGCAAGGGAATTAAAGAATTTTTCTGAATTTATAAAAGAATAAATCTGAAAAAGTGGTTCTGTTTCATAGAGATTTATGTAGCGTTTTAAAATTTTTTTCAGCGTTAAAGAAAGACTTTCCTGACCGAGTTTTCCACTTAAACGAATTTCATCTGGAATAAAATTCAGTGCGTTAAGATTTTCGCGGCAATATTCAAGCGTTGCAAAATACATTTCGTCTCTTGAAGAAAAATGATTGTAAAGCGATGCTTTTTTTATTTGAAGAACATCTGAAATATCCTGAAGAGAAGTTGCGCCTGCACTTTTGTCAAAAGACGAGAACAGAAACGCATTGATAATTTTTTCTTTTGAGAGTTTTTTGTGAGACATTCGCTGATTATACTTTATTTTATTTTTTTTCTAAAGCAGTTTGCCCATTTTTACGATTTTTTTCGTCATCTAGCAGAACCTGATTTTCAATTTCATCTTTTATGTCGCTCCAGATTATAATTGAACCTTTTCCGTGTTGCTTTGAATAATAAAGTGCGTGGTCTGCATAAACCATAACATCATCCATTTTAGTCTGATCTTCGATGTCGTAATTTGAACAGATTCCCGTACTAAAACCAATGCGCCGATTATCAGGAATAATTACATTTTTTTCAAGAAGCTGGCACAAATCAGGAATAAAATAATCAGCATCCTCAAGAGCCTCGTGAAGTCTTTCCGCAGCACGCTTTGACTCAATGCAATTTGTATTCGGTAAAAGGGCAACAAATTCGTCCCCGCCAAAACGAGAAATAAAATCTACTTTTCTGAAAACTTTACGCAAAAGCTCTCCAAATTTCTGAATCAGAAGGTCGCCTGCTTCATGCCCGAAAGTATCGTTGTAATATTTAAAATTATCAAGATCGATGAAAACGACTGTCGTCTGAAAATACATATCGCGTTTTTTACTGTAACGACGAATCATTTCACTTTGAATCGAAAGCTGTTCCTGTAAAGCGCGCCTGTTTTTGAGCATACTAAGCTGATCTGTAGATGAAATAAACAGAAGATGTTCGTTCTGCTTCATCATGACAATCTGCGCCTGAAGGTTTGAAAGCGCAACATTTATCACGCTCAAATCTTCCATTGTAAAATTTATATTCTGCGCCGGATAAATAATTACAGCCCCGACATAATCGAATTTTGAAATATTTGCAAAAATCAATTTCTTCTCTGAATCATAAAAAATCCCGTTCTGACCTTTTTTACCTGATTTTACAAGGAGTTTGTTCCATTCAGAATTTTCAGGCGGCTCAATTTCTGTGCGCGAAACAGAAGCCTGAATATTCCAAACTTGACCTTCTTTTGTAGCGATGAAAACCGCTTCTGCCATCATATAATCGAATGTCGACTGCGCAACACTGTTTATATAATTTGTTTCACTCGATTTATTTGAAGCAAAACTCATAATTCTGTTTAAAAACTGAGAGTCACGAAGGCGTTTATGAAGCTGAACCATAAGACGCTCTTTTTCAGCCTTTTCCATAAGAATTTCAAGATTCAAGTCTATCGGGTCAAATTTTTCATAGCGGCTGATATAATCGTTTCCTGAAAAACCTTCGTCATAAATGTAATATTCAAAATTTTTCTTTTTTGCAAACTGAAGGCCTTTCTTGAAATATTCCTGTGATTTTTCGGTAAAACCACATTTTTCGAGTTCAAGCGCGTATTCGTAAATCATAAAATTTGAAATATACGAAAGCGACTCACCTTGAGATTTTATACCTTTAAGAGCAAGTTCAATGTGTTTTTCGGATTCTGAAATATTTGATTCTTTTACATGAACAACCGCCCAGCAGAAATCGATAAACGGAACTAAAGACGGCGTAATGCCTGCAAGATTTGTCTCTACATTGTGAAGTGCAATTTTTGTATGAATTACATCACCTCGAATCAAATCTATGTATGATTTTAAAATCAAAATATCTTTGTAAGTCGGCACAAAAGAATTATAAGTTACGACTTCCATCCCAAACAAATGCTGAAGATACATTACTTTTTGAAAAAAGTTGTACGCTTCGTCAAAATGACGCGAATAAAGAAGAATTTTTGCAACATTACTCAAAGTGATTATAACTTCAGGATAATCGTTTATTTCTGTTATGCGGGAAAGAAAACTATTTATAAGATTGTAAGATTCTTTAAATTTTGTTCTGATTAACTGCTCGTACGAAAGCCCGTTCCTGATTTTTACAATTGAAGAAAATTCCCCGATTTGCGTTCGGATTTCGTTACATTTGTAGTACCAGTTAAGGCATTCATCGGTGTTTTCGATGTAAGAAACTAAAATTCCGTACCAGTGATATGCCGAAGAAAGAAGAAAAAGATTCCCGTAATTTTTTGCTTTTTCTATGGTATCTTCAATAATCGGTTTTAAAATAAGCCGTCCTTCTTGAGAATTTACCTGCTTCCACGGAACAATCAGCGAAATGTTTATTGAATTATTGTAAAGTCCCGCTTTATCTAAAAGTTTTTGAGATTTTTCGTATTTTTCAAATGCTGAATCAGTTTCGGATCTTTCTGTAATTTTATAATTCCACATATACGCAAGCGCATAATAAAAATTATCTTTGTCGTTTTCTAAATGCTGAAGGACAAGATTTACATATTTTAACGCCGAAACAAACGCATTTTTCATGTACATAACCTGCGTCATATAAATCATTCCTTCAATTGAAAGATTTCCATCGTCAAAAGCATGATTTTCAACAACATTATTAAGGTAAAAAGACGCTTCGTCCGTGTTTCCAAGAAAAAGGCTGATAATTGCCATTTCGATGTAAAGATAGCGTTTTTGGACTGTTGAAAGAATCATATTGTCCATATTTGCCAGAATCCATTTTGACGCTTCCTGACCTTGAGTTAAATCAAGGAAAATCCGGCAGCTTTTTAAAAATTTGTAAAGTTCCTCAAAAGACGGAAAATCAAACTGCTTGATTGAATCCTGATAAATTAAAGTTCCGTCGTCATTAACTTCGTAGAAATTATTTTCATGGCTGATTGAATCGACAAATTCTATTAGATTTTGCGGTGAATTTTCGATTTTATTATTATCAAAACAGAATATAATTTTAGATTTTAATTTTTCTTTAGAAAGAATTTTTAAAATGTTGATTGACTCCTGACTCAAACACTGTGCATTTTTTATTACAAGATTTTTGTCAACCAAATGCGAAAAAAGAGAAACAATTGTTTTTGCAATAGAAGATTTTTCAAAAAAAAGTTCTTCTAAGACAACCATATCGTGACGGTCTGAAATTTCATCGTTTAAAAAATAATCAAGGAAAAACTTCTGCTGAATTTTATAAGTTTCTTTTTCGATTAGAGATTTTGACGGATGACATTGCTGAATTATCTTCATAAACGGCTTAAGCGGCGAATATTCTTCCTGTAAATCGACAACATTTTCTTTTTCGATTTCTGCAATTTCAGGAATTAAATCCATCATTTTTTCTGGCAGCGAAAGATAAAGAAAATTTTCTTTACTCCCTGAAAATTCTTTAAAAATGGAAGAAATCAGACTTTTAAATGCCATAAATACAACCTCTCTTAACTTTTTTTATTTTTTATATGCCGCTTGAATCGCTTCAACAAATAATTTGTTCTGATCTGTTCTAACTGGAACTGAAAACTGAGGCTTTCCATCTTCATCAGAAACACGATAAATATGATTTGAAGAAATTTTATACGCAGGACTTTCCGGATTATTAATCCACCAGTCCAAAACCGAAATAAAACACAAAGTATATTTTAAAAGATTCGCATTGTTAGCATTCGTATTCGGTCCAGAATTTTTTGCCCCCAGAAGAACATCAAGACGCTTTGAAACTTCATTCTGAATGTCGAATTTATAATGTTCCCAAGGATTTGAAATTCCGTTTACAACGCCATGATTTTTTGCCTGAGCATCGCATTCTGCAATAATTTTTGTAAGATATTTTCGTGCAAAATCCGTGCGTTTATAAATCGGCTTTAACTTGCTTTCGTTTTGAGGAGTTTCAAGCAGAATTTTCTGAAATTTAAAATTTGGAAGGAAACTGTAATAAGTCTGCCACAAAATACGATTTATAAGTTTTTTTCCAAAATTAGAGTCTTCAAAATCTTTCTGCGTATAAATCTGATTTACAAGATCATTCAAAGGTTCGCAGTAAAGTTTTTCAAATTCGATTTCGCGGTAATTTGCCCAGTCATCCCTGACAGAACTCATAGAATCTTCTACATCTTTTGAAAAACTTTTATCGATTGCATCTTCAACAAATTTTATGTTCCGGCAGCCACGAAAACAATCTTCAACAATCCGCATAAGAACAACTGTAACCTGCATAGGATTTTCCGGCGGAATAACATTAAAACCGTCTGAAAATTTGTAAAGTGGCTGAAAATACGGATACATATCTGGAAAATTTTCAAGATTTGAAAAACCTGCTTCCGGGAAAAGTTTTTCTAAAAGCGAAAGCCCCGTGTTTACGATTTCATCTTTTGCACCTTTTACTTCTATAACTTTTTTTGCAGAAACTTGTTCTGAAGCTTTTTCTTCTTTTGGTTTTTCAGGAAGAAGAAGGTCGTATTTATGAAGCCCGACGAATTTTAAAATATCTGAAACTTTTGCCTTGAAAAAATCTGGATACGGCACAAATTCATCTGAACACATTCTCATAAGAAGCGGATAAAGGCGTTTTATGACTTCGTTTTGAATGAAAAGCCACTGAGTTATTGATTCTTTTGCAAGAATTGAAAGTTTTTCATGCGGTGCATCCTGATATTGCGACTCATCTGCGTAAACTTCTTTTATGAGTTTTGGAATTTTTGTTTCACCGTAATAATAAACCTGAATCAAAGGCTTATAAATCTGGCGGACAAAATTTATTAAATCTGAAACGATAAATGGTTTTGGCAAATCAAGAAGTTCTAAATGAGAAAGTTTAATTCCTTGCATTTTCCAGCCGGCGACGAGCCTTAAAAATTTAAATTTTGGTTCTGTTCCGTTTACAATTTTTGATTTATAAGTCGATGGCGCAATCTGAATTAAAGTCTTGATGTCGGTAATGAATTTTTCTATATTTTCGATATGCTTTTTAAGCGTAATCGTTATAAATTCTGGAACGACTTGTTCTTCACCGTTTTTCTGGAATTTTTTCACGAAATTAAAAAGCCCGTAATTCGGTTTGATTTCGTATTCCGCGGACATCATAAGCTTGTTTATTTTTGAATTCAATTTTTGAGTGATAGAAGGAAGTCCTTCACGATTATTTTTTCTAACCTTTACGGGAGAAGGATTTTTTGAAAGATTTTGTGAAGAATCGGAAGAACTCTGCTGATTTCTGATTATTCTACCTGTATTAGAAGGAGTTTTTTTTGCGCCTGTCTGAGTATTAGACCTTTCGTACATAACTTCACCACCGAGAATTTTTGACATGGCTTTTGCTTCTGCCGGATCTATGGATCCTATTGCACGCCGCGTCTGATCAAGAGTTCCTGGAGCCCAATCGGCAGTCTTAGGTCTGTTTCCGTCTTCCATTCCATCTCCAATAAAATAATTTTATGACAATCAGTTCCTTTTATTTTAAACCATAGTTACGATCGGAGCAAATTCTTTTTTACAAATCCGAACGAATTTTTAATCTCGATTTTTTCGGATTCCTTAGTCATCACCGTGCCCTCGAAATTTCCAAATATCAATGTATAAGTATTTTTTGCAAGAAGAAAATTTGTTGAATGATTTTCGATTGATTTTGGCGTAAAAACAAGGTCGACCATATTTTCCGTATCCTGAATGACCCATTTTTCTGCAACGCCGAAAGTATGCGAAATTACAACAGAAGGAAACAAAGTTATTTCATTATCGATGAAAAGAAAATTGTCGTTTGTGTAATCGTCGTCTTCGGGAGCGTAATCGTAATTTGCAAAATGAAAACCGATTTTTCTTCCGTCTAAATTGCAGATTGAATACGCAGAATCAGAATTTACTTTAAAAGAAGAATAAACTTTGTGCATCATCAGCATGCCAAGTCCTGGAGTTTCTTCAATCCAGTCAATTTCTTTCTGTTTTTTATCTATTTTAAGTCCGCCCGTAACGACTAACGGAACAAACCATGAAACTGCACAACGCCTTGTTGACGGAGCCGGAGAAACATTTAAAATCTGATGACTTTCTTTTTGCTCATAATCGGCGTGAACAACGCATTTTGCACTCGGACGGGCATTATCACCGTGAACGGAAAAATTTAAAGAAATTCTGTTGATTTTTTTGCTCCAGAAAATTTTTACAAAACGCGATTTTCTGTAATTTGCGCAAACCGATTCAACAATATTTTTAGGAACAAAACGCCGCCTTGGACCGATTAAAGAATGATAAGAAAATTTTTGATTCGTGTTTTTATTCCAGAATACGACATCAGCCGTTCCAAGAAGTTTTAAATCAGAAAACTCGACCATTCCGATATAATCGTCTAAATTAAATGCAAACGATAAAGTGCCTTTTATTCTTGTGTCAGTTATAAACGGTGGCAGCGGAAAACCTGTAAATGGTCCGCGAATTCCTGAAATATCGATTTTTTGAGGAGTTGAATTAAAAGTTCCAAAATTGATTTTATTGTGCCTTACTAACGATTTTGGAGTTTTATCAATTTTTCTAAAAAACATAGTTTTTGCGTCTGGAATTTTCCATATATAGATTAGATTTTAAAAAAATAATCATCTCTAAAATCTATAGTTTTTTATTTTAATAAAAATTTTCCAATTTATCAAATAAATTTTACATTTCTTAAAAAACAAAATCAGCAATAAAAAATGTTAAAATTCACTTTTTATAAAATAAAATTTTATCTTTCCCAGTTTTTCTTTAAATCTTCTTCAGTGATTTTTCTTATAACGCGGCAAGGATTTCCTACGGCAACTGAATCAGAAGGAATATCGTGAACAACTACGCTTCCTGAACCGATTACAACATTATTACCAATCGTAACTCCCGGAAGAACTTGAACACCGCCTCCAATCCATACATTGTTTCCGACTGTAATAGGATAAGCGTATTCAAACCCCTGATTTCGCCTTTGAAAATCTACTGGATGACCTACAGTGTAAAAACCGCAATTTGGAGCAATAAAAACATTATCGCCGAATTTTATTTTTGCGCAGTCGAGAATTACAAGATTGTGATTTGAGAAAAAATTTTCCCCGATTTCTATGTTGTAGCCGTAATCGCACCAGAACGGCGTAATTATCTCAAATTTTTCACCAGTTTTTCCTAATATTTCGCGCGCAATTTCCATGATTTTTTCTTTTTGAGACGGAAAAGTTGAATTCATTTTAAAACACAAATCTTTTGCCCTTTTTCTTTCTTCGTTTAAAAAATCATCGTCCCGAAACAATTTCTGAGAAATCATTTTTTCTTTTTCTGTCATATTAAATCCCCATAAATTTTCTGCAAGTTTCAGTGATTAAAGGACGGGCAATCAAAACTCTGTCTGCGCCAAGATAAAGCGCCGTCTGAATATTTTTCTGAGTACGAAGACCGCCATCAACCCACAATTCTTTTACATAATTTTTTAAAATCTTTGCATTTTTATAAAGAAAAGAACAAGTCGAACCTTTTTCTGTTTCAACCCGACCGCCGTGATTTGAAATAACTGCAACATCAGGTTTTAAAACTTTGCACAGTTCAATGTCTTCCTGAGTAAAAATTCCTTTGACTAAAAGCGGAAGCGATGAATATTCTTTAAGACGGCCAAGAGACTGTGATGTTTTCTTTTCAAGGTGAACAAGATTCCGCATTGTTACAATATTATACGCATCGATATCCACGCCAATTCCAAGCGCATAATCTTTTACAAGAGAAATTCTGTTTTTTAAAATTTCATCTGGATAAGGTTTTAGAAAAAAATACGATTTTATTCCAAGTTTTTTTACGGCGTCCAGAGAAAATTTTAATTTGTCATCGGGCGTTCCATCACCTGAACAAATAAAATAATTTTTAGCGATTCCAGTTTCAAAATACGGAAGATAAAAATCTTCTTCGTTTTCAAAACCAATATTCTGAATCGCGCCAGTTACCGGAGCCAGCCCGATTTTTCCTTCTGTTGAAATAAGAGAAATTTCGTTTTTTTGTTCATCAGAAAAATTATTATAAAATTCGTTCCAGGCAGAAACATTTTTTATAAAATTTTCGCTTTCATAAACTCCGCCCATTCCCGGAAGCTCACCTTTACAGCCAAAACCGTCGCATTTTTTACACATTTTGCACAAAAACCGGGAATGAGAAAGATTTTTTTTAATCTCCAAAACACAGACCTACTGAACGGGCATTTTTTATAACCGGATCATCCGGACAGATGTTTTTAACTTTTCCGGCACATTCTTCAAGCGGAACAGGAACGATTTTGTTATTCTGCATTGCAACGAGTTTTCCAAAATTACCTTCTGCAAGAAAATCTGCTGCCGCAACACCGAATTGAGTTGCAAGAAATCTGTCGTACGGAGAAGGAGTTCCACCACGCTGAAGATAACCTAAAACAGTTACACGGCTTTCAAGACCAGTCGCTTCTTCTAATTCTTTTGCAACGCGATAACCGATTGACTGAGTCATTTCAAGGCGGGATTTTTTAAATTCTTTTTTGGAAAGTTTTGCTTCTTCTTTTGAAAGCGCGCCTTCTGCAACTACAACAATTGAAAATTCTTTTCCGGCATCACGACGCTTTAAAATTTCTTTTGAAACATTTTTTATATCATAAGGGATTTCCGGGAGAAGACATACATCTCCGCCACCTGCAATAGCTGAATAAAGTGCAAGCCAGCCAGCTTTGTGCCCCATAACTTCAACAACCATAACCCTGCTGTGAGAATGAGCCGTCGTATGAATTCTGTCGATTGCTTCTGTTGCAACATCAACTGCCGTATGAAAACCGAATGTAATATCTGTTCCCACAATATCGTTATCGATTGTTTTTGGAAGACCTACAACATTCAGTCCTTCTTTTGCTAAAAGACTTGCCGTCGTATTTGTTCCGTTTCCACCAAGAACTACAAGCGCATCGAGATTCCATTTTTTGTAATTCTTTTTGATTGCTTCGATTGGAAGAAGACCAGTTTCTGGATTTGGAACAGGATTTTTAAAAGGCTTTTCACGAGAAGTTCCTAAAAAAGTTCCTCCGCGCGTAATTATTCCCGAAACATCATCAGCGGAAATTTTTACCATGTCTCCGTTGATAAGTCCTCTGTAACCGTTTTTGATTCCGATTACTTTCATTCCATAATTAATCATTGCCGAACGGCAGACACCACGAATTGCAGCATTGAGCCCTGGAGCATCGCCGCCGCTAGTTAAAATTCCGATAGTTTTTACATTTGTCTTCATATAATTAGAATTATAACACTAAAATTAACTTTTTAAAGTTAAATTTTTGATTCTTTCAAGTAAAGTCGGATGAGAATAATTCCAGAAAGCGTAAATTTTTGACGGAATAAGTTCTGAAAGATTTTCACTATTAAGTTTTATGAGTCCTGAAACAAGCGCATCGGGATTTTTTGTAATTTCTTTTGAAAAGTTATCAGCCTGATATTCATCTTTGCGCGACATAAAATTCGTAACAGGCGTAATCAAGAATGAAAGCTCAGACCAAACCATCGACGAAAGAAAAAGTCCCACAAACTGAAGCGACGGCGGAACAATTGCTCCTTCGCAAAAACCAAATCCGAATCCTGTATAAATTGAAATATGAGTCGAACAGAAAAACAAAAGGTACATCAAAAGAACGACAAAAGGAACTGAAAGAACAAACCGTTTTACAATATGCTTTAATTTGTAATGACCAAGTTCGTGCCCTAAAACCGCTTCGATTTCTTGTGGCGTAAGCTGAGAAACAAGCGTATCAAAAAGAACAATCCGTTTAGATTTTCCCATTCCGCCGAAATACGCATTTGAATGACCACTTCGCTTTGAAGCATCCATTAAAAAAACGCCGCTGGATTTAAATCCAGTTTTTGCAAGAAGATTTTCAAGGCGCGTTTTTAATTCCCCATCCTCAAGCGGAGAAAATTTATTGAAAACAGGCGCAATCACAAGCGGATAAAGAACCTGCATTACAAGAGAGAACAAAAACATCACCGCAGCAAGAAAAATCCACCAGAATTTAGGGAATGCCGACATAACTCCAATCATCGCAAAAAGCAGAATTGCCGTAAAAATCATCGAAACGATAAAACCTTTAACCTGATCTAAAAGCCAGAGTTTTAAAGTCATCTTTGAAAAACCGAATTGTTTTTCGATTTTAAATTCTGAATAAAGTGAAAATGGAACAGAAATTATTAATTCCGGGATTGAAGCAAGAAAAAAGAACAAAAAAGCCGAAATAAAAGTCTGAATAAAACCTGAAGGAATTCCGTTGAAAAGACATTTATTTAAAAGCCATGGGTAAAATCCCGAAAGCGCAAGAAAAAGCGTTAATGCCACAGAAACAAGTGCCTGAGGAATTGAAAAAAAATATTTTACATTTTCGTAATCTGAAATCTTTTTTAATTTTTCCCGGTCAAAAACGGCTGCACTCGGAATATTTTCAAGTTCTTTTGGGAAAACGCCTGAAGTTTTTTTTCTAGAAAGAAAATTTATAAAATCTAAAATCTGATTAACAAAAAACGAAAGAAGCGTTCCTGCGACAAAAAGAATCACAAACGGATTTGAAATATTTATGTTATTCATACAAACCTCACCTTTTTAGAAAAATATAGGAAAACTAAAAATTATAAAGTCCTTCGATAAATTTCATAAAGTAAAATTCCTGAAGCGACGCTGACATTAAGACTATCGATTTTTCCTGAAGTTGGAATTGAAACAGTATAATCGCACTGTTCCTGAAGAAGTTTTGAAAGCCCCGAACCTTCGCTTCCCATTATGACGGCTTTTTTTTCTGCAAACTCAATTTTATTTAAAGGACTTCCACCAGCATCGGCTGCGTAAACCCAGAATCCGTTTTCTTTTAAAATTTGAACAGTTCTGACAAGATTTGACACGATGGAAATTGGAACCCACGCAACAGAACCGGCACTTGTTCTTGCAATTACTTCGTTTTGTTCAATATCTTTTACACCGCGCCTTTCCGGGAAAATTACAAGATCCACGGCAAACTGGTCACAGCTTCGAATGATTGCTCCAGCATTGTGCGGGTCTGTTATGCTGTCTAAAATTACGACAGTTTTTTTTGATTTTTCACTGTTATTTTCTAAAATCCACTGATTAAAATCGACAAGATTTATAGAAGATTCTGATTCTTTTGTTAATAAAGAAAGAACGATTCCGCGGTGATCCTGAGACTGAAGCGGCAAATCCTTTACCATTTGATTTAATTCAAGTTCAGAAACCAAAGTACAAGGAATTTCAGATTCTTTAGCGATTGAAATGATTTTTTTTACTCTTGGACCGATTTTACTGTAGAAGATTTCGATTTTTTGAGAATCAGATTTGTTCTGTTTTGCTTTTAAAACTCGTTCTTCTACAGCGTGAAAGCCTGTAATTATTTTCCGCAGCATTTTTTGTATTTTTTGCCGCTTCCGCAAGGACACGGATCATTTCTTCCGATTTTTTCACCTTCGCGTTTTACAGTTGTTGTGATGATGTTTCCTGCAACATACTTCCATTCACCGTTGATTTTTTTAAACGCTGCAACTTCATGATGAACATCGTGCATTTGTTTTAATGTATAATCAGCAGTAAATTCTACAACACCTTCATCATCGCCTTCCTGACCTTTTTCTGTGCGCAGAATTTTAAGACCATTCCAAGTTGAATTACGACTCCAGTCTTCTGTTGCTTTTTTGTCGATGTCAGCAATTCCTTCACCTTCTTCACATGAATTAATGATGAAGTCAATTTCATGGACAACATACGCTGTATAACGGGCACGCATTAAAGATTCGGCTGTAAGAGCCTTTGAAGTATTTTTTATAATTGGTTCACAACATTCGCCGTATTTTTTTCCTGAACCACACGGACATAAATCAATTTTTTCACTCATAAATCTACTATATCAAAAAAATTACAGATTGTCATTAACGAAAAACTAAAACAAACCTAGTTGCAGACAAAAACAGTATCATTGTCTTTGCACAAATGCTGAGCCGCAAAACGCCCTGCACAGACTGCAATTGGAAGACCGCCCGGCATCATAGTCCTTTGGCTTGCAAAATATAACCCTTTAACAGACTGAGATTTTATTGGATAATTCCACTGCTTTCCGCGAGGTTCCCAGACACTCATCCAACTTCCCTGAAAAGAATTACAATAGCGTTCATAAGTCATTGGAGTTGCGACATCAATAACTTCGATATTTTCTTTTATTCCCGGAATCGTTTTTTCAAGCGCATCTATAAATTTTTCTGCAAGAAGCTGTTTTTTTTCTTTGTAAGTTCCATCTTCTTTTGCCTTTTTCCAGTAATCATAACAATGACCTAAAAGAAGACATGTTAAAGTCGTGCAGTTTTCCGGGGAATGATTTTTGTAAAGCGCATAATTATTTATTCGAAGTTCGTTAAAGTCTATGCCACCTGCTGAAAAAGCTTCATCAAGAGAAATTACAAAACATCTTGGAAGATTTTCAAGATTCATTTTTACGCCAAGACAGATAAACATATTCTGTTCCGTGACAACATTTTTACGCATTTTTTTGCACCATTTTTCATTAAGCGGTTTTTCAAAAAGAAAATCAATTGCTTTACGGGTATCTTGCGTTACAATAACATTTTCACATTCAATAAAACCGTTTGAAGTCTGAATTCCTGAAATTTTCCCATCTTTTAAAATGATTTTTTCTGCCATCGTCCTATACTGAATTGTTCCGCCTAAAGAAGTAAAAGTGTCCGCCATATTCTGCGTTAACCGCAAAGAACCACCTTCAGGATAACCGCAATCTCCGCTTGCAAAAGATGCCAAAGTATAGATAAAACTCAAGGCATTGTATCTTAAACCAATTACAGAAAGTAAAAGCGAACGGATATCTTTATTTTTAAATCGGTTTATGTAATGCGTGTAAGATTCATTATTAAGACGGTTTAATTTTAATCCCGCCGGAATCATTTTTATTAGTTCAAAAATTGAAGGTTTTGTTTTTTCTGAAACTTTAACTTTTATAATATCCTGAACAACCATGTGAACATTCAAAAATGCCTTTACATCCGCACAAAGCCTGTTAATCATTTTTGTGTCTTCTGGAGCATATTCCAGAAAATGGCTTCTCAATTTTTTTAAATCCCTGAAAAGACAGAGTTTGCGTCCGTCTTTGATGAATGTATAAATCGGGTCTTTGTAAAAAATCGGATTATTTTCTTTTAACGCACCAACCTGTTTCCAGACTTTATTAAGCGCAAGTTTTTCTGACGAACCGGTGAGCCAGTGCATTCCACCTTCAAAAAGGTAATTTTTACGCTTCCAGCTTGTAGAAAGTCCGCCGGGAATTATATGGCTTTCAAGAATTGTTGTTTTAAAACCTGAACGCGCAGAATAAACGCCTGCAGAAAGACCTGCAATTCCTGCACCAATAATGACAACATTTTTAGACATTTTTATGATTCCTGCTTTGTTTTTTTATTGAAGAAAAATTAAAATTCTGTTTTAATTTTTCTTTTTTGACAGTTTAACACACAATGTCAAAAATGTAAAATTTTGTTATAAAAATGCGCCGAATTTAATTTTATCACCCTATTACAATTATTTTTGCCCCGGATTTTGAATCTAGAGGAAGACTTTCAAATTTTTTATTCAATTTTATTTGAAGTAAGTCGCCTGATTTTATTCCGCAATTTTTTTGATCGCAGATAATCAAGAACCCTTTTTCGCTGCAAGCATAAAACGCACTTTTAAACGGCGGAAGCAAAAAAGAATCGCTTGCAATACGAACAGAAAGAACGGAAGAATCTTTTTCTTCTATATATTTTTTTGTTCCTGCAAAAATAAAACTCATCGTAAGCCTTGTTTTTGAAAGATTTGCAGAATCAGAAAGTTTCAAAAGTTTTTTTGGAGAATCTTCGGTTGTTAATGCAAAATTACACCATTTTGATTTTCCGCCTTTTCTGGCATTTTTGCCGTTCATACAGCATTTTTCAGTGTGAGTACATGGAGCAAAAATGCTTTTACCGTTTAAAATAAACTGTGAACGGCATAAACTTATAAAATGAGCCGCATTTGGAAGACCTGGTTCAAAAATGAAAAACGATGCATCGCCCTTTGCGTAATTTAAAAGCGTTTTCACGGATTCACAGGCACAAGATTCATAAGTTTTAGTTGTATTCTGATTTATTTCGTTGAACATATTTGCCGCGGTAATCAGTTTTACCTTGTTTTTTAAATTCGTTCCGAGTTCACCTTTTACGCGGATAATATTCCAGGAAGGTTCTGCGTTTTCAGAAGGTGGCGGACATTTTGCAGCAACAGAATAATAAAGATCTTCTCCAAGCGAAAGCGCTTTTGAAGAAATGTCAAGACAATACCATGTAAGCTTTAAATTCCTGAGTTTTGGAAAAGAAAGCCAGAGCGAAATTACAACCGTCAAAGGTCCGCTTCCTAAATCTGCACAAAAATCTTCATCAGAAAGGTTAAAATCTTCTTCGCGGAATTTAGAAAAAACTTTCACGAGCCGAACAATATTCCACCACGAAAAATATCTTGTATACGCAGAAAGGTCTTCCACAGAATTCATATAGCCAAGCCTGCGGTTTTCCCGGTCGTCAGTCAGACTGTGGCTCAAAGAATTTATACATTTTGGAAGATTTAAAAGCTGTTTTGCACTGAGCGGAGAAGAATGCTGAACGATTTCGTCGAAATTTTCAAGAACATATTTTTCATTTTTTCCAAGAAAACCAAAATCTTTCATTCCGTCTTTTAAAATTAATTCTGCATCAAAAGATTCTTTTGAAAAATCCTTAAAAATCGGTTTTTCCGCTTTTTTATAATTGAATTCTTTTAAGCTTGCACGATTTTTTTTGGGATTTTTTAATTTTTCACCATTTTTTTTTGATTTCTGAAATTTTTCGTAAAATTTTTCCATAAGTTTTTATTTTCCCACAAAGATTTGCAATCGCCTGATTTTATTTCTTAAAAGAATTTTTTAAATTTTTCACAAAATCGTAAAGTTCAAGAAGTTCTTTACGCATTTTTCTGATTTCGATAATTGCAAGAGAATTTTCCTCAATTTGTTCAGAATCTTTTATCAGCTGAGCTTTTGCGCCTTCTATCGTAAATTTTTTCTCATAAATTAAATATTTCAGCCTGTAAATTTTTTCAAGTTCGCTTTGAGAATAAAGTCTTCGACCACCAAAATCTTTCTGAGGCGCAATTCCAGGAACAATCGTTTCCCAATAACGCAGAATATGAGCTTTTACACCTGTTAACGCTTCTACATCACCAATTGAATACATTTAAAGTTCTCTGTCTTCCCATTTTTTGCGGCTCTGTTTTAATTCAATCTGAACAGGAATTTTATCAAACCCAAGATCAGAACGAATTCGGTTTTTTAAATAAGTTATATAAGATTCCTGAACGACTTCTGGCCGCGTTGCAAAAATTTTAAAAACAACAGGATTCACGCCAGACTGAACCATATAACGGATTTTAAACTGACCTGAACGGCTCTGTGGCGGCGGATATTTAAAAATCCAGTCTTTCAAAGCGGCATTTAAAGCTGAAGTTTCGATTTTTTTATTCAGCTGATTGTAAACTTCAAGCGCAGTATTTAAAAGATCTTTAATTCCAGAACCGTTCAAAGCACTCAACGGAAGAATTGGAGCGTACTCCATCTGACCAAACATAATGTTTATCCACTGTTTGCGTTCCTTGAAAGTTTTTTTATCCTGATTTTGCGTGTCCCATTTATTTAAAACAAAAATTATTCCCCGTCCCCTTTCATAAGCGAGATTGCAGATTTTTTTATCCTGTTCAGCAAGCCCTTCCTGCGCATCAATTAAAAGAAAAACCAGGTCACATTTATCAAGAGTTTTTATTGCCCTGTTAACTGAATAATATTCGACATTTTCATGAACTTTTGCTTTTTTTCGGATTCCGGCAGTATCTAAAACGATGAAATTTTTACCGCCGTAACTGAATTTACCTTCTACCGTATCGCGTGTTGTTCCGGCATAGTTGCTTACAATTGAAGATTCTGAATGAGTCAGCCTGTTACTCAAAGTAGATTTTCCAGTGTTCGGCTTTCCGATGATTGCAATTTTTACAGGTTCTTCTTCTGAAATTTCTTTAACGGCAGAAAAATCAAGTCGTTCCGTGATACATTTTGCAAGAAGCGAAACATTGTCTCCGTGGTCTGCGGAAATAAAAAACAATTCCTGAAATCCGAATTTTGCGTAATTCCATGCAACAGATTCGTTTCTTCCGCCTTCAGTTTTGTTTACAGCGGCGATAACCTTGCTCCAATATGGACGCAACTGATGAATAAATTCTTCGTCTTCACCTGTAATCTGGTCTGCCTCAAGCAAAAGAAGAATTAAATCTGCTTTTTTTATCATTTCAAGGGATTTTTCTGCGACAAGTTCATCTAAAACGGCTTCCATTGTACCTTCGTTACGCTGAAGTTTATAACCGCCTGTGTCCATAAGATGAACCGGCTTTCCTTTAATAAAACAAGTTGCTTCAACAGGGTCACGGGTAACACCTGGAATAGAATCTACAATTGCAAGCCGCCGCTGCGTAAACCGATTAAAAAGAGTTGATTTTCCGACATTAGGTCTTCCTGCAATCACAACGAGAGGAAGATTTTCAAAATGTTTTAAAGAAAGCCCGTCTTTTTCTGAAAGATTTTCCTCTTCATCAGAAATTTTTTGTAAATCATCGTCCAGTTGATTCTGCTGAGAAAAAAGAATTTTATTGTTTTTTGGTTTTGAAAAATCAGGTTTCTTTTTTGCCATTATATTTTCCCGTTTAAAGTTATCGCTAAAAACTGAAATTTTTACAAATTTACATAAATTAAATTCAGTTTATCTTAAAAATCAAAAAATTCTATAGGAATTTTCTTAGAATTCACATTATAAAACATTTTTGCACTTTATTTAAAGGGCACACTTTTGAAAAACGCACATTTGGCAATTTTTTTTAATTTTTTCTATAACTTATTCAGTTTTTTAGAAGAAATCGACTCCATCTCTGGAATCGAAAACCTCAAAAGAAGTTCTTTTGCCCGCGAAATCAATTTTGGCGACATACTTAAATTTCTGACTCCCATTCCGCCTAAAACTAAAATACTGTCTTCGCGACTCGCCATTTCTCCACAGACGCTCAACGGAATTTTTGCCTTTTTTGCGTTAGTTACGGTAAAATCAATTAAACGCAAAACTGAAAGGTCAAATTCATCATAAAGTTCAGAAACTTTTGAATTTTCACGGTCGACACCTAAAGTATATTGCGTTAAATCGTTTGTTCCGATGCTGAAAAAATCGCTTTCTTTTGAAATACAGTCGCTACAGATTGCCGCCGCAGCAGTTTCAATCATCACGCCAACAGGAACATCTTCTTTAAATGGAATTTTTTCTGCTTTTAATTCAGATTTTACATCTTCTATTATTGCTAAAGTTTCCTTAATTTGTTCTGCGGTTGTAATGAGAGGAAGCAAGATTTTTAAATTTCCGTAAACGCTTGCCCTTAAAAGCGCTCTAATCTGAATTTTAAAAACATAAGGATACATTAAACTGAGCCTGATTGCCCTTAAACCCATAAGCGGATTTTTTTCTGTAAAGTTTGGAATATCAAGAGTTTTTACGATTTTATCACCGCCGGCATCTAAAGTTCTTATTGTAACAGGTTTCCCCTGCATTATCGTAAGAACATTTTTATAGATTTCGAACTGTTTTTCTTCTTCAAATGTTCTTGAACTCGTGTAACTTGCATTTTCAACTTCGCTCATAAAAATAAATTCTGTTCTAAAAAGCCCGATTCCGTCTGCGCCTTCGTCAAGTGCAATCTGGGCTTCTTCAAGAGAACCGATATTTGCAAAAATATTAAACCGAACTCCATCTTTTGTAAGTGCATTTTTGTCGCGGAACATTCTGAGTTTCTGCGCGTGATTCAATTCTTCCTGATATTTTTTTTGATATTCACTTAAAATTTCAGGTTCAACTTCGACTAAAACTTCTGCCGATTCACCGTCTATAACGATTCTGTCACCGTTTTTAACTTTTTTAGAAATTGCAACGCTGTTTATTCCAACAACCGCCGGAATCCCGAAATTTTTTGCAAGAATTACGACATGACTTGAAACTCCGCCTTCTGTAAGCGCAAGCCCTAAAATTTTCTTTTTTGAAAGAACAAGTGTATCAGTTGGGCTCAAAGAATTTGCAATTATTATCGAACCATCTGGAACCTGATTTATATCAAACGGATGAAAATCAAGAAGTTCGTTTACAACTTTTCCAAAAATGTCGATTATATCCTGTGCGCGTTCAGAAAGATAATCGTTCCCAGAACTCCTTAATCGTGCAGCATATTCATTTGCTTTAAATTCGATGCAGTATTCTATATTGTAATGTTCCGCCTGAAAAAAATCCTGAATTTCTTTTAAAAAAACCGGATCCTGAAGCATCATCAAATAAGTTTCAAAAATTTCTCTTTGAACTGCATTCTGTTTTTTATCTTTTAGAAGAGAAAGTTGAGAAGAAATATCACTGCTGACTTTTTTAAGAGCATTGAAAAATCTTGCGCAACCGTCGAGGATTTCTGTTTCTGAAACTTTAACCTGCGGAACAACCCGCTTTATTTCTTCTGGAATGATAAATGCCTTGCCAATTCCTGTTCCAGGCGCTGCAGGAATTCCTAAAAATACTTCCATATAATTTAATTATAACTGATAAATTTACTGAGGTCAAAGGCGAAACAACAATGAAGCGTTTTCAAAACTATCTCTAAAAAAAAACGGAGGCGCAAAAGCACCTCCGTAAAAACCAAAATATGAGAAGATTTATTTTTTTGATTTTACTTTCTTCACAGTTTTTTCAGATGCTTCTTTTTTTTCTGACTTTTTTGAATCAGATTTTTTTGAAGCCTTTTCTTTTGAAGAAGATTTCTGAGTTTTTTCAAAAGAAGCAATCAATTTTTCACAATTATATTCAGCATTTGCTTTCTGTTCTGCAAGAATCTTGAACGCTTTCAATACAGGTTCAACTTGAGATGCAAGGGAATTTAAAAGCGCAATTGCCTGAGCATAAATAATTGAAGTTTCGATTTTTTCTTTATTGAACCATGTAATTCCGTTGAATTTATTTGCACCAGAAAGAAGAACTGCATTCTGACTCTGCGTCATCACTTTAACGATTGGAAGAAGTCCTTTTTTTGGTTCCCGTACGAGGTGTGCAACATTTATCGAAGCTGAAATTGCAAAGAATTTTGAAAGTTCTTCGCGAATATTACATCTTGCATAACCGAACTGATTGAAAATATCTGCAAATTTTCTTGCGAATGCCCATTTTTCTGCAAGATTGTTTTCTGCGTATTCAGAAACCATCATATAGCACAAAAGCAATTCTTCAATTTGATTAATATTTTCAACGATAATATCGAAGAAATCGCGTGATTCTTTTACTTTTAGAAGTTTTTCAAACACATCTTCTGAAACACCTTTCTTTAGTGAAACAGACTTTGAACACAGCCGTTCAAGATGTTTTGAGAATTCCGTAAACTGTTTTTCTGGAGAAGGAAGTTTATAGCCTGAACCTGCAAATTTATTTGCAACAGTATAGAAGTCAAGAGCCGCTTTTTCTGAAGATGCTAAAAGTTCCTTAAGCTGCTTTTTAACTTTTGCAGAAGTAAGTTTTTCATCTTCACGCGGATTTAAAATTGCGTGAACTTCCGGGAGAAGCGATTTTACGAAAGTGCTGAAAGAACTGTAAAGTTCATGATAACAGATTTCCTGCCATTCTTCTTCAAGATTATAGCATCCTCGTCCCTGAAGAGTATCGCAAAGAATCTGATAACGGTGGTCAGGCATATCTGCAACCTGATGAATATCCATATAAACCTGATATTCAAAACCGTTTAAACAAATGTACATTCCTTTTTCGCAGATTTCTCGACTTCGCCTTACATACCATAAACCTGTTCTGTGTTCACGGAAAATCGTGTATTTGTCGTCTTCAGCGTTTAAATGAAGCCCTTCAGAAATGCTCTTTGACTGCATCACAGTCTGAACATTTTCGCCGCTTCCAATTTTTACAGAATACTCACAAGACTGCTTAATCCATCCCTGAGCTCTTTCGTATTTATTATTATAGAAGACAACAGAAAATTCGTTTCCGCAAGAGTTTGAATAAGCAAAAATATTTTCGTTTACATGACCGTTATCCCATACATCGTAGAACAGGAAGTTTTCAACATTTGCGAAAATGTATCGTTTTTTCATGAGAGGGAAAATATCATGCCAGTGACGGTTTATAAGATTCTGGTCTGGAGTTTCATTTTTGTATGCTTTTGTGAATTCCATTCCGTATTTTTCTGTAAAACCTTCGATTTGACCGTGTCCAAACATTGGAAGACCAGGCATTGTAATCATGAGAGTACAAACACCAAAATATTTGTCGTCTTTTCCGAATTGAGCAACTGCCGTATCTTCGTCTGGATTGTTCATAAAGTTTACATATCGCTTTAAAATCTGCGGATCAAATTTTATAGTATTTTTTACAGAATCGCGGTATTTCTGGTTTTCTTCTTTTTTAAGCATATTCATGAATGCCGAATTGTATACGCGATGCATTCCAAGCGTTCTAACGAAATATCCTTCCATCATCCAGAATGCTTCTGCGAGTAAAAGCGTATCAGGAAGTTCTTTTGCAACGCGGTCAACGACTTCACGCCAAAATTCATTTGGAATTCTATCTTCGAATTCTTGTGTTGAAAGACTTGATTCTGAACGGCTATAAATATCTCCACCATGTCCTGGCTCAGGATACCAAAGCCTTCTTATAGATTTTTTTGCAAGAACCATCGCTGCATCAAACCTGATAATCGGGAAATTCCGCGCAACATGAAGAATATCCTGCATAACGGCTTCACGCGCCTCTGGATTTAAGAAATCAATCTGCGCCGTATCATTCCAAGGCATACCAGTTCCGTCGTTTCCGTGGTAAATGTAGCGTGTATCTCCATTTCTGAAATCAACCCGTTTAAATACAACAGAACAATCTGAATGGTTATAATAATGATCTTCAAGCCAAACACCGATATTAGGGTCTTTGCTCAAATTTTCGCCGTTGAAAGTGTAAGAAGGAGATGGCGCATCACGACGCTGAACAAAAAGATCCGGGCGGTTTACAACCCAATCAGAATCCATACCAGTGTGATTTGGAACCATATCAGAAGCGAGCCTGATTCCCCTTTGCCACAATCTTGTCCTTAAATTTGCAAGAGCATCCCAGCCACCAATATTGTCTGCGATATTATAATTATAAAGAGAATATGCCGAAGCCGCTGCCTCTGGATTTCCGCAAAGCTGTTTGATTCGTTTTGAAGCAGGAGAGCGTTCCCAAAGTCCAATAAGCCACAAACCTGTAAAACCTTCATCGCGAAGCGCGTCTAATTCTTCATCTGGAATCTGGTCAAGGCGAGTAATTGGACGCTGATATTTTTTTGTAAGCTGGTCAAGCCATACAAGAACAGTTTTTGCCATCAAAATTACGCAAGGCATCCACTCACGGTCAGGGCTAAAGCGTTCGTATTCTTTCATTAAACCGTCGTAATTGTACGGTTCCATATTGACTTCACCACCGTTTACAGGCCCGCGACTCCAGAACATTTTTTCTTCTTCTGTAAGAGTGTCTATTCCAGCCAGAAGCCGTTTTAACCATTCGCCCAAAAGTTTATCCCAATACTGTCTGATATAATCAAGCTGACCTTTTAGACTTGTAGGACTAAAAACAACTGGTTCACGAAGCATTGTAATCAAATCGTGATTAAAAGGTCCAAAAGAAGGCTGATTTTGAAGAGTTTTCTGAATTACTGCCCATGCCTTATCATAATTTTCGTTTTTCTGAAGTTTTTCATCGCCAAAAAGAATTGCAAACGGTTTAAAAGCAGGATTTTCATTTGCAAGGTGAAGAAGAATTAACTCTTCGAGAGTCTGTTCACGATTTGTGCGTTCTTTTTTTGTGCCTTCATCTATGCAGGTTTTTGAAAGATATTCCTGCGCAGAAATTTTATTCTGGTAAACTTCAACAGGCGGAAATTCTAAAGTGAATTCAAGAAGCATTTTATCGACTTCTTCTTTTGTGAAAGTTTTATCGAGTTCTTCTAAAATAATTTTAAATGCATCAGCGTTTTTATCGCGGCGATAAAGCATACAAACATAGTGAAAAATTTCATCGATAAGACCCATTGCATTTACAGAACCCGCTGCGACTCTTTTTGAAGACTGATTCTGACGGTCAAAAAGCTGATTAAGTTTTTCTGTGAAAATTTTTACATTTTTTAAATCTTTAATTACGACATTCCCAGAAGATGTAAAAAGTTTTCCGTCAAACTGACATAAATCACGAACTCTTTTTCCGATATGAAATTCATTATACGATACAGTCATACGCTCCTCTTTTGCCCTATTTGTGAGCACTTGTAATTGTTTTTATTTTATTAATAAGATTTTCATCTTTTGCAATTTCTTCGATAAACGCAGGAAGTCTGTATGTCCAATTGAATTTTGAAACTGTTCCCGGAATGTTTATTCGTTCTTCATCAGGATTTGAAAGCCAGTATTTTTGTTCTGTTGAAAGAAAATCCTGCATTGGATGAATACACCATACGCTATTTGCTTTTGATGCAAGAACAAGATATTGAAGCGCTTTTTCCTGATTGAACGGTTCATTTGCGATTTTTTCAATTTTTTGACTGTCCCAGCCTTCCGCACCGAACGATTCTGGATAAGTTTTTACGATTAATGAAACCGCCTCTTTATCCTGATTCCACCACTGACGCAAAGTTGGAGAATCGTGAACGGAAGAAGTCGCAACAGAAAGTTCTGTAAGCTGATTCATTGGAATATATGGCTTAACAGGTTCGTTGTTCCAATTTCTGCACCATCTTAAAAC
Organism: Treponema sp.; assembly: GCA_016293005.1. Lineage (GTDB taxonomy): Bacteria > Spirochaetota > Spirochaetia > Treponematales > Treponemataceae > Treponema_D. The sequence continues at coordinate 31,688 of JAEDFA010000004.1, forward strand.
CCTTAACGCAAGAATTCCATTTTTTTGCATTACGGAAGGAAGACACGGAAGATTTGCACCAAGGTCTTCACCGCACGGAATCATATTAACAGAATTTGTAAGAGTTGAAAGAATTTCGTCTGATTGAGTTTCCCAAAGTTTGTTTTGTTCGTTTTCTGCCCAATCGATTAAACCTTTTAACTGATTTTTTTCGTTATCGTTGAGAGACTTCCATGAAGTTGTTTCATAATATGTCCAAAGCGGAACAAAAGTATCAGGCGTAAGGCTGATTAACGCACGATCTTTCCAAATTTTGCTTAAAGCGTCTTTAATTCTTGGTTCTGCTTCTTTTGCGCATAAAGAACTTAAATCTGATTCATAAAAATCTTTGTCGCCGGAAACTGAATCTTTAAAAAGCCATAATTCTTCTGAACCGATTCTGTCTGCAAATTTTTCAAGAATTTTTACGGCAGCATCGTGATTCCATGTAATGTCTTCTATTAAACCAGTTGGAATGTGAGGCTGTGAAAGCCAGCGGATTTTTGAATCGTCAAAACCGATATTGTGAAGCTGCGTTCTGTGAATTGAAACATACGGCTCTGTATGACCTAAAACAGCCGTCGTATCACGAGTTGGAATTGCCCAAATTCTGAAGAAACCTAAAATGTGGTCGAGTCTGTAAGCATCGTAATATTTTGAAGCAGTTTGTAATCTGTCTACCCACCATGAATAATTGTTTTCTTTTAGATATTTCCAGTTATAAGTTGGAAAACCCCAGTTTTGACCCGTTGGATTTTCACCGTCAACAGGAGAACCAGCCCTTAAATTTTGATTGAAAACGCCCGGAAGTGCCCATGCATCGCAGGAATCTTCGTTCATTAAAATAGGCATATCGCCTTTGATTAAAATTCCTTGTTTTCTGACTTTGTCTGAGGCTTTTTTAAATTGCTCATCGGCACGCATTTGAGTCCAAGCGTAGAAAAGATTTTCTTTTTGAGAAGATTTTTCGTTCCATCGGGATTTTATTTGTTTTTCAGAAAGATTCTGGTCTTCTTTTGGCCATTCTTTCCAGGAAGCCTGCATGTGCTTATATTTTAAATTTTTATAAACAGCGTAATTTACAATCCACGGATTTTTCTTAATCCATTTTGAAAGTTCTTCTGACGGAACTAAATTTTGAGAGATTTCTGTTGAATTGTAAAGTTCGCGTAAAAGAAAATCTTTAGCGTTTAAAATTCCGTCGTAATCGTAACGCGTTTTTGGATTGTATTCAAAATCTTTTAAAAATTTATCGTAATTTTTTGCAAATTTTTTGTCTGATTTATACAGATTTTCAAATTCTGGCAGCTGGGAAATATCAATGTAAATAGGATGAAGGGCAAACGCAGAAAGTCCGCTGTAAGGAGAAGACTGAGTGCCCGTGTCATTTACAGGAAGAAGCTGAATTAGACCGATTCCAGATTTTTTGCATAAGTCTGCAAGATAAGGAAGAACAGTGAATTCACCGATTACCGTATTTTTTTTTGAATAAACGGCGCCAAGCGGAATAGAAATTCCTGTAAGCCGTGCAGGTTTTAAGGTTCTGCCACCATTATTAGATTTAGCCATACAATAGCATTTTAACACGGATTTTTATATCTGTAAAAATTTTTTTTACAAAAAATTCAAGATTTTTTTCAAATTCAAAAATCAATAAACTTCAAAAATTTATACAAAACAACTTTTTTGAGATTCCCATTATTCAAAAAAATTCTTATTATGTATTTATGACAGATATTCAAAAATTTTCTTCAGATGTAAAAAAAATAATAAAAATGAACCGATTTCAAGACGGAAGTTTAAATCTTGAAGACACTTGCGAAAAAATAATTGGGCAGTTTGAAAGAGCAAGTTCAGTTCCTGCATCTCTTTCAGGTTCAGTTGCATCTTATTGGAAAACAACTTACATTGACACATCAAATGAACAGGAAAACGAACCAACTCAGGAACACCTCGATGTTTTGTGCGGATTTTTAAGTTTTCTTGAAAATTCAGACGAAAATTTTGACTTAATTTCCAATTCAGACTGGAAAGAACTCAGCGAACTTGTAAACTGCGAAGCCGAAACTCTTCCAATAGAAATTCTTCAGCAGCTGATGTCTATTCTCGTTGAAAAAGGCGTTTTTTAGGATTTTTTATGGAAGATTATTTTTCTTCATGCGTTCAATGCCCAAGAAAATGTTCAGTTTCCCGGTCACAGAACAAAACTGGATTCTGCCGTGAAACAAGCAAAGTAAAAATTGCACTTGCATGCCTTCATTTTGGAGAAGAACCGCTTGTTACAGTTTTCGGCGGAAGCGGAACAATTTTTTTCTCAGGCTGCACGCTTCGCTGTTCATTTTGTCAGAATTACCAGATTTCTCAAAATTCAATGGGAAAAGAAATTTCAAAAGACGAATTTATTCAGATTTGTCTTACGCTTCAGGAAAACGGCGCTGAAAACATAAATCTTGTAACGGGAAGTCATTTTATTCCAAAAATTGCGTATTATATAGAAGAAGCCGTAAAATCTGGAGTAAAAATTCCATTCTGCTGGAACAGTTCCGCCTACGAATCAACAGAAATGCTTGAACTTTTAAAAGATAAAGTAAAAATATGGCTTCCTGATTTAAAAACTTTAAGCCCCGAACTTTCCAAAAACCTTTTCGACGCGGAAAATTATCCTGAAGCTGCAACAAAAAGCATAAAATGGATGATTGATAATTTTCCATTAAAATTTTCCACAGAAAAAGCAGAAAAAGATTTTTACGATTCAGAAGGAAAACTAATCGCAAAAAATACAAAAAAAGAAAAAATTCAACAGGGAGTAATAATACGCCATCTTTATCTTCCCGGAAAATTCGAAGAAACTGCCGAAACGCTTTCCTGGCTAAAAGAAAATGCCGACAAAAAAACCTGTATTTCTCTCATGTCGCAGTACACGCCGGTTCCGTTCGAAGAAGATAAAAAAACTTTAGAACACAGAAAAAAATCTCTTTCTTTTATAGAAAACAGGCTCGTAAACAAAACCGAAGACAACGATTTAAAAGACTTGATTGATGCCTTTGATTTTGAATATCTTTTCTATCAGGAATTAACGGACGATACAAGCTGGCTTCCAGACTTTAACAGAAAACAGCCTTTTTCAAACAAACTGTCAAAAACAATCTGGCACTGGAAAACCGGTTTTGAAATATAATTCACATTGAAAAATTAATCTTTAATTTCAACGATTTTTCAGTAATTATTTTTTCAAGATGATAATTAAAAAATTCATCGTAAGCGAATCTACCGTCAAAACCGAAATGGCAAGAATTCAAAAACAATTCGGAGTTAAAAACCGCAAAGACTTGCGTGTACTTCTGCTTCAATATGAATTAAAATAAAATCCAGAAATTACCGTGCAGATTTTTCAAACATCTGTTCAAGAAAATCTTTTTCTTTCTTTGTCTTGAAAACTTTTTCTTTCATCGCGGAAACAAAAAATTTAATTCAGTAAATTTTTTAGAAATTCCTCCTTTAGCAAATAATTTCCCTATTGACTATTTAGCGAAAAAAATATTAAAATTGGAAAAATTGCGGCAAAGAGGTCGTAGATAAATTTTGTAAATTTTTCAAGATTTATCTGCGACCTCTTTTTTTGTCTAAAAAGAGGTAAAAATGAAAACACTTTATGAAGAATCTTTTGAACACGACAACTGTGGAATCGGTGCGGTTGTAAATATTAATGGTTCACAGACTCACAAAATTGTAGATAACGCCCTTTCAATAGTAGAAAAACTTGAGCATCGTGCCGGAAAAGATGCTACAGGAGAAACTGGAGACGGCGTTGGAATTTTAGTTCAGATTTCACACGGTTTCTTCAAAAAAATCTGTTCAGAATGTAAAATCGCAATCAAAGACGAACGGGACTACGGAATCGGAATGTTTTTCTTTCCACAAGATAAACTTCTTCGCGCCAAAGCCAAAAAAATGATAGAAAATCTTACAGCAAAAGAAGGAATGAAATTTTTAGGCTGGAGAAATGTTCCCGTAAATGAAAATGTACTTGGACAAAAAGCAAAAGACTGTATGCCGTGCATCGTTCAGTGTTTTATCGAACGCCCGGAAGATACAAAAAAAGGACTTGATTTTGACAGAAAACTCTACATTTTACGCCGTCAGTTTGAACATTCAAATCTTGGAACTTATGTTGCATCTCTTTCTTCAAGAACAATTGTCTACAAAGGAATGTTTTTAGTTCAGCAGTTAAGAACTTTCTACCTTGATTTACAGGACGAACAATACACTTCAAGCCTTGCAATCGTTCATTCAAGATTCAGCACAAATACTCAACCAAGCTGGCAAAGAGCCCACCCGAACAGATTTATCGCGCACAACGGAGAAATCAACACAATTCGCGGAAATGCAGACAGAATGCTCGCCCGAGAAGAAACTCTTGCGTCAACAAAAATTGATGCAGAAGATATGAAAAAAATTCTTCCGGCAATCGATTCAACAGGATCAGATTCAGCAATGCTCGACAACACTCTCGAATTTCTTGTAATGAATGGAATGCCTCTTCCTCTTGCAATAATGATTTGTATTCCAGAACCATGGAAACACGATGAAAACATGAGCTCTGAAAAAAAAGATTTTTATCACTATTGGGCAACAATGATGGAAAGTTGGGACGGACCGGCTGCAATTCTCTTCAGCGACGGAGACATTCTCGGTGCAACTTTAGACAGAAACGGTTTACGACCTTCAAGATATTACATTACAAAAGATGGAATGCTTATTCTTTCATCGGAAGTAGGAGTTTTAGACATTCCGGAAGAAAATATCGAAACTAAAAGCCGCTTAATGCCTGGAAAAATTCTTTTAGTCGATACAGTTCAAAAGAAAATCATAAGCGACGATGAATGTAAAAAACTTTATTCAAACCTTTATCCGTACGGCGAATGGCTTAACCAAAATTTAATTCACCTAAAAGATTTAAAAATTCCGAATAAAAAAATTCCAGTTTATTCACAGGCAGTACGCGATAAAATGTACAAGGCTTTCGGCTGGAATTACGAAGATGTAAACGAAATGGTTCTTCCAATGGCAAAAAACGGAATCGAACCTACAGGCGCTATGGGAATCGACACACCTCTTGCTGTAATGTCCGAAAAACATCAGAGCCTGTTTTCATATTTCAAACAGCTTTTTGCGCAAGTTACAAACCCACCAATTGACAGTCTTCGTGAAAAAATCGTTACGGACACGACAGTTTATCTTGGTTCAGACGGAAATATGCTTGAACCGGAAGGAAAAAGTTGCAAAGTTTTAGAAATCAACAACCCGATTTTAACAGGCGTCGACATGATAAAAATTAAATCGCTCGACAAACCGGGACTAAAAACAAAAACTGTTTCACTTCTCTACTATATTAATACTTCAATTAAAAAAGCCCTCGACGAACTTTTCATCGCAATCGATAAAGCCTATCAGGAAGGATTTAATATCATTGTATTAAGTGACCGGGGAGTAGACGAAAACCATGTAGCCATTCCGTCACTTCTTGCCGTTTCAGCAGTTGAACAATATCTTGTAAGAACTAAAAAACGAACTGCAATTTCTATAATTCTTGAATCGGCAGAAATCCGCGATGTTCACCAGTCGGCAATGTGTTTAGGTTACGGCGCAAGAGCAATAAATCCTTATCTTGCCCACGAATGTATCGCTGAATTAATTGACCAGAAACTTTTAGACAAAGATTATCACACGGCAATCGACGATTACAACAAAGCAATTATAAACGGAATCGTAAAAATCGCTGCAAAAATGGGAATTTCTACAATTCAATCTTACCAGTCGGCACAAATTTTTGAAGCAGTTGGAATTTCAAAAGAAGTTATCGACCTTTACTTTACAAATACTGTAAGCCGCGTTGGTGGAATCGGATTAAAAGAAATCGAAGAAGATGTAAATTATCATCATGCGCAAGGTTTTGACCCGCTCGGACTTTCTGTAAATACACACCTTGATTCAGTTGGAAACCACAAATTAAGAAAAGGTCCAACCGCAGAAGATCACCTTTACAACCCGGAAACAATAATTGCCCTTCAGGAATCAACAAGAAACGGAGATTACAAACGATTCAAAGAATACACATCTTTAGTCGATGCAAACTCTCATCCTCACACTTTACGGGCAATGCTTGATTTTAATTTCCCGGAAAACGCGATTCCTCTTGAAGAAGTTGAACCTGTTGAAAGCATCGTTCAAAGATTTAAAACAGGCGCAATGAGTTACGGCTCAATTTCAGAAGAAGCGCATAAATGCATGGCAATCGCGATGAATCATCTTCACGGAAAATCAAATTCTGGAGAAGGTGGAGAAAAACCTGAAAGACTCGGAACTGAAGCAAATTCAGCAATCAAGCAAGTCGCTTCAGGAAGATTCGGAGTTACAGAAGAATATCTACTTTCAGCAAAAGAAATACAAATAAAAATGGCTCAGGGCGCAAAACCTGGCGAAGGCGGACATTTACCTGGCAAAAAAGTCTATCCTTGGATTGCAAAAACACGATACGCAACGCCTGGAGTTTCTTTAATTTCACCACCGCCACACCACGATATTTATTCAATCGAAGACCTCGCGCAGTTAATCTACGACTTGAAAAATGCCAACAGAAAAGCGCGGATTTCTGTAAAACTCGTTTCAGAAGCTGGAGTTGGAACAATCGCTGCAGGAGTTGCAAAAGCCGGAGCTCAGGTAATTTTAATTTCAGGGCACGACGGCGGAACTGGAGCAGCTCCAATTTCTTCAATTCATCATGCAGGGCTTCCTTGGGAACTCGGACTTGCAGAAACTCACCAGACTCTTTTACAAAACGGACTTCGCTCACGGGTCGTAATCGAAACTGACGGAAAACTTATGAGCGGCCGCGATGTCGTAATTGCTGCCCTTTTAGGTGCTGAAGAATTCGGATTTGCAACCGCTCCACTTATTACAATGGGTTGTGCGATGATGCGAGTCTGCAATCTTGATACATGTCCGTTCGGAGTTGCAACACAAAACAGCGATCTTCGAAAAAAATTCCCTGGAAAACCGGAATATGTTGAAAATTTCATGAAATTCATCGCAAGCGAAATGCGTGAAATCATGGCAAAACTCGGCGTTCATTCAATCGACGAAATGTGCGGAAGAACAGACCTTTTAAAACTCAAAGATAAACAGGGCTTTAAACGAGCCGCTCTTGTAAACATGGAAAGAGTTGTTGCAAATACCTTCGAAGACGAAGAATGGAAGAAAGACCGAGAACACAAACAGTACGATTTTAAATTAAATTCAACTGTCGATGAAAAATTCCTTGTTCCAGAATTTGAAAAAGCATCAAAGAAAAAAAATCCTTCCCAAACTGTGATGAATATAAAAATTTCTTCAACAGACAGAACAGTCGGAACAATTCTCGGTTCAGAAATTCAGGAAAAATTCGGAAATTCTCTTGAAGAAGATACTTTCATCGTAAACTGCAAAGGCGGCGGCGGACAATCGTTCGGAGCGTTTATTCCAAAAGGTCTTACCCTCCGTCTTGAAGGCGATTCAAACGATGCTTTAGGAAAAGGTTTAAGCGGTGGAAAAATAACAGTATTTCCTCCAAAAGAATTTACCGGAAAACCTGAAGAAAACATCATCGTTGGAAATGTTGCACTTTTTGGAGCGACAAGCGGAGAAGCATTCATAAACGGAATTGCAGGCGAACGATTCTGCGTAAGAAATTCTGGAGCAACTGTAGTTTCAGAAGGTTGCGGCGACCACGGACTTGAATATATGACAGGCGGAATTGCAGTCATTTTAGGTTCAACAGGAAAAAATCTTTGCGCCGGAATGTCAGGTGGAATCGCATACATTCTCGATGAAAATCACGATTTATACAAAAGACTGAACAAAGACTTAGTCGAAATGTATGAACTTTCCGATGAAACGACTGTAATCCGAGACGGAAAAATCGCTTCAGAATCTCCTGATGAAGCAACTCTTCACAAACTCATTGAAAAGCATGTAAAAGAAACTGGTTCAGCAAAAGGAAAAGAAATTCTATCTGAATGGGAAAAATACAAAAAACTTTTCAAGAAAATAATCCCGAACGATTATTTAAAAATTATGACAGAAATTACCGTTCAGGAAAACCACGGATTAAGCCACGATGAAGCAGTTTTAAGCGCATTTAAAATCTGCACAGCGTAAAGTAAAACAAGAATAAAATTAAATTGCCCTGACTGAAACTTCCCCGGATGTCAGGGCTTTTTTTGTTCCGTCATCGAGCTCTACGATAAGAGAAGCGTTTTCGTCGATGTCAACAGCGTTTGCAGAATAAGATTTTTCATTTTCCAAGACAATCGGAAAAACCGTAATTTTTTTTCCAAGCAAGAAAGAAGAAGATTTGTATTCGCTTAAAACTGAACTTTCGTCTTCCGAAAAAATTTCAAGAACATTTGCGCAAACCTGAACTAAAAGAGAAAGCCGCAAAGAATCGTCGATTTTAGAAGAATTTATAATTCCGCCTGCAATTTTTTCAAGTTCGCCTTTAAAACAACCAGAACCAATATTTATTCCGATTCCGATTATTCCGGCTTCGATTTTTTTTACCTGCGGATTAAAAATTCCTTCTGTTAGAATTCCGCAGATTTTTTTTTCATTAAAATATAAATCGTTTATCCACTTGATTTTTGCATCGATTTGAAAAACTTTTTTTAACGCCCGTTTTACAGCAACAGAAGCAAATGCCGTAATTTTTCCGGGATTTGAAATTCCGCCTTCTGGAACATAAATTATTGAAACATAAATTCCGTTTTTTTGAGGTGAAACAAAAGTCCGCCCGAACCTTCCGCGCCCTGAAGTCTGAGATTCTGCAAAAATTATTCTGCCTGAAAGCTCTTTTCCGTCTTCAGTAAGATTTCCGTTTTCATCAAAAAGATTTTTCGCTTTTGAAAGAAGGCGTTTTGCATAAGAATTTGTTGAATCGATTTCAGTAAAAAATTCTACAGGATTTTCGCGGAATTCTGGAAAAGCTTTTGAAAATTCAGCTTTAAAAGATTCGGCAGAAAAAATATTTTTGCACTTCATAACACACCTGATTCAAAAAAAAGATGTGTTAATTATACAAGAAAAAATTACATATTTGAATAACCCATTAAATATTCATCGATTTCTTTTGCACATTCCCGGCCTTCTGCGATTGCCCAGACTACAAGCGACTGACCTCGGTGCATATCGCCTGCTGTAAAAATTTTTTCCTCTGAAGTTTTATAACCGTTTGGAGATGCTTTTTCCGGCGTTTCTTCTCCGAAAGATTCAACTGTATTTCTTTGAGAAAGTTTTACATTAAAAGCCTTTGCCGTATAATCTTCACAGCCTAAAAATCCTGCAGCAATTAAAATCAAATCACATGGCAATTCTTTTTCACTTCCTTCGATTTCACAAAGCCGACGAGAACCATCGATATTTTTAAATTCAACTTGAACAGTTTTTACACCGCAAACTTTTCCGTCTTTTGAATAAACTTCTTTAATCGTAGTTTTATAAACTCGCGGGTCATGACCAAATTTTGCAATAGATTCTTCTGCGCCGTAATCAGTTTTTAAAACTTTAGGCCACTGCGGCCACGGATTGTCTGGAAGTCTTTCAACTGGCGGACAAGGCATCATTTCAAGTTGTGTAACCGATTTACATCCAAGCCTTATCACAGAACCTGTACAATCGTTTCCTGTATCACCGCCGCCTACAACAATTACATTTTTCCCGCTCACATTTATTGAAAAATTTTCTGAAAGGCTTTTTTCGATAACAGAATTTGGTTTTTCACGATTTGCGAGAACAGTTTTTGTTACAGCCGTCAAAAAATCAACTGCAAACATAATTCCGCCTTGCGCTCCATTTTTTTCAGTGCTGACTTTTTCAATTCCACAGGCAGAAAGCGGTCTTGATTTTTTTGCGCCACAACAAAGAGCAACAGCATCAAATTCTTTTAAAATATCCGAAGACGAAACATTCAAACCGACATTGGCATTGAAAACAAATTTAACTCCTTCTTCTTTCATGAGGTTGATTCTTCGTTCTACAAATTTTTTATCAAGTTTCATATTCGGAATTCCGTACATCAATAAACCGCCGGCAAAATCTTCCCGTTCAAAAACAGTTACATTGTGCCCTCTGCGATTTAAAGAATCAGCAACAGCAAGTCCGCTAGGCCCTGAACCGATTACGGCAACTTTTTTTTCTGTTCTAACCGCAGGAATTTCTGGTTTCATGTAGCCAGTTTCAAATGCTTTTTCAATAATAAAAAGTTCGTTATCGTGAACAGTAACTGCACCATCTCTGGAAACAGGGCTTCCGCAATTACAGGCTTTTTCGCACAATGCAGGACAAACGCGTCCTGTAAATTCCGGGAAATTTGAAGTTTTTAAAAGACGCCAGCAAGCCATATCAAACTGACCGCTGTAAAGGGCATCGTTCCATTCCGGGATTAAATTATGAAGAGGACAACCTGTAACCATTCCAGAAAGTTTTAAGGCACTCTGGCACATTGGAACTCCGCAGTTCATACACCTTGCAGCCTGATTTTTCCGCGATTTTTCATCAAGATAAAAATGAAATTCGTTGAAATTTTCGATTCGCTCCATAGGCGGAACATCGCCGTTTGCCTTTCTTGAATAATCCATAAATCCAGTTGCTTTTCCCATCTTTTTAACTCCAAATAAAAAGGTCGTAGACAAATTTTGTGTAAATTTCACAAATCTTTATCTACGACCTCTTTGCCGTTTAAGAAATCTAAAAATATTTCAGATTTCTTGATATTATATAAAATTTATATTACATTGTCAAACTCAATTTGTTTTAATACTTCCACGGCATGATAAACTGCTTTAATGTTCTATGACCGGTGATTTCTTCATCATTTTTTAAGATTTCGTTCCATGGAATTTTTACTTTTCCAGAAATTCCTGAAGGGTTATTCTTTTGAAGTTCATCAAGGTAATCGTATTTTTTTAGCAAAAGGTAAAAAGCGTTTGATTCAGCATAAACAATACCCGCAGCCCCTGGCGCAAGCCCGAAAAGAACTATAGAAAGCGCAGAAAGAAACAGATTATAAAAAAACAGAACAAACGAAACTCCAATGTTGTCAAAAAACAAAATGAACGATTTTTTGAGTGTTTTTCTAAAATTGTCGTGAAGAATACTTCTGACACCCGAAAACCATTGAAGCGCAACAAAAATAACGAAAATTATCCAGCAGCACACAAATCCTGCCGTCATTCCTGCAAGACTTTTTGGACCAATTGCAATTCCTGAAGAATCAATGCGAACATCAAAATAAAAAACAAATGCCGTTATAAACGCAATAACCAGAAGAAAATAAATTATTCCAAGAAAAATTCCATCAAAAATCAAATTTACATTAAAGGATTTAAAAAATTCTTTTAGTTCAACAGATTTATAGTCTACGAATTTTCCGGCGCACTCAGAAAACGCAAGATTTAAAATGCAGATTAAAACAATTCCTATAAAAAGTACGGCAATCCAGGTTGCAAGGCTGCTTCTTCCTACATACCCAAGAAAAACTAAAAGCGCCACAACAGCATCCATAATTAAATTTGGAACGAGAAAAAACGCAAGATTATCCCAGCCTTCGTAAAAATTTTTTCTAAAAAATAATTTTAACATTTACGCTCCCAAAATTAATGCCATCTTCAAGGCAAAGTTTTATTTTCTGCAAAACTTATAAAAAAAAAGCGGCAAAAAAACAGAAATTACATTTTAATGCCGCTTCTAATTATTAATAAACGCTTAAAATTTTTGAAACAGTTTCTTTCCCGATAATTTTAAGGAATGAAGCAAGGCGCGGTCCCTGGTCTTTTGCAATCAATGCCTGATAAAGTGCAGTAAACAAGACTTTTGCATCGATTCCGACTTCTGTTGCAATATCCCATAAAGATTGCTGACAGTCCTTGTCTGTTTCAAAAGTTCCGATTTTTGGAACGACTTCATCGCGAACTTTTTTTACCGCTTCAAGAACAGAGCCTTCTAACTGCGCTTTTGAACCGTCATTTCTAAGTGAAAAACAGAATTCTGGCGCAAATTCTGGTGCACAATTCTGAATCCAGTACCATGCACACGCACAGCGCCTTTTAAGCCGTTCAACTTGTTCAGGTTTTACATCACTTAAAGAATTTATTACGGCGTCGATATTTCCTGAATAAATCTGAAGAAGCGTTGTAAGCATTCTGAAAGTAATCTGATATGGCATTACTTCAGGGATTTTTCCGTCAATTTGGCTGAGCATATAAATTCGTTTTTCTTTGTTGAAAAAATCTTCGCTCTTTGCCTTGTCGATTCCATAAACGACTCTTTCTGTTTTATCGTAATCTTCGTAGATTTTTAAAACATCAAGGTCAAACGAAATTGAAAATTCTGTATTTGGTTTTGTTCCTGCAAACATATAGCGAAGAACTTCTGCCTGGTAAACATCAAGCGCATCTGGAAGTGCAATTACATCACCTTTTGAAGAAGACATTTTTCCTGAAACGCCTTTTAAATTTACAAAATCGTATCGCATTGTAACAGGAGCATCCCAACCGTAAACTTTTTTTGAAACAAGTTTTGCAGTATCGTAACTTCCGCCCGGACTTATGTGGTCTTTTCCACCCGGTTCAAAAACGACTTTTTCTTCGTTCCAGCGCATTGGCCAGTCAACTCGCCAACCAAGTTTAGCGCCTTTAAAAGTTCTGATGTCGGCTTTTTCACAGTTTCCACATTCGCATTTATAAGAAATTCCGTATTCGCCGTCGTAATCTGTAATTTGAGTTGTATCTTTTGAACATTTTCCGCAGAAAATCGAAACAGGCCAATAAACATCAGCTTCTGTCATTTTATGCTGTTCATCGCGATATTCATTAAGACATTCTTTTATAAGAGAACGATTCTGCATCGCTTTTTTCATTCCCTCGGCATAACGATTTGCACGATAGCGGCTTGCCTGATATAAAAATTCCGGATAAATTCCTACACGCGGAAGCTGAACTTCGATGTCAACTTCATTGTGGCGGGCGTAATTTTCATCTCTTTTTGTTGTATCAGGAACTTCTGTAATTGGAAAACGAAGGTATTTTTCAAGGATTTCAGGATTCGGCATATTTGCAGGAACTTTTCTGAAAACATCGTAATCATCCCATGAATAAATAAAACGAACATTTTTACCTCTGTCTCGAAGCGCGCGGACAACTAAATCTACAGTAATTATTTCACGGAAATTTCCAAGATGCACAGTTCCAGACGGAGTAATTCCCGAAGCGCATGTATAAAGTTCAAGTTCGCCTTTTTCGCGGATAATTTTTTCAGCCATAAGATCAGCCCAATGGCACAGAAATTTTTCATCAATAATATTACTCATAATTTTATAATATAGTAAAATAATTTAAAATTGGGAATAGGGAAATAAAAATTTATGAACACTGAAAAAATTCTAGAGCAGAAAATCGACCAGATTCTCGAAAATTATAAAATTTCTTCAAAACGAAACGCTTCAAATTTCCTGCGAAACAACGAAATTCTTATAAATTCAAAAAAAGTTTCAAGCCGAACTGAAAAATGCAATTCCGACTTTGCAGACATCTGTGTAAACGGAAAAATTCTTTCTAAAACAAAAAACCTCTACATAATTCTGAACAAACCTCTCGGCGCAGTCTGCTCGACAAAAAGCGATTCCCACAAAACCGTATTCGATTTTATAAACGAAAAAGACAAATTTTCTGAAAACTGCTCACCTCTCCATTCCGCTGGAAGACTCGATTCACAAACCGAAGGACTTTTAATTCTCACCACGAACGGCTCATTCAGCCATTTTCTAACCGCCCCGGAAACTCATCTAAAGAAAACTTACCGCATTATAATAGAAGAAAAAACAACAAAAATCGAACAGGAACATTTTTCAAACCTTACAAAAACCGGAATACTGCTTCCGCCTGAAAAAAAAGCCCCAGAATATTTTACAAAAACCGCAGAATTAAACTGGCTTTCACCGTCAGAACTTGAAATGACATTGACCGAAGGAAAATTTCATCAGGTAAGGCGAATGATTTCCTTCTTCTCTCTGACTTTAAAATCTTTAAAACGCATTTCAATCGGTTCTTTAGAAATTCCTGAAAACCTGAAAGCCGGCGAATATATTTTTTTCAAACCGGAAGAACTTTTTTTTCAATAGATTTTGCTTTATAATCAGAATATGAATCTTTACGAATTAAAAGCGTTTGTCACTCTTTCTAAAACACTTCACTTTGGAAAAACCGCTTCGCTTGAAAACATAAGTCCTTCAGCATTGAGCAGAATTATTTCCCGGCTTGAAGAAGAAAACGCAACTATTTTTCTTGACAGGTCAAAGCGTTCTGTTGAACTTACAGAAAACGGTAAGCTTTTCGCTGAATACGCAAAGGAAACTCTTGAAAGAACTCAAATTCTTCAGGCAAAATTCACCGGCAACCAGAACCAGCTGACTGGAACACTTCACATTTTTGCATCAGTTACAGCGTGCTACACGATTCTTCCGGAATTCATAAAAAAATTTTCAGAAAAATATCCAAAAATCAGCCTTTCCGTAGAAACTGGAGATCCGGCTGGGGCAATTCAGGCTGTACGCGAAGGGCGAGTTTCCCTTGCAGTTGCAGCGATTCCAGAAGACGGACTTTCTTACCTTGAAACGATTTCCGTAAAGACAACTCCGCTTGTATATGCCGCTTCAATCAACGGACCATACACAAAACTTGAAGGCTCTCCGCAGGACATTCTTTCTTCAACTCCGCTGATTCTTCCAAAAACAGGACTTGCCCGGCAAAGATTCGACCAGTGGACAAAATCGCGAAATGTAAAACCGATTATTCAAGCCGAAACCGAAGGAAACGAAGCAATTCTTGCAATCGCACATCTTGGACTTGGAATCGGTCTTATTCCGCAGATTATTTTAGAAAGCGCACCGTACAAAAACAGTTTTGTCGTTCACGCAGCAAGAAATACACTTGGATTTTACGAAATCGGTTTTATCCGCCGTTCAGAAATTTACGGAACTCAGTCAAGCCGTCAAATTCAGGTTGCAGTAAGCGACATTCTTCATACTTATTTTAAAAAAAATTAAGGCCTTTTTATGACAGAATTTCAATGGAATTTTTTTTCAAATTTTAGACGCGAATTTAAAGAAAAAATCAGCAAATGGAGCGTTTTTTCAAAAGAATTAAAACTTCTTCAGGAAAAATCAGCGGAAAACGACAAAATTCCTTACTACAAAATCGAAAATCCTGTAGTTTACAACCGCGCGCTCGATGAAATTTCAAATGAAAGCGAAATAAAATTAATAGTTTGCGCCGATAATCCTGGAAAAAACGAACAACTTTCCCAGAATCAAAAATATCTTATCGGTCAGGCGGGAAAACTCGCGGAAGGATTTTTTAGAAACAACAAAGAATTCAAAATCGATTTCAGAAAAAACGCAATAATTTTAAACAAAACCCCGATTCATTCAGCAAAAACTTCTCAATTAAAATTTATTTATAAAAATTCAAGCGATGAAATCAGAAATCTTTTAGACGAAACGCAAATATGGATGGCAAAAAAAACGGCAGACCTTTCAGATGCATTAAACTGCCCGATTTTTCTTGCAGGCTACAGCGAATTAAAAAAAGGCGGAATTTTCACTCTCTACAAAAATGAATTAAAAAATTCAATAAAAAATATAGATTCAGTTTTGGTCTTTCAGCATTTTTCGATGAACAGATTTTCCATCGATTTTAAAAACTTCATGCAAAACAATCCGAATCTTTCCAAAGAAGAAGCCCTGATAAAAATTGGACTTCTCCACCAGAAAGAAATTTTTGATTTTTAAATCTGCCTGATTAAATTTGCCATTTCAATTGCACCCAAAGCACAGTCATAGCCTTTATTTCCGGCTTTGCTTCCAGAGCGTTCAATTGCCTGTTCGATATTTTCAGTTGTTATTACTCCGAACATTACAGGAACACCGTTTTTAAGAGAAGCCTGTGCAATTCCTTTTGAAACTTCAGAGCAGACATAATCATAATGAGTTGTAGAACCACGAATTACCGCTCCAACAGCGATTACGGCATCGTACTTTCCGCTTGAAGCCATTTTATCGGCAATCAAAGGAATTTCAAATGCTCCCGGAACCCAGACAGCCGTAATATTTTTTTCATCAACACCGTGACGAACAAGACCATCTACAGCGCCGCCTAAAAGTTTGTTCACGATAATTTCATTGAACCTTGAAGCGACAATTGCAACCTTCATTCCTTCAGGAGCAACAAGTTTTCCTTCAACCAAATTAATTTCTTTCATTTATACCTCCGTAAAATCTGAAGCATAACTTTAATCATACAAAGCCATGCAATTTATAAATTACAAACTTTCTGTAAAAATATGCCCCATTTTATCGCGTTTTGTTTTTAAATAAAATCTGTCATTTTCCTGAGGCGGAATTTCAATCGGTTCACGCTTTACAACTTTAAGACCAAAACCGTCGAGTCCGTAAATTTTTTCTGGATTATTTGTAAGAAGGCGAAGAGATTTGCAGCCTAAATCTCGTAAAATTTGCGCGCCAATCCAGTATTCACGCAAATCTGGTTTAAAACCGAGTTTTTCATTTGCTTCTACAGTATCATATCCCTGTTCCTGAAGAGTGTACGCTTTTAATTTATTTATTAACCCGATTCCGCGCCCTTCCTGCCTCATATAAAGAATTACGCCACGACCTTCTTCTGAAACTTTTTTCATTGCAGATTTAAGCTGAGGTCCGCAATCGCACCTTTTTGATGCAAAAACATCGCCTGTAAGACATTCTGAATGGACGCGGCACAAAACATTTTCACCGTCACCGATTTCACCTTTTACCAAAGCAACATGATGCTCGCCAGTAATATCGTTTACATAACCGTAAATGTCAAATTCCCCAAATTCTGACGGAAGTTTTGCCTTTGCCTCCCGAATTACATGCTTTTCATGAAGGCGCAGGTAATCCTGAAGAGATTTTATTGTAATAAATTTTAAATTGAATTTTTTAGCCAGCGTCCAGAGTTTTTTTGTTCTCATCATCGTGCCATCGTCATCCATAATTTCGCAGCACAAACCACATTCTTTTAAACCTGCCAGTCTGCATAAATCAACAGTCGCTTCTGTATGCCCGTTTCTTACAAGAACACCACCCTTTCTTGCAATAAGCGGAAAAACATGACCTGGTCGCCTGAAATCTTCCGGTTTGCTCGAAGAATCTACACATGAGCGAACCGTTATTGAGCGCTCAACTGCTGAAATTCCAGTTGAAGTTGATTTGTGGTCGATTGAAACTGTAAATGCCGTTTCATGATTGTCAGTATTTTCTGCAACCATTGGAAAAAGGTTTAATTTCTTTGCAATATCGTTACTCATCGGCGTACAGATAAGACCTTTCGCATGAACTGCCATCATATTTATGTTTTCTTGAGTGGCAAATTCAGCGGCACAAATCATATCGCCTTCATTTTCACGATCTTCATCATCTGTAACAAGGATTATTTTTCCGGCTTTTAAATCTGAAATAGCCTCTTCAATTGTGTTGTATTGATAATTCATTTTTGCCTCCAAAATTTAGACAGGGAACATAAAAAAGAAGCAAAAACGCGTATTGAAATCAACGAAAATTTTACTTCTTTCATCCGGACTCTACCGTCGGCTACGGACTTTCACCGTATCATGAAGAATTCAAAAGAATTCTACTCGCTGGCTTACGAAAAATCGTTTACAGCCGGTGGGGAATTTCACCCCGCCCTGAAGTATGCTCTGCAGAAATACTAAAAATCTGACAGCGTCTTTATTCTACCAAATATAAAATCATTCCGCAATAAAAAACTTAAGATTCATCTTTGAGCCATAGAGAAAGTTTTTGCTCAAGAGCAGAATCTTTTTTTTCGCTTGACGAAATATTTAAAAGTTTCTGAACATATTTTCCGATTAAATCATTTTCAAGATTTACAGAATCGCCTGATTTTTTTTCTAGAAGAATAGTGTTCTGTGCAGTATGCGGAATTACACTTACAGCAAAATCTGACTCAGAGACTTTTGCAACCGTAAGACTTATTCCGTCAATTGCAACAGAGCCTTTTTCTATTATAAGATTTAAAATAGAACTGTCACATTCAATATAAAACCAAATCGCATTTCCGTCTTTTTGAATTTTTGAAATTCTTCCCGTTCCATCGATGTGTCCGCTTACAAAATGCCCGCCGAAACGACCTTCTGCACTCATTGCGCGCTCAAGATTCACATGACTTGAACAGGATAACATTGCCAGATTAGAACGATTTAAAGTTTCATTCATCACATCGACAGTGAATTCATTTTTTTCGATTTTTACAACTGTTAGACAAACTCCGTTTACGGCAATACTGTCACCAAGTTGAGTTCCCGAAAGAATTTTATTCCCTTGAATGACAAGAAATCCATTGCCGATTTTTTTTATTGATCCAACTTCTTCAACGATTCCAGTAAACATTTTTTATTTTAATTTTACCTTTAAATCTGTCTATTTTGAACGAGATTCTTCTATTTGATTATGCTGAATTTCTAGAATTTCCATAATTTTATCAATTATTTTTTGTTTTGGGTCAGATTCGTCCTGTGGAAGAGAATCTAAAACCTGTTTTCTAAAAGATTTACACTCCAAAACAGGATGCGCTGTCAAAGTCATTACATCCTGAAGAACCAAATCACTCGTCATATCTTCCGGGGCTTCCGGATTAATTGCAAGACAAATTCCGTTTATAGTAACTGGAAGAACGATATCAAAAAGCCGCAGATAAGAATCGATTTCTTTAAGACCTTTTTTTGTTTCTGGCTTTCCTGGTCTGTATCTTGTTCCGCTAGGGAAAACTAAAATCACTTTTCCTTCTTTTTTAAGTTCATCCATTTTACGCATTGAAGCAAAATTAATTTTTCTTGCACGCTTTTCTTCTTCTATTTTAGCTTCTTCTGAAACTTGAGAGCCTTCGAATTTTTCAAGGCTTCTTGTAGGATAAATTACGACACGAGAATATGCTTCTGTGAGACAGCGAACTAAAAGACTGTCTTCGTTTAACTTCATTCCGGCTACAGCGACAATATTTTGTGCAAAATCTTTTGCCCAATCTTCACCATTTTTTTCAAGAAGATAAATAATTGCAGGAAGGTCAAAATTTGAATAATGCTCCATTAAAATTAAACCGGTTTTTCCGTTTTTTACCTGATTATAAAAATCTTTAAAATGTTCTGTATTTGAAATTCCTGATTCTGGCAATAGATTGTCGTTTAGAAGAATATTGAAATATTCCCGAAGTTTCATATTTGCGGGCTGAAAAATGTTTGATTCGTCTATTTTTCCAGGAGCGACAGAATAATTAGAGGCTTCCTGCATAAGTTTTCCATATTTTTGTTTTAATGTCTGTGGCATAAATTGTCCTTAAAGGGTGAATTTTAAAAGAATTTTTAAAAAGAGAATTTCTTAAGTTGTCTTTATTCTATTACACTAAATTATAACTGTCAATAAATTAAAAAAAGTGTTATTATATGGCTTATGAAAATTGAACACATAATTTTTGACTTAGACAATACTCTTTATTCAAGCACAGAAAATATGGACAAAGGAATTTCCCGGCGAATGCTTGAATGTGTCAAAGAATTCTTCAATATCAGCATGGAAGAAGCAATAACTTTACGGCACAATAACATTCAGTTTTTTTCAACGACTTTAGAGTGGCTTCGTAATTCGGGGATGACTGATGTAGAATGGTTTTTTAAAAAAGTTCACCCGGAAAACGAAGCAGACGAACTTTCTGAAGACAAGAATTTAAGACCTTTCCTTGAATCAATAAAAATTCCAAAAATAATACACACAAATTCTCCAAAAGAACACGCAGAAAGAGTTCTCGACAAATTAAAAATCAGAGACCTTTTTGACCACATCTGCGACATCCGTGAATGCGATTTCTTTGGAAAACCGTATCCAAGCGCATTTGAAAAAGCTCTTTCTTCCTGCGGCGGAACAATTTCCAATACAATTTTCATTGACGATATGCAAAAATACACAGACGGCTGGAAAGCCATAGGCGGAACTGGAATTCTAGTCGGAACTAAAAACGGGCGTCCTCTAAATCCAAAGGCAAACGCCGTCTTAAAAAAAGCCGTAAATCCACCTGGAAAAATCTTAAACATTCCAGACATTTACGCCTTAAAAGAAATCCTTAAAACAATTTAGAAAACTTCAGACACCCGGTAAAAATGCAATTTTGAAAAGTCTAAAAATTGAGCAAAAAAAAGATTTACAACCATATTGATTGTAAATCTTAAAAACTACTGGGCCATACGTCTCTTCGAGCCGTTTGGCCTATAGGAAGTGATATATTTAATATTTCTCACTTCGTTGCGAAATATTTGGGCCATACGAGCAAGTTCGTTTGGCTATAGGAAATTTATTTAAAAAAATAAAATCCAGCTTTCGCTGGATTTTATTGGGCCATCTTGGATTTGAACCAAGGACCAAAGGATTATGAGTCCTCTGCTCTAACCGCTGAGCTAATGGCCCGAAT
>JAEDFA010000047.1 GCA_016293005.1 Treponema sp.
AAGCAGAAAAATTCCGCACTACTACTCCAATGTATCCTGCTGAAATAATGGATAAATGCGAACTTAAAAATGATTTAGGCGATTATTTGGAAACTTATTACAATTATTGGGAAAAAATCCGCATTTCTAACTAAAGAAACTCTAAAAACTTCAGTTCTTAGATGTAACTTTGAAACAATTTTAATCATATAAAATGCAAAGAAAAAGGCTGGAAAAAATCAAAACTTTCTTTTAATTTTTACACCAGCCTTTTTTAAATTCTATATTCCACATACCTAACTTTTTTTTCTTCAACCGCTTTTTTCACCTGTTTTTCTCTCTCGGAAAGTTTACTTCCACCAGTTTTTACTTCTATAAAAAGAATTTCCTCAATTTGTTCATTTTCATTTGCACAAAAACCAATAAAATCTACAGGCTTTCCAATAAAGCGTACATCTTCTGCACTACACGGAAAATCAGGAAGAAAAGGTGAAATCTGTTCTTTTATTTGACCAGACAAAACTGCCTTAGACCTTTTTACAGCATCTTCCCGGTTATTCTTGATTTTTTCATTAAAAAGAAGTTCTGATTTTAATTTTCCGATAAATTTTCCAAGAAAAAAAGAAAGTAAAAGAAGAACAAAAAAAATTGCAAAAAAAAGAAAATCTTTCCATTCCGGGAAAACCAAAACAAAATCTTTCATACTAGACAAAATACCATTCTTTTCCGATAATTACAATGATTAAAAAAGAAACAAAAGAAGGCAACTATGAAAAAAATTATCATTTCAATTTTGACCGCCATTTTTTTTAATAATTTGATTTTTTCACAGGAGGACGGAGTTCTTTTCAGATTTAAACACAAACTAAACGATTCAACAAAAATTTTAAGCTGCGTAGACGAAAAAGTTTACTTAAACAACAGATTTGTTAACCACGCAAAAATCATAAACAGAATTACATCTACTGTCACAGAAGAAAGCGAAGACGGAAGCGGAACTATTGAAGCAAATTTCATGACGACAGAAACAAATTCTTCAGTTTACAATCAAACAAACACATGGGGCGAAGAATTTTTCAGCAAATTCAAAAGAAATCCGCAAGGCATTTACACAATTTCCGATGAATATTTTATGCCGACAGTCAGAGATGTTCCTGTTTTTCCTGAAAAAAAACTAAAACCTGGCGACAGATGGACAAGCGAAGGAACCGAAGCGCACGATTTACGAAGATCTTTCAACATTTTAAAACCGTACAAAGTTCCTTTCACAGCACGATACGAATATTTGCACGATGAACTTTCACCAGAAGGAAAAAATCTTTCAGTAATCAAATGCACTTACAGCATGTATTTTAAAAATCCATACAAACCGCAAGAAATAAACAGCGAAACCTTTAATCTTCCTGAAATCACTATGGGTTATTCAAATCAAAAAATTTGGTGGGATAACGAAAAAGGAATGATTGACCATTACACTGAAGAATTTGAAATCACGATTATGACTTTTTCCAAAGACAACATCAAATTTTCAGGAAAGGCAGATGCAAAAGTAACGAGTTTCCAAAGAGAAGGAACAAACGAAAATCTCGAAAAATTAAATTCTGCAATCGAAAACCTCGGATTACACGACATAGATGTAAAGCAAAATGAAAAAGGACTTACAATCAGCCTTGAAAACATACAATTCGAAGCAGATTCCGCGATTCTTTTAAAAACCGAAAAAGAAAAAATTTTTAAAATCGCAGAATTATTAAAATCTTTCTCAAACGACCTTTTAATTACAGGTCATACGGCAGAACGGGGAACTGAAAAATCGCGCCAGGAACTTTCTGAACAAAGGGCATCAACTGTTGCAGAATTTTTAATAAATCTTGGCGTCCGAAAAAAAGAAAATATTTTCACTCAAGGGAAAGGCTCATCTGAACCAGTTGCTTCAAATTTGACGGAAGATGGAAGAAAAAAGAACAGGCGCGTAGAAATTACAATTATGGACAAATAAAAAGCCTTCAAAAAATAAAAGTTTCTTGAAGGCCTGAAATGCAAAAATTTTCTTAAAAAAAATTAAAGTTCACAAATTGGAACAAAAGTTTCTGCTTTAAGGGATGCACCGCCGATTAAACCACCATCGATATCTGGCTGCGATAAAAGTTCTTTTGCATTTGACGCTTTCATTGAACCGCCGTACTGAATGATTACTTCATCAGCAACTTTCTGATTGTATAATTTTGCAATGTAGCTGCGAATAAATTTGTGAATAGCCTGAGCATCTTCTGGAGTAGCTGTTTTTCCTGTTCCGATAGCCCAAACTGGTTCGTAAGCGATTGTAACATTTTTCATTTGTTCTTCCGTAACGCCTGCAAGACCTGCAGAAAGCTGGAAAGCGCAAACCTGTTCTGCCTCTCCGGCTTCGCGTTCAGAAAGAAGTTCACCAATACACAAATCAACTTCAAGGCCACTTGAAAGCGCTTTTCTTACCTTTTTGTTAATTAATTCATCAGATTCACCGATTTCGTGGCGGCGTTCAGAGTGACCTAAAATTACACACTGACAACCGATATCTTTAAGCATCTGGCAAGAAACTTCGCCTGTATGAGCGCCGTTATCTGTTGCAGCACAATCCTGAGCAGCAAGAATTATGTTAGAACCTTTTACAACCTGAGAAACTGCGTCAAGATAAACAAAAGGAACTCCAATCATAAATTTATTAGTTTTTCCTTTAAGCTGAGAAACTAAATCTTTTGCAAGGCTGACTGCTTCTTCCTTATTTGTATTCATTTTCCAGTTTCCAGCGATATAATGTGTTCGTGCCATTTATAAACCTCTAAAAATTTATTTAAACGAATTAAAAGAAAACTCTTAAAATTCATTTTTTACATTTTATTACAAATCAGTAAGTCTTTCAAGCAAACATTTTTGAAATCAAAAGAGCCATAAAATATTTTTCTCTAAGAATTATTTTCGATTATATAAGAAATAAAATTTTCAAGAGGAATTGGTTTTGAGTAAAGATAACCTTGATAATTATTGCAGCCAAGAGAATGAAGAACTTCAACCTGCTCTTTTGATTCTACAAATTCCGCAATAACTTTTATACCCATTCTGTTTCCCAATTCTATAACCGAATTTACGATATTCTGTGTAGCTTTGCTTTTTACGATATCTTTTACAAGAGAACCATCTAATTTTACAACCCCAAAATATCCCGACTGAAGATAAAGTAATGAAGTGTGCCCCATTCCAAAATCGTCTATTAACAGCGTATGCCCTTTTTCTTTTAATCTGTTCAATGTTGCAACAGAAACATCAGTTTTAGAAATCACATCCTGTTCTGTAATCTCAATCCATAAACGCTCTTCAGGAATAGAATATTTTTTTACTTTTTCTTCAATAAAAGATTCTATATCCCAACACAAAGATTTTCCAGTTATATTAAACGAAATTTTAAAATCTCCCTTGTATTCTCTTGCTGTGTCACGACAGGCTTTAGTAACAAAATCAATTATTTTTGCTTCAAGTTCAGGTAAAATTCCGCCTTCTTTCGCAAGATAAATTATAAGCGGCGGATAAATATTTCCGTAAAAACTGTGATTCCATCTTAATAACGCTTCAGCACCGATACATTTTCCTTCATAAGAAATCTGTGGCTGGTAAAGCATATAAAGTTCATTATTTTTTATAGCGTTCTTTAAATCTTCAAACAAAAGACGCGCCATAATCCCGTAATTGTCAGTACGAGTCAAAAACTGTGGAGATTCATTATCAAGTTCATTCTGCTTTAGAATTTCAATAAGATTATTTAATCGCGTATGGGAATGTTCATCCTGAACTTTTTTATTAATTTTAATGAACGGAAAATAAATCAGCATTCCGATAAAAATCAAAAAAATCTGAAGCAAGACAGCTTTTAGAGAACCAGTGCCAAGATAGCCATTAAAAAAAATCGGAGTTGACCACGGAACTGCTGCAATAAAATGCGGAACAATATTCAATGCCGTAGAAATATATGCGATTACATAAAGTGCAACCGGCGTTAAAATAAACGGAATTACAAGAATCGGATTTAAAATTATAGGAATTCCGAAAGTCAAAACTTCATTTATGTTAAAAATAACCGGAATAAATGCAATTTTTGAAATATTTGCAAAACGCGTTTTTCTGTAAAAAATAAGATAAATCAAAAAAACACAAATTGTAGTTCCACAGCCGCCCATAACGATATATGTGTCAAAAAAACTTTTACTAAAAATTAAATCAGATGAAATGTTAGTAAAAACAGAATCCACAACAGGCTCAAGAAGATGGCTTCCATGAAAACCTAGCGCCCAGAAAAAATGCAAAAGAAAAGTATACAAAAACCCTTTAAGAAAATCATTCTGAATATTTTTAAAAATATAACATAGAAATTTTGAAAAAAGGGCGTGAACACTTGAAACTTTAAATAGAAAATAAAGGATAAGATTAATCATCACGGAAAACAAAACTACAAAAACCATCGGAAAAATAGAAGAAAGCGCGTTTGCACAAATACTATCCATTCCCATTACATTCTTTTTGAAAGTAAGAATTTCGATTTCCCTGAATTTTTCATAAAGATAACAAGAAATAAACGCCGTAAAAAGCGCAGAAAAACATCCCTGCACGCCGAACTGAGAAAAAGAAAATTCTGGAGTTCCGATGTTAAGCTGAGTACCAAAAGCAGCAAGAACGACGATTATATAAATTGCAGTTTTATCGATAGTTTTATTTTTTTCAATACAGTAACTTAAAGTAACGCAGATTAGAAGAACAAGAGAAAAAAGACCAAAAGTTCCATTATAAATGGATTTTAAAACTGAACACAAAATTCCAAGAAAACCATTAAAAACTTCTGTTTTATAATCGATAAAAGGAAGATTTGTCAATGCACAGGAAACTCCGCCAACTATAAGCAAAGGAATCATCATTGTTAATGAACGGCGAATAACGGTAAGACAAAAATTACTGTCTATTTTATAAATTAAATCGTACAGTTTTTGATTTTTTGTATTCAAAATAAGCCTCCGCACAAAATCAAGCAGGACCTCAAAAATTGTATTAAGAATCTTTCTAAAGTAAAATTATAACACTTTTATATCAGAATACAAGTGCAAAATTTTAAGGATTCCACATTATAAATATTCCCTTGAAAAATTCCTCTCAGTCGTGAAAGCATTTTTCAAAGTAATGACAATCTCTTCATAAAATGATAAAATTACTCAAAATCATCTCTAAAAATAAATTTTTTAGAAGCAATCACAAATTAAACAGAATTTGGAGAAATATGAAAGGCTATATTCATCAATTAGAATCATTTGGCTGTGCTGACGGACCTGGTTCACGCTTCATCATTTTTTTCAGCGGCTGCCAGATGCGCTGTTTATTCTGCCACAACCCGGACACATGGAATATGCAGAAAGGAACTTTATACACGGCAGAAGAACTTCTTAATCAGGCTGAAAGCTGCAAAGAATACTGGGGCAAGAAAGGCGGAATTACTGTAAGCGGTGGAGAACCACTTTTGCAAATCGATTTTCTTCTCGAACTCTTCACAAAAGCAAAAGAACGAAACATCAACACATGTATCGATACAGCAGGCGGTCCTTTTACAAAAGAAGGAAAATGGTTTGAAACTTTTCAAAAACTCATGCAGGTAACCGACATTCTTTTAATGGATATAAAGCACATAAACGAGGACGAACACAAAAAACTCACTGGTCAAAGCGGAAAAAACATAATAGAAATGTTCCATTATCTTGACCAGATAAATAAACCAATTTGGATTCGCCATGTTCTTACCCCCAAAATCACAGATAACGACGAATTTCTTACTCAGACAAGAGATTTTATAAGAACACTTCACAATGTAAAACGCGTCGAAATTCTTCCATATCACGGACTTGGCGCAATCAAATATAAAGATTTAAATATTCCATATCCGCTTGAAAAAACTGAAAGTCCGACTCAAGAACGAGTTCTAAATGCAAGAAAAATTTTAGAGTGCGATAAATACACTGCATGGAAAGAATAAAAAAGTCAAAAAATCTCTGAAAATTTACGCTCGTAATCTTTCAGAGATTTTTTACAGATTAAAAACCCTTAGAGCATTTTTTCCCATAAGGTTTTCATAATCAGAAGAAGATATTTTTTCTGAATTTTTAAAATAATCAAGATAAATCGAAGGTTCTCCTTTTTTATTCTGAGAATATGTGTCTTTTCCATCGATAGGATTGTCAGTTCCAAAAAGGATTTTTTCGCTTCCGCATTTTTCAATAAATTTTACAACATTTTTAATCGGAACCCATGCAGTATCACCAAACAAGTTTTTCTGTTTTGCACAAAGACTGATTGCATGAATATTATCGGTTTCAAGACCTAAATGAGCCATTATAAAATTTATTTCAGGATATTTTTTTGCAACTTCATAAACTAAATCACAATTGTCATATCCGCCTGAACCTGTATGCGTAATCACTGGAAGATGGAAATTTTTTGCAACATCAAGAAAAGCTTGAATTCTGTAATCATTAAAACAAACACTTGAATGATATGGATGAAATTTCAAGGCTTTCACGACATCAAGATTTTCTTCTATCAATTGAACAAAATCTAAATCGGGCTTTTCTAAAAGAGGCTTACACCACAGCGCTGCAAAAATTTTTCCTTTGTTGTTTCGTGCAAATTCTACAGTTTTTTTCAGGCTTTCAATCTGCAAAACCTGATTTTCTTCCGGGAGAACTTTACAATAGTGATCGCACTCCGTTGATTGAAGGTTCGAAACAATTGCCTTATCAATAGAATATTTTTCCATTGATTTTAAGACCATTTCACAGGGCGCATTAAAACCCAAAGCATTACCAAAATGAACATGTGAATCAATAATCATAATTTTATTAGAATATATCACTTTAAAAAACCTGTTTCAATATAGAAAACAAGTCATCTAGCATTATAAAATATTTCTTCACGCCAATTTCAATAAAACCTGTTAATAAAAAAAGCGGAAAGTTTTCACCTTCCGCTTTTCTAAAAAGAATTAACTTTCAATTAAAGACTTGCATGACAAGTTCTTGCGATTACATCATCCTGCTGTTCTTTTGTAAGATTGATGAATCGTACTGCGTAACCTGATACACGAACAGTAAAGTTTGCGTATTCTGGTTTATCAGGATGAGCCTGACAATCTTTAAGTTTTTCAACACCGAATACATTTACATTCAAGTGATGAGCACCTTTAGAGAAGTAACCGTCCATTACATTTACAAGATTTTCGATTCTTTCTTCTTCTGAATGTCCTAATGCACTTGGGTTGATTGTCTGAGTATTAGAAATACCATCAAGAGCATAGTGATATGGAAGTTTTGCAACAGAGTTCAAAGATTTTATAAGACCTTTTGTTTCTGCACCATAAGAAGGATTTGCACCAGGTGAGAAAGGAGCTCCTGCAGGTCTTCCGTTTGGAAGTGCACCAGTTGCTTTTCCGTATACAACATTTGAAGTAATTGTAAGAATTGAAGTTGTAGGTTCTGCATCGCGATATGTAGGATGCTTTTTAATCATATTCATAAATGTTTTCAAAAGCCATACAGCCATTTCGTCTGCTCTGTCATCGTCCTGACCATAGCGTGGGAAATCGCCTTCTACAGTAAAGTCTTTTACAAGAGTTACTTTATCAATTACATTTCCTGCTTTGTCTTTTACTTCAACTTCTTCACGATTTACTTTAACTTTTGCGTATTTCATTGCACAAAGTGAATCTACAACATGTGAGAAACCTGCAATACCAGTTGCAAATGTTCGTTTTACATCTGTATCTTCAAGAGCAAGTTCAGCAGCTTCGTAGTAATATTTATCGTGCATATAATGAATTGCATTCAATACATTTACATAAACACCTGCAAGCCATTCAAGCATGTTAAGATATTTCTTTTCTACTTCTTTATAGTTTGAAGCATCGATAACATCTGCTGTAATAGGAGCATATTCAGGACCAATCTGCATACCTTTTTTAAGACATTCATCTTTACCACCATTGAAAGCGTAAAGCAAAGCTTTGGCAAGGTTAGCACGTGCACCAAAGAACTGCATTTCTTTACCAGTCTGAGTTGCAGATACACAACAACAGATTGAATAGTCATCACCCCAAATTGGACGCATTACATCATCGTTTTCATACTGAATTGAAGATGTGTCAATAGAAATCTTTGCAGCATATTTTCTGAAATTTTCTGGAAGTCTCTTAGAATACAAAACTGTAATGTTTGGTTCTGGAGAAGGCCCCATATTTTCAAGAGTATGAAGGAAACGGAAGTCATTTTTTGTAACCATTGAACGACCATCCTGACCAAGACCTGCAACTTCAAGTGTAGCCCAAATTGGATCACCAGAGAAAAGCTGATTGTAAGATTCAATGCGGGCAAAACGAACCATACGGAATTTCATTACAATATGGTCAACAAGTTCCTGTGCTTCTGATTCTGTGAGAGTTCCATTTTTAATATCTCTTTCAATGTAAATGTCAAGGAATGTTGAAACACGACCAACAGACATTGCAGCACCGTTCTGAGTTTTGATTGCAGCAAGGTAACCAAAGTAGAGCCACTGGAATGCTTCCCGTGCGTTTTTAGCAGGTTTAGAAATATCGTAACCGTAAAGAGAAGCCATCTGTTTAATGCCTTTAAGAGCATTAATCTGATCTGATACTTCTTCACGAAGACGGATAACTTTTTCTGTCATTGTTCCGTCACCAATATTTGCAAAATCTTTCTGTTTTTCCTGAATAAGATAATCGATACCGTAAAGAGCAACTCGTCGATAATCACCTACGATTCGTCCGCGTCCATAAGTATCAGGTAAACCTGTTAAAATGTGTGCTGAACGAACAGCTCTGTGTTCAGGAGTGTAAACATCAAATACACCCTGGTTATGAGTTTTGTGATATTCCGTGAAGATTTTCTTGATTTCCGGGTCAACTTCATAACCGTACATTTCACACGACTGAACTGCCATGTTGATTCCACCGTAAGGCATAAATGCACGTTTTAAAGGTTTATCAGTCTGAAGTCCTACAACCTTTTCAAGATCTTTTCCTTCCGGACAAATGTATGCTGCACCGTAAGCAGTAAGGCCTGTAACAACTTTTGTTTCAAGGTCTAAAACACCGCTTCTTTCTTTGCCGTCTAAGCCTTTAGAAACTTTGTTGTGTTCTGCTTTCTGAAGCTTCTGGAGTTCATTAAACAATTTGTTAGTTGCATCAGTTGGTCCTGCAAGAAATGACTGATCACCATCATACTGTGTATAGTTAGCCTGGATAAAATCGCGAACATTTACTTCGCTTGTCCACAAACCATCAGGATTAAATCCTTCCCATTCTGGTCTTAAAGCCATAATTTTACCTCATTTTCCTGAAACCCGCATCAGCTGAATTTCAAGATATTTTATTTTCCAACCTCTGCAAATATTTTACAGATTCGAGAAAACTTCTCTTGTTGGTTTCAAGTATATAATAATACTTTTATTATCTTTCCGCAACATATTTATTAAAAAAAACGCTTTTTTTTCAAAAAATACGCTATATATAGCGTATTTTTACACTTTTTTTACAAAAATACCCCTAGAATTCAGACCATGAACCTTCTTTCATCAAAGAGGAACAAAATCGACAGTCTGAAAAGGAATGTTTATGTTACAGGCGCGGACTTTTAATTCCTCGTTAAAATCGATATCAACAATTCCTTTTATAACAGTCTGCATTGCAAGTTCACGAATAAAAAATGTATTTTCACCGTCTTTTTTTTCGATACAAACGGCTGTTCCAGTCCATTCAGGATTTTGCAGAAGATAAATCAATTTCCAGTGAGTTTCGCTTAACCGGCTGACTTTTCTTGCAGCAACGGAAGAAGCATCACCTTCACTTATGCGCATAAGCATTTCGTCTTTATCAATCAACGGTCTTTTATCTAAAAAAGCGCGAAGCTGCTGATGTGCAATCAAATCGCTGTACCTTCGAAGCGGAGATGTAACCTGACTGTATAAAGCAAGCCCAAGTCCTGAATGCATTCCTGGAGTTACGCCGACAGATCTTTTTCGCATACATTTTAAAAGCTGAAACTGCCCGGAAATACCATCGCGGATGTTTTTTGGAATTTCAGGCGCTTCCTGGCTTATATAAGGAAAAGGAATTCTATTGTTCATGGCAAAATATGCAGCGCCTTCACCAGCTAAAAGCATCGCTTCACAAACTACAGAATCACTTTCATAACGCTTTAATTCTGAAATAGAAACTTTTTTTGTTTCTTTATCAACATTAATGTGAAGTTCAGGAAGCTGTATTTGAACCGAACCAGATTTATTTCTTCTCAAAATATTTTTTCTTGCGATTTCAAAAAGAGGTTTTAATTCTGGAGTATCTTTTAATTCGTCAGCCTGCTGATAAGTAAGACGTTTTACATGAACTGAAGTTTTATAAATTTCGCACTTTTCGATTGTATTTTCTTCTGATAATTTTATTTTAAAACTTAAAGCGTTGCATTTTTCTTTTAAACCGAGCGCATAATCTTCAAGACATGTTTCACAAAGCATTCTGACTGCACCTTCAGGAATGTACAAAGTCGTTCCGCGGCTTCTTGCATTCTTATCGATGGAACTTGAAGGAAGAACTGAAGACGCTGGATCTGCAATATGAACCCACAAATACTCACCGTCAAAAGAAATTGCATCATCGGGATCATCTGACCAGGGGCTGTCAATTGCATAAGAAATTCCAGGAACTTCAAGGCGTTCTTCTTCTGGCGGAGGCATAAGCCCCTCATGAGCACTTACAGTTGTTAAAGAATATCGGGCAGGATAAGGATTTTTTGTAATATCCCAGATTCCTGTTTCTATAAGAAGTTTATGAGCGTTTTCAGGAGTAGAAACGATTCCCGCTTCTTTTAATGTACGGGAATTTTCAATTTTTCCAAACGCGACTGCTTCAACTTCTCCCATAAATTTTGCATCTTCGGGGAGAAGTTTTCTATCTTTTAATCGCTTTATAAATTCTTTTCGGATTTCTTCTTCGTGTTCTTTTTCGTAAATCTTCTGTTTTATCTGTGAAATTTCTTCTTGAGAGCGCGGAATAAAAAATATTTCGCCGTTTTTAAATTTTTCTTCATCAAGGACAAATTCCAACGAATCAGAAAGCGTCTTGAAAATAAAATAACTTTCATTCGGCAAAAAAGAATTTCGTATATATTCGCACAATTCTCCAAACGAAATGTCTGAATTTTTTGTTGTATCATCGCTTTCAAGAAGAAGATAAGCTTCGTTTATCTGTTCAAGGATTTTTTCGTCTGAGAAATCAATTGCATCTTCTAATGACGAAACTGTCTTTTCATGTAAAAGAACAATATCCTTTTCACGCACCTTTTGTTCCCCGAAAACGCGTTTCTTTCCAGGCAAAGTTGAAGAAATTACAAGAAATTTTATCAAAAACTTATCGCCGTCAACAGAATTTACGATTCCGGGTTGTTTTTTATATAAAACAAGTGAATTCTTTTGTATCATGGCATAAATATAGCACAGATAAACTAAAAAAAAACATATTATTTTAAATTATTTTTTTCTTTTTGAAGAAGCATTAAAATCATAAGTCCAGAATGCTCCTGTTGACCAGCAGTTTCTCACAGTTCCGTCAAATGCAGTTCTCCATTCTAAGTCAACATAAGCAGAAAAAGAATGCGCATCAGAAAGTTTAAACTCGATTAAAGGACGAACATCATATATAAATCCGCCTGTGTAATTTCTTACATCAGAATCAGGAGAATCTTTCCAGCGTTTGTCCATTGAACCTGCAGCAAATGATGTATATCCTTTCAAATAAAGATTTTTAAGGATTCCCCAGTTTACAGTTACACCGGCATACCATGCAGGAGTATAATTTCCTTCTTCAAACCAGTTAAAGCTTCCTTCCGGACGAATTAAAACACGCGCTTTTTCAATATTAATGGTCATTGCGGCACCGATACTATAAGACATATCGTGAACATCATCATTATCAAAATCTATAGAATCGATTGCTGTATAAACATCAAAATAGAACTGAGAAATACCGAACGATGCTCCTGCGTAGAAATTTCCGTCTTTCTGGAAAAGTCCTTCATAAGCAACTGCAAGATTGAATTTTTTAAATCCGAACTGAGCGCCTGTATTTATAAACATATTATCTGTATTTACTCCGTTAGGAATTGCAGCCCCGAACTGAACATTAAATGTATCTGTTTCAAGATAATAGCGTGCGCCAATTGCAGTTTTTGCGTATTTATTTGCATAGTGAACAAATCCTACAACATCTTGCCTACCAGGTATATCATAATTAAATTTAATATTATCTTTAGACAATAAAATATCATTGTATGCTGTACTGAATCCGCCTTGACTTACATGCGCTTCATCTTCCCAAAGCCATTCTCCGTGTCCAGGAGCAGGACCTACTTTCCAGTTTAATTTTGTACCAAGTCCTACATCGAAATTTTTAAACGGATGCCACAGAAAATTTACATAATACGGATCAATTACAAGTGAATTTACCTGTATTGCATTATTATATCCTTTAGAATTTGTATTACCTGAACCAACTCTGTTATAATCATACTTATCATAATTATAGTGATAATAAAACGGATTTTTTTCTGTAATTTTAAATGTAAA
This sequence comes from Treponema sp., assembly GCA_016293005.1. GTDB lineage: Bacteria > Spirochaetota > Spirochaetia > Treponematales > Treponemataceae > Treponema_D. The sequence goes on from JAEDFA010000047.1 coordinate 12,682, forward strand.
ATTATCAAGGTTTCCGTTATCTGTCATATTTGCAATTGCACCCCAGTTTATCATTCCTTCAAGAGTGAACTGCCCTACATCAACGCGTGCCTGAATAGTATCAATTACACCGTGATATACAAAATCTCCATAAAAAGGATTACCAAAACCTGTCCAGACTGTATTTTTAATTCCAGAATGACTCATAACCTGTGCCGATGCAGAAAAACCTAAAAGAAAAGCACAGGAAATTCCTAACAAAATCTTTTTCATTGTAACCTCCAGTGAAAGTCTGATTTTCAAACCTAAACCACAAACATTTGACTCTTTCAAAAAAAATTGAAGTTCTTTTGTAATGAAATTTAATTTTTTCTTTGAAATGTTTTAAAAAATTTATAAAAATAATGTAACCATGTCAACAAAAAAATGTTATATATTTTCTGTTAATTTTCTTTTTTATAAAAGAAAAAAGCCACAGATTCTAAAAGAAAATCAATTTTTGACAATCTTAAAAATCTATGGCTTTATTTTGAAAGAGAGCCTTAAAAAAAATCAACAAAACGATTTTTTAAAAGCACTTAAAATCTACGCTGACTACCATGTAACATCGATTTTATCGCAGATATTTTTTTCATCGCCTTCTGTAGAGAAGTATTTTGCTTTTTCCATATTTGGAACAACATTGATTGTATCACCAAGACGGAATTCTGCATTTGCAGTTGTCTTTGCAATCATTGACTGACCTTTGTTTGAAACAAGATAAAGATGAGTTTCTGCACCAAGAGGTTCTTTATTTATAATCTTCATCTGCATGTTGTCTTTTCCAGTTGGAGTTTCTGAATATACTAAATCTTCCGGACGAATTCCGAATGAAACTTCTTTTCCAACATATTCTTTTAAGAATGTAGACTGTTCTGCTGTTGGAGCGATTTCAAAAGAACCTTCATCACAAACAATTTTACCGTTTCTTTCAAGAACTTTTACAGTAAGGAAGTTCATAGGTGGAGTTCCGATAAATCCTGCAACGAATTTATTGATTGGATTATTATAAAGATAAAGAGGAGCACCAATCTGCTGAACATGACCGTCTTTCATAACAACGATTTTTGTTCCTAATGTCATAGCTTCTGTCTGGTCATGAGTTACATAAATCATTGTTTTTTGCTGAGTGTTGTGAAGGTTTGCAATTTCTGCACGCATAGTTACGCGGAGTTTTGCATCGAGGTTTGACAAAGGTTCATCAAAAAGGAATACTTTTGGATCGCGAACAATTGCTCGTCCTACTGCAACACGCTGTCTCTGACCACCGGAAAGTGCTTTTGGTTTTCTTTCAAGGTAAGGTTCAAGACCGAGCTGTTTTGCTGCTTCACGAACTTTTCTGTCGATTTCTGCTTTATCAACTTTGCGAAGTTTTAAACCGAATGCCATGTTATCATAAACTGACATATGAGGATAAAGAGCATAGTTCTGGAATACCATTGCAATATCACGGTCTTTTGGAGGAACATCGTTCATTTCCTTACCGTCAATGTAAAGTTTTCCTTCTGAAATTTCTTCAAGACCTGCAATCATACGGAGAGTTGTTGATTTTCCGCATCCAGATGGACCTACGAATACGCAGAATTCCTTGTCATCAATTGTGATGTTTGCATTGTCTACAGCACGAACACCGCCGTCGTAAACTTTTGCAATTCCTTTAAGTTCTACTTTTGCCATTTTGGCCTCCCGAGGGGTTATATTATTAGTTTAATTGTAAGCGAGAAAAATGCATAAGTCAAATATTTTTTTTAACTTAATTCTTAAAAAAACTGCACCTTCAGACACAAGAAAATCTTTAAAATATTTTTTTGTTATATTTTTTCATTTACTGCCGAAACCAATGTTTTTCCGGCTATATATTAATATGAAAGAAATATTGAATTTTGATGACGAAAGCT
>JAEDFA010000048.1 GCA_016293005.1 Treponema sp.
TCAAAAATGACAACAATTTATTCAACGAATGAAGTTTCTGAAAAAAAAATAAAAGACATTTTTGAATCTGAATTTAATGATGGAATTTTTACAATTGAAGAAACAAATTATAAAATAAAAAATGGTGAATTAGATACTAATAATGATATTTGGAAAATAAAAACAACTGAAAGTTCTTCTTGGCAAATGACGGTTAATAAAAATACATCAATGACTTTCGGTGATATTGGAAAAGTGCGAGTTGGAATAAAAACAACAGCAGATAAAATTTTTGTAAAAAATAATTGGGCAGAACCTAAGCCTGAATTATTAAAAACTCTTATAACTCACAATGAAGCAAGAAGATTTAAATCATTAAATCCCTCTTATCAAGTTTTATACACTCATGAAACGAAGAATAATGTAAAATCTGTTATTGATATTTCTCAGTTTCCAAATTCACAAAAATATTTATTAGAAAATAAAGATATTTTAGAGAAACGCAACTACATAAAAAAAGCAAATAGAAAATGGTATGAAATTTGGGTTCCTCAACAACCTGAAAATTGGAAAAAAACAAAACTTGTTTTTCCAGATATTTCCGAAAAGCCAATATTTTGGATTAGTGAAAAAGAAGAAGTAATTCAAGGAAATTGCTATTGGATTATTTCAGATTCTCAAAATGATAGTTTACTTTGGCTGGCATTGGGTGTTGGAAATTCATCTTTTATTGAGGAATTTTATGATAATAATTTTAACAACAAGCTTTATGCAGGAAGAAGAAGATTTATGACTCAATATGTCGAAAAATTTCCAATTCCAAATCCTGAATCCGAAATTTCAAAAGCAATAATTAAACTTTCAAAAAAAATTTATGATTTAACTGATAAGGAAGATACAAGTGCTTTACAAACGGAATTAAATATTCTTGTTTATAAAGCTTTTGGTTTACAATAGTCCCTTTGGTAATGGAATTTGGATTTTTTTGTTTACTTTCTTTCCTTCAAATTGTTGAAAATGATTGAAAAAATCTTCTCCAGTTGATAAATACAATCCTTTTATAATTACATTTTCATCTTCTATTTTTGCATCGAAAATGGCATATCGAATATCACAATGACGAATTTTTTGATTCATTAAGGAAAAATCGCAAAATTCTGTACTTGATGGTGTAATTAATCCAAGATCAATAGTTGAAGATGTTTGAAGTTTTATTTCTAAAAGTTGATTTACAATATCTGGGAACTGACCATTATCTTTATAGGATTTATAGCCAAGAATTTTAGAAACTTCTTCTTGTAAAAATGCGCCTCTATTTCGTTCTTTGTCAATTCCTGGATTTTTAAAACTAAAGCCAATTAATTTTTTCAACTTATCATATAAAGCAGAAATCGAAAGTAAATTTTCAATAATTGGTAAATCTGTTGGAGATTCTAAACAAATAGGTAATTTATATTCATTGTTAACTAAATTTTTAATCACATCTGTATCAAATCGTGAATATAATTCTCCTCCATTATTATTTGCGTTTAATTTTGCTTGATATTTTTGAGTCAAAGTTCCTGTTGTATCATAATCTGCAAGTTGAGAACCTGAAATGACAACAACATTTGTTAAAATGTCATTTTCTTCACGAATTAAAACATATCTTCTGTTTGGATTGATTTCTTCATTCCAAATTTGTAGATTATCACTTTTTTGAATATATGTATCAAAATTTTGTCCAAAAAATCTTGGTTGTGTCTTTAGAAAACTTTTTGGGATTGGATAGCCTAAAATTTCACAGATTTTTGATTTTACAACTTTAGAACGAGTTCTAATTGCTAATCCTTTTGTACTTAAATTTTTTAGACCATTTCTTAAAACTATTTCTAAGTCATCATTTGGTATATATAAATCTTCTGGAATAGAATCATAAATTGTTAAACCACTATTTTTTATACCGTTATAGTATTTATTCATTATTATCACCTTTAGTTAATAAGTCTGGAACTGTGATCTTCATATAGTTAGCTATGGTCGTAAGTGTTCCGAGTGTCAAATTTCTCTCACATCTTTCTATTGAACCTATATATGTTCTGTGGAAACCAACTAAGTCTGCAAAGGCTTCTTGGGACAATTTTTGAATTTCTCTATATTTTTTTATATTCTCGGCTATAATGTTTCGGTACTCAGTTTCTTCCATAAGAATATAAATTTAATTACTTTGATGATTATATGTCTACAGACTATAGGTAGCATAAAAAAAATCGTCTAACACCGTTTTCAAAGCCGACAACTTTATCGCCTGATGGCGAAAAGTTGCGGTTTAAACCGATGTTAGCAGACGGGCCACGTAACCGTCAAAGCAAGCCAAAATTTACACAAAGAAAAGGAGCTGTCTTGAAAGTTCTACAAATAAACTTGTGGGATTTTTTTATTTTGTCTGTCCAAAAATTGTTTCGCATTCGACTGAACGCTGCTTCATAAATTCATGGTCTTTTTCCGTATGAAGTATTTCGTTTACCTTTTTCTTATGAGAAAGCCAGTTTTCATTTCTTTGAACCATTCTTCCATATTCAGACTTTGTACAAAGACTTCTTTAAGGGCAGCCTTCACAGTTTTCACAGTGGTATACATCAATCTTCTGTTCATATCCGGATTCATTTTTCTTTATCACAATTTTCTTTAAAGGAACAGGATTTTCTTAGGTCTTCATCAAGACTTGGTGGAAAAAGCCATTGCTGGCTTTGGTTATATTCTTTGTAAACAATTTTGTCGCTTTTTCCTCTGCTCATATTTAAATTTTACCACAGAAACTTTTCGTTGGCTTTAAAAATAATTGAGGCTGCCCATACTTTTTAGACAGCCCCTTTCCATATTTCTTTGTTGTTATATTTCATAAAATTCAGTAAAATACTTTCATTATGGTAATCAGTTCTATCGACCTCAAAGACGGTCATGTTGTTCAGTTAAAAAATGGAAAAGAGCTTGTCCTCAAAAGAGATGACGCAGATGCTCTCATAAACGAATTTAACAAATACGGCGAAGTTGCAGTTATCGATTTAGATGCCGCAATGGGTCACACAAATCCAAAAGGCGACACAATAAACACTCCGCTTTTAAAAAGCCTTCTAAGAAAAGGTAATGTCAGAACCGGCGGTGGGATTCATTCTGTTAAACGCGCAAAAGAACTGATTTCCCTTGGTGCAGAAAAAGTAATCATCGGTTCTTCTGCCTGGAAAAAATCACCAGAAGACAACAAAAGCGTTTTAAATACAGAATTCCTCGAAGAACTCGTTAACGCAATCGGAAAACAGCGCGTAATAATCGGCGTCGATGCCCTAAACGGAAAAATCGCTGTAAAAGGCTGGACAGAAACAATCGATGTTTCTTTAATCGACGGTGCAAAAATGGCTGAAAAATACTGTTCAGAACTTTTATTCACCTGCGTAGAAAAAGAAGGCTGCATGCAGGGAACAAATCTTCAAATGGCACAAGAACTTCGCAATTCCGTAAAATGCCGCGTAGTCGTTGCAGGAGGCGTTTCTTCAGAAGAAGAAGTTCAAACTCTTGAAAAAATGCACTGCGATGTTCAGCTTGGAATGGCTCTTTACACTCAAAAAGTTTCCTTAAAAAATTCTTTCATAAAATGCCTCGACTGGCAGAAAACTTCAGGAATGATTCCAGTAATCGCTCAAGATTCTATTTCCGGCGAAGTTTTAATGATGGGCTACTCAAATCAAGAAGCGCTCGAAAAAACTTTTGACACAGGAAAACTAACTTTCTTCAGCAGAACGCGCAATGTTCTCTGGACAAAAGGCGAAACAAGCGGAAATTTCCTTGAAGTCGTAAAACTTCGTGCAGACTGCGACCGCGATACAATTCTTGCAACTGTAATTCCGCACGGCCCTGTATGCCACACCGGAAGCTGGAACTGTTTTTCTTCAGAAGCAATAGAAAAATCAACTTTAGAACGCCTTTACGGAACAATTCAAGAACGATTTGCAAACCCTCGTCCAGGTTCTTACACGGCAACTTTAGATTCTAAGCGAGTCCGCGAAAAAATCGAAGAAGAATCCGAAGAACTCTGCGAAGCCGAAGACAAAGACGAAGTTATATGGGAAGCAGCCGATTTACTCTACTTTGTAAGCGTTTTGATGTACAAAGAAGGCGTAACCTGGAAAGATGTCTGTGACGAATTAGACCGTCGCCACAAAGAAAAATAAATTTTTCTATTATCTGTCATTGCACAAACTACTGTTTTATAGTAATTTTAAATCTCACGGCTTTTTTCTAAGCTGTAACGAGATTCATTTTTGAATCCCTGTAGGATTTTATGTTTGCACTGTTAAACAGTTTGCGAGTAATGGAGAACGTCGATGTCAAAAAAAGACACCAATCAGTATTACATTACCAGACAGGATTCCACAGAATCTAATGCCCGTAGTTATCCGCGGAAATTTCCGCTTGCTTTAGTAAAAGCAAAAGGCTCATGGGTTGAGGACATTGAAGGAAACAAATATCTGGATTTTTTGTGCGGAGCAGGAACTCTTGCACTTGGACACAATGACACTGAAATAAATCAGGCAATGATTGAACTTCTTTCCAGCGATTTTCCGCTTCATACGCTTGATTTAACCACACCTGTAAAAGATGAGTTCGTTCAGACTGTAATTTCTCATCTTCCACAAGAACTGGCACAAAATTGTAAAATCCAGTTTTGTTCACCAAGCGGAACTGATGCAACAGACGCTGCATTAAAATTATGCAAAACGGCAACTTCCAGAACTTCCATAATCGCTTTTCAAGGCGGTTTTCACGGAATGGGTCATGGAGCGCTTTCATGCACTGGCAATCTCGGTGCAAAAAGCAAAGTCGGCGCATTAATGCCAGAAGTTCAGCATTTTCCGTTCCCAAACAGTTACAGAAATTATTTCGGTCTTAAAGGCGAAGCGGCTGTTGATGCGTGCTGCGAATATTTTGAACGCACTTTAAAAGACCCGGAAAGCGGAATCACAAAACCTGCGGCAGTAATCATCGAACCTATTCAAGGCGAAGGCGGAGTAAATGTTGCTCCTGTAAAATTTCTTCAAACAATCCGCCGCGTAACACAAGAACTCGACATTCCGTTAATCGTAGACGAAATTCAATGCGGAATGGGCCGAAGCGGTAAACTTTTTGCATTTGAATACGCGCAAATCGTTCCGGATGTAATTCTCTGTTCCAAAGCAATTGGCGGAAGTCAGCCTCTTTCAATCGTAATTTACAACAAAAAACTCGACTTATGGCAGCCGGGAGCACACACAGGAACTTTCCGCGGAAACCAAATTGCAATGAAAGCCGGAACAATCGTTTTAAATCGCGTAACAAAACCAGAATTTTTAAACGATGTAATCAAAAAAGGCGAATTTATTCAAAAACGAATGAACGAAATCAAAGCAAAATCAAAAATCATCGGCGATGTGCGCGGAAAAGGTCTTATGATTGGCTGCGAATTCGTAAATCCAAAAGAAAAACCTGATTCTCTGGGATTATTTCCTGTAAACGGAGATGCTGCTGCAAAAGTTCAGAAAATCTGTTTTGAAAATAAACTCATAATGGAAAAAGGCGGAAGAAACGGTTCTGTAATGAGATGTCTTTGCGCATTAAATGTTACTCAAGAAGAAATCGAAAAAGCCATGAACATTTTTGAAGACGCCGTTTTACAAGTCAACAAAGAATACCAATAATTTGCTGAGGTTCTTGTGGAAAATATTTTTTTAACAAATTCAACAGAAAGCAAGTCTGAATTTACAAAAATAATCGGTCAAACTGCAAACGCAATCGCCGATTCCTTCTGCGATGATAAAGCGTATTCAGGGCCTACTCCACAGGAACTTCAAAAAATTATACATCAGGAAACAATTCTTCCCCAAAAAGGACTCGGCTGGGAAAAAACTCTTGAACTCACAAAGCAAAAAATTCTTCCGAATCTTCTTAGAACATCATCTCCAGATTATATGCCGCACCTTCACTCACCGGCAACTCTTGAAAGCATCGCTTCAGAATTAATAATCGCTTCATTCAATCAGTCAATGGACAGTTGGGATCAGGCGCCGGTAGCAACAGAAATCGAAGTCGAAGTCATCCGCCATTTATGCAGAATGTACGGTTACGGCGAAAATTCTGACGGCGTTTTTACTTCCGGCGGTTCACAATCAAATCAAACTGCAATAATTCTTGCCCGCGACTGGTTTATTTCAACAGTTCTAAAGCACGATGTAAAAAAATTCGGGCTTCCTGAAAATTTCAAAAAATTAAAAATGTACACAAGCGAAATCAGCCACTTTTCTATGGAAAAATCTGCACACATTTTAGGACTCGGCTATGAGTCTGTTGTAAAAATTCCTGTAGATTCAAAAAAGAAAATGGACATTTCAAAATTGAAAGAAGCCGTAAATTCAGACATCGAAAACGGAAACATTCCATTTTTAATCGTTGCAACAATCGGAACAACAGATTTTGGTTCAATCGACAACATTCAAGAAATTTCAAAAATCTGCAAAAAACACAACATTTTTCTCCACGCCGATGCCGCTTATGGTTCTGGCGTAATTTTAAGCGAAAAATATTCTCACCTCGTAAAAGACCTTCACCTTTGCGATTCAATTACTGTAGACTTTCACAAAATGTTTCTGCTTCCAATAAGCTGCTCATGCGTTCTTGTAAAAAATGCAGAATTTTTCGATGCACTCACGATTCACGCCGATTATTTAAATCGCACAGAAGATGAAGAAGACGGTTACACAAATCTCGTAGACAAATCTCTTCAAACTACAAGAAGATTCGATGCGCTAAAAGTGTGGATGAGTTTTCAGGAAAGGGGAAAAGAAGGCTGGTCAAAAATAATCACAAAAAATATGGAAAATGCAAAATATCTGTATTCTTTAATCAAAAAAAATCCATCGTTTACATGCATAACTGAACCAGAAATCAGTTCCGTAGTTTTCAGATACAGTTCAAATTCAAAAACACCAGAACAAAACGATGAAATCAATAAAAAAGTCAGAAGAATTCTTCTTCACAAACACGGAATCGTAATCGGGCAGACAACCGAAAGCGGCAGAACCTGTCTCAAATTTACGCTTTTAAATCCACTTATGACAAAAGAAAAACTTGAATCTCTAGTTCTTCTAATCGAAAATCTTTCAAAAGAAAACCTCTAAAAACCTAAGCCTTTAGAGGTAAATTTGAAAATCAGTTTAATTTTATTTTTTTGCAATCTGTGAAATCGACTCTACAAGCCCCGCCATATTCTGAATTTCAGACGGAATTATAATTTTTGTTGCCTGACCATTTGCAGCTGCCTCGAACGCTTCAAGACTTCTCAATTTTATTACTTTTTCGTCCATTCCGGCTTCTTTAAGCATTTTTAAACCGGCTGCTTTTGCTTCCTGAACTTCACGGATTGCTTCTGCTTCACCTTTTGCCTTTTGAATTGCCGCTTCTTTTTCGGCTTCTGCTTCAAGAATCAATGCCTGTTTTTTTCCTTCGGCTTCGAGAATTGCAGACTGTTTGTGACCTTCAGCGATTAAAATCTGTTCACGCCTTTCTCGCTCCGCCTTCATTTGTTTTTCCATTGCTTCACGGATTGCCTGCGGCGGTTCAATATTTTTTACTTCGACGCGGTTAACTTTTATTCCCCAAGGGTCAGTTGCTTCATCAAGAATTGACCTCATTTTTGTATTGATTACATCACGGCTCGTAAGAGATTCATCGAGTTCAAGTTCACCAATGATATTTCGAAGCGTTGTTGCCGAAAGATTTTCAAGTGCGTTAATCGGTTTTTCTACACCGTAAGTGTAAAGTTTTGGATCTGTAATCTGAAAATAAACAACCGTATCAATCATCATTGTAACATTATCTTTTGTAATTACAGGCTGAGGCGGAAAATCGAAAACTTTTTCTTTTAAAGACATCTTACTCACGATTTTATCGATGAACGGAACTTTTACATGCAGACCGACTGTCCAGGTTGAATGATAGCCGCCAAGACGCTCAACAATTTGTGCCTGCGACTGAGAAACAACTCTGATATTTGCAATAATTAAAATTGCAACAAGTGCAACAATTACAGCGATAATAATAACCATAAATACCTCCAGAAAATGAAATTTGTAACGCAAACTTCATTTTCATTTATTCAGTTTGAGATTTTTCTTTTACGCAAAGCGTATTTCCTTCTACGGAAACAATTTCGCACACAGAGTCTTTTGGAATTTGCGCACCGTCAACAGATTTTGCAGTCCAAATTACACCGTTATTCGCCTTTGCCTCGCCTTTTTGAAATTTTTCGATTGCCTTTACAATTAAAACTTCTTCACCGACGATTGAATCAACATTCGTACGGCTTTTTCCGATTTTTAATTTTTTTACGGCGAACGGTCTTGTAAACACAACAAGAATCACCGTCAGCACAACGAAAATCAAAATCTGCCATTTGAAAGAAAGCGATGTTCGCGCAATAAAAATTAACGGAATCGAGGCAATGGCACTCCAAATCGTTGTAAGACCCATTGTAAACGCCTCGATGACACAAGAAACAATAAGAATTCCAAGCCAGAACCACGGCCCAAACATTATAAAAAATTCTGTCATAAAACTATGATAACACGAATTTCATGTAAAGCAAACATTTAAAACTTCAGTTTTCAGAAACGCTTTAAAACTGAAATAAATTCTGTTTTGAAAGATTTATAAATCCATATCAAGAATTTCAAAATTCCTAAGTACTAATGAAAAAAACTTTAAAGAAAATATAGAAAAATGCCGAAAATAATGTTAAGGTGGTTTATGTCCACAGTGGAGATTCTATGGAAAAAGAGCAGTTTTATAAAAAATTAAAATCAGTTCCAAAAGCAGAAGTTCATTTGCACATTGAAGCAGTTCCAACAATAAAAACAATTCAAACTCTGTACCAAAAATACAACAACGAACAAATGACTGATTCCCAGATTGCAGAATTATTTTCTTATTCAGATTTAAACGGATTCATTCAGTCTTTCTTAAAAATTCAAGCTCTTTACAAATGCCCAAAAGATTTTGACTACATTTTTTCAGATTTAGAAACTTACCTTCTCGAAAACAACATAATTTACACTGAGGCATTTTTTGCACCAACTGCATTCCTCAAAAACGGTTTTGATTATTCCGAAATGGTAAAAATTTTTGATGAAAAAATCGCGCAAATAAAAGAAAAACACGGAATCACCATAAAACTCCTCATGGATGTAAGCAGAACTTTCGGTTGTGAAAACGCAATGAACAACTTAAATCTGTTAAAAAAATATCCAAGTCCAAACATTATCGGAATCGGGCTTGGCGGTGCTGAAGTAAAAGGTCCTGCAAAAGAATATGAACCAGTTTACGCTCAGGCAATCAAAGACGGTCTAAAAGTTGTCGCACACGCAGGAGAAGATGTCGGACCTGAATCAATCTGGGATTCTCTTAATTACCTTCATATTCAAAGAATCGGTCACGGAATTTCAGCAATTCAAGATGAAAAATTAATGGAAGTCTTAAAAGAAAAACAGATTCCACTTGAAGTCTGTCCTACAAGCAATGTTTTCACAAAAAAATATGTAAATTCAATTTCTTCGCATCCAATAAAAGAATTCTATAAAAGAGGTCTTTTTGTTACCGTAAACACCGATGACCCGATTTTCTTTAAAACAACGCTCACAGAAGAATACTGGAAACTTCACAACGAATGTGACTTTTCATTAGAAGATATAAAAATTCTTATTTTAAAAGGTTTTGAAGCCTTATTCATTTCAGAGGGAGAAAAACAAAAGTATTATACCCAGGTTGAAAATTCCTGGAAAGAATAAAAGGTGGTTCTATGAAAAAAACTGGTGCACAAATTATTGTAAAAATGCTTGAAATGCATGGCGTAAAAATGGTGGCAGGAATTCCGGGTGGTTCAATTCTGCCTCTTTACGATGAACTTGCAAGAAGTTCCGTCCGCCATGTACTCGTGCGCCAGGAACAAGCGGCTGGTTTTATTGCACAGGGAATGACACGAACAAACGGAATTCCTTCTGTATGTATGGCAACAAGTGGACCGGGCGCAATGAATCTTTTAACATCAATTGCAGATGCCAGAAGCGATTCCATTCCGATTATCGCAATTACAGGACAAGTTAACACATCTTTAATCGGAACTGACGCATTTCAGGAAGCCGACACTTTCGGGCTGTCGTTTCCAATCACAAAACATTCAATTTTTGTAAAATCTGCAAAAGAACTTTTAACTGCAATCCCGGAAGCCTTTGCAATTTCTGTAAACGGTCGTCCAGGTCCAGTTCTCCTCGACATTCCGCGAAATGTTCAGCTTGAAGAATGCGAATTCGACAACTGGCCGGATTTAACAGAATTCAACAAAAAAATCGTCCGCTATCAAACAGAAAAATCTCAGATTTCAGAATTATCGCAAAAAATCGCTTCCCTTATGAAAAATGCATCTTCTCCAGTAGTTTATTTAGGTGGCGGCTGTAATTCTCCAGAAGCGGCAGAACAACTTAAAAACTTCCTTCAAAACTACAACATTCCGGTTGTAAGTTCTCTCATGGGCTTAGGCGCTGTTTCAACAGAAAACGAAAATTTCCTTGGAATGGTTGGAATGCACGGAACTTACGCCGCAAACTTTGCAATGAATAAAAGCGATTTAGTTCTTGCATTCGGTGTAAGATTCGACGACAGGGCAACTGGACTCGTTTCAAAATTCTGTCCAAATGCAAAAATCGTTCACATCGATGTTGATGCCGCAGAAATCGACAAAATTCTTCCTGCAGCAATTTCAATCGTTGGAAAAATCGAAGAAATCATTCCAGAAATCTTAAACGCATTCCTAAAACTTGAACAGGCTGACAACGAACTTTCTTCCCGCGCAGAATGGCTTTCAAAAGTTCAGCAAACAAAAAAAGAAACCTGGTCAAAAACATGCGGACTTCCATCATCAGAAGAAAAAAATAAAAATTTCAACGGAAGCGTAAATCCACGCACTTTCATTTCGCAGATTCCAAGCCTTGCAAAAAAAGCTGGTCTTCCAGAAGAAAAAATTCTTGTTACAACAGATGTCGGTCAGCATCAAATGTGGGCGGCGCAATATTATCCAATCAAAAAACCGCGCACTTTCCTTACATCAGGTTCACTGGGAACAATGGGCTTCGGGCTTCCTGCAGCGATTGGAGCCGCATTTGCAAATCCAGAAAAAAAAGTCATCTGTTTTTCTGGCGACGGTTCAATCATGATGAACATTCAGGAACTTGCAACGCTTTCCGAGAATAATTTAAATGTTACTGTAATCGTCTTTGAAAACGGAACTTTGGGAATGGTTTACCAGCAGCAGAAATTCCTTTTCGACAAGAATTACAGCGCAAGCCAGTTTGCCTCTTCACCAGATTTGTTAAAAATCGCAGAAGGATTCGGAATTGAAGCAATCGACGCCGACAAAGATTCAGAATGGTATAAAAAAGCGTTTGACATGAACCGTAAAAACCGTCCGTGCTTTGTAAAAGTTCGCGTTGACCCGGAAGAAAATGTTCTGCCATTCGTTCCAGGCGGAAAAGCAAATATTGACTGTATAATGAATTAATTTTCTTCGATTCGTTTGATATCTTCTGAAGCTGACCGTTTTTGAAGTTCGTTGTGGTAATCTGTCCACCATTTAAGTTCTTCAGACTGTTCAGTTTCTTCTGACTGTTTAAAATCTGCATCAATCATAAAAATCAAAGGCTTACATGCAATCACTGCATCCGCGATACACGGTTCAAAATGTGAGCCTTTAGATTCTTCAAAAATTTCCATTGCTTTTTCAATTGAGAATGGCTTTTTATAAAGTCGCTCACTGATTAACGCATCAAGAACATCTGCACACGCCATAATTCGAGCGCAAAGAGGAATTTCTTTTCCTTTAATTTTATTTGGATAACCGGAACCGTCCCATTTTTCGTGGTGATAATAGCACATATCTTTTGCAATCTGATTAAACTTTCCGTCTTCGATTTTTGGGAAAAGATTCAAAAGTTTTACGCCTTCTTCCGGGTGACACTGCATAAGGTGAAATTCGGCATCTGTGAATTTTCCCATTTTATTTAAAACACCTTCCGGAATGTGAATTTTTCCGATATCGTGCAGAAAAGCCGCGGTCGTAAAAAGATTTATATTTTCATCGGTTAGTTCTTCTGTGTAAAAACCGCTTTTTCTGAGCTGGCGGGAAATTATATCAACATATTTTTGCGTATGAATGACATGACGACCGGTGAACAAATCGTGACTTCCAAGAATTTTTGCAATAAATTTAATAATATTAGTCTGCGTTTCCTGAAGCTGAAGATTCTGAACCTTGAACTGCTCTGAAATTTTATGATTGTTTTCACTTGTTTCGTTTAAATGTTCGATAAGCTTCTGCTGTTCCTGCTGACTTTCGAAAAGTTCATCAAGATAATCGACATTTTTCTTTGTTAAAAACCGCGAAATTAAAAAAACAAAAATGTATTCAACCGTAAATCCCGAAAGATAAGTTATAAACCATGAAATTGCTGAGTTCTGATACGGATCGATTTTGAAACCTTCCAGCGACCTGAAAAAAAGCGTTCCAGCAAGCAAAAAATAATTTACGATTAAAACAGAAAGATTCAATTTTTTGTCGTAATAAAGGCTGCTCATAAACGGAACAAAACCAAACGACACAAAAAGATGAATAAGATGATTTGAACCAAGAAAGCACACGAAAATTGAAGAAGCAAACATTCCGAAATACATCGAAAATTTAATTACGCGTTCTTTCTGGGATTTATTAAGAAAATGGTCAATCACAAATAAAGACACTGTAATTGGCGCCATTACTAAAGGAATTCCATACGAAATTGGAAAAACTTTAAAAAGAATCAGTAGAAAAAATGCCACTGGAACAATATTGGCAAAGAGAAGAACATATTCAATTATCTTATTAATTTTTTTTACATTTTCAATGTAAAATTTTTCTTTTTCAATAATCTGTTGCATGGCATTTTTTTAAGGCCTTTTCAATTTATATTCTTGAAAAAGCCTTTAAATCTATTTTACAGGAAAAAGATTTTTGAATTCTTTTAAAAGGTCGTTAGTCTGAATTGCGCCATCAATGTCTGTAATCTGACCTTTTTCACGATAAAAATTAATGAGCGGTTCTGTTTGTTCGTGATAAACTTCCATTCTGTGCATAATAGATTCTTCTTTATCATCATCACGCTGGAAAAGTTCACCGCCGCACTTATCGCATTTTCCTTCTACTTTTGGAGGAAGCGTTAAAATGTTAAAATTTTCTCCACAGGATTTGCAAACGCGTCTTGTACTTAATCGTTTAATTACTGCATCGATTGCGATTTCAAAATTTACAACTTTTACATCTGAACAGATTTTTGTAAACATTTCTGCCTGAGGAATTGTTCTTGGGAAACCGTCAAGAATGAAACCGTTTTTGCAGTCGTCCTGAGAAAGCCTGTCTTTTACGAGTTCACAAGTTAAATCATCACTTACAAGAGAACCAGAATCGATGATTGCCTTTACTTTTACGCCGAGCGGAGTTTGAGCCTTAATATTTGCCCTGAAAATATCACCAGTTGAAATGTGAGGAATTTTGTAATCCTGTGCAACTTTTACAGCCAAAGAACCTTTTCCAGCACCTGGAGGTCCTAAAAAAATAAAATTCATATTTTCTCCAATCAATAAGTTTACCAAAATTTTTGGATGTTATTCTATTCTATTATAAAACATGAATTTCCGCAATAAAAATTTAAAATGAATAAAATCAGGGAGAATATATAAATCTTTTACAAAATAAAAACATAAAAATTACTCATTGCCTGTAAAACTTGTACCGTAGAAATAGCCTGAATAATTCTTGTCAAAACATTCATCTTTCAGCGATGTAAAGCTTAACTTATTTGAAATTAAATCAAATGTAACAATCGAATTTTTTGATGTTGCAGTACATTGTGTATGGTTTTCGTTTCGTGAATATGCTTCTTCTATGAGAGAAAAACCGTTATCAGCAATAAAAAGCGCACTTTCATTAAAAGAAACAAATTTTACAGGACCACAGAAGGTTGAGCTTCCGTTTCCGATGTATGTTTGCCTTGCAGTTGTAGAATTATTTTCAACATCAGATGTATATGAAATTGTTACTTCTTGCTCCTGATATCCTATAATATCGCCTTGAGAAATACTGTTGTCAGAAAGTTTATAAATACATACAGCGCCACGACTAGTTATTGCTTCAGCAGAATCCGCAGGCTGTTGAACATCCCGAATGAGTAAATACAAATTCTTATTTATATAACATAAATCCCGGTATTCAAGATTAGTTCCATAATTATCAAATTCACTAACTGAATTACCTGTATTGGTGGATAATATCATCCAGAAATTTGATGTAATATTTTTTGCACTTTCATCAATCGTTGCATTAAAAATTGCAGTTTTTGTTATAGTTGAGTCTGAAAAAGCCGCTACAGCGTATAAATCACTTCCGTCTACACAAAATGTTTTAATATCATTATGAGTACTAGGATATAAAATCCATTGCGTTAATTCATATTGTTCAAC
>JAEDFA010000117.1 GCA_016293005.1 Treponema sp.
TTATCAAGACCGATAAGTTCTTCTTCTTTGCTTGCTCTAAGTCCATGGAGCTTTTTGATTAAAGCAAAAGTAATTACCATACATACAGTTGTCCATGCAAGAATTGTGAAGATTCCCAAAGCCTGAACACCAAGCTGGTGGAAACCGTGTCCATAGAACAAACCGTTTTCAACATTGAAAAGTCCGCATGCTAAAGTTCCCCAGATACCGTTTGCAAGGTGAACACCAACTGCACCAACCGGATCATCAATATGAAGTTTTGTATCAAGTCCTTCAATTACAATTACAACAAGGATTCCTGCTACAAGTCCGATTATTGTTGCGCCTAAAGCATCACAAGTTGCACAAGGAGCTGTAATTGCAACAAGACCTGCAAGTGAAGCGTTTAATGTCATTGAAACATCAGGCTTACCGTTTTTAATCCATGTAAAAATCATTGTTGTGATACATGCAATTGCAGGAGCGATTGTAGTATTGATGAATACTGCAGCAAGTCCGCCGATTCCTTCAAGCTGTGTACAAGCAGCACCGTTAAATCCATACCAGCCGAACCAAAGGATAAATGTACCAAGTGCACCAAGTGTTAAAGAATGACCTGGAATTGCATGAACTTTTGTTACTTTTCCGTTTGCATCTTTATCGTATTTTCCGATTCGAGGGCCTAAGAAAATTGCACCGATTAAAGCAGCACATCCACCAACTGAGTGAATTGCAGCAGAACCGGCAAAATCAGTAAATCCCATCTGGAAAAGCCAGCCTTGAGAATTCCATACCCAGCCTGCTTCAATTGGATATACAACAGCTGAAATTACTGCTGAATAAATACAGTATGCACTAAACTTTGTTCTTTCTGCCATCGAACCAGAAACGATTGTTGCTGCCGTTGCACAGAAAACAAGGTTGAATACAAAACTAGACCAGTTAATATCAGCAAAGTTTGTAAAAAGCTGCATATCAGGACGACCTATAAGACCGAAGAAATAATTCTCGCTCATCATAAGTCCAAAACCTAAGAACATGAACATTGGTGTACCAATACAAAAGTCCATAAGGTTTTTCATAATAATGTTACCGGCATTTTTTGCTCGAGTAAAACCGGTTTCTACCATTGCAAATCCACACTGCATAAAAAATACAAGTGCTGCACCGATTAAGAACCAAATTGCATACGCTTCGCCTCTAGCTGCTTCACCGGCAATTTCAGTTACTTTTTCTAAAGTAAGAGCGCTATCCATAAAAACCTCCAATATTATTTCTAAAAACAGAATATTTAGAAATAATTTCAAATTCAGAAAATCTGAAATAAAAGAATCTTAAAATTTTGAACTTTTAAAATCCTGACAGTAAAAAAAAACGACAATAAAATCAGAAATGTGCACTTTTTCCAGACTTCATTGCCGTTATAAATGTACTGTAAACTACAGCACAGGATTAGTATGTGTGAACCAGCTTCTTTGATGGTTCAAGTTCAGGCTTTCTCTAAAAAGTAACCTGAAAACAAAAAAGGCGTTGCAGAAATTAATCTACAACGCCTTTGCTGTATGAAAATATTTATATATTTTTAGAAAAAAAAAGTCAATAGAAAGCTATAAAAAAATTCATAAATTTTAGCCGACTTTTCCATTTTTATAGATTTCTACTGTAAGAAATTTGCCATCTGAACCGATTTTTTTACCGTCAAGTTCAACAAAACCGTCTTTTGTGTAAAGTTCCATTTCAAAGAAAGTATCAGGCTTTACATAACACAATTTTTCTTGTGGCGGAAAAAATCCTTCAGGTTCAAGAATTGTTCCAGCAGGAAATTGTGGTGCAAAAATTACTTCGCAAGTTTCTTCTGATACATTAGGATCGCTTGCAGCCAAAAGCATTCCATTGCTTCTTATTCCACGGAAATTTGCAGGTTTTAAATTATATACAAGGACAATATTCTTATGCAAAAGTTCTTCCGGTTTATAAAACGGAACGATTGAACTTACAATCTGGCGTTTCTCTTCTTCATTTGTATTTAAAGTGAGAACATATAAGAAACTTCCGCCAGGATGCACAGAAACATCTACGATTTCTGCAACTTTTAGAATTACGCGTTTACTGAACCTCTGTGCACACGGAAGTTTATCGATTTCTGCTATATCCATTTTTACCTTTCCTAAATAAACTAAATAATGTCTGCCAGAACTTTAATTACATCAGGATCGTAAATATTCGACTGGCTTTCAAGTTTTTCAAGCGCAGAATCTTTATCAAGACCGCCACGATAACTTCTTTTACTTGAAAGCGCAATGTAAGAATCAACAACTCTGATAATACGCGCAATTTCTGGGATTGCATCACCTTTTAAACCTTCAGGATTTCCTGAACCATCCATATTTTCGTGGTGATATTTTGCAGCATTGATGAAAACATCCCAGTATTTTTTTGGAACAAACTGAATATAATCTTCTGCAAGGTCGATGTGACGCTGCAAAGATTTTCGCTGTTCTTCAGTCAAATTTTCAGAAGTTAAAAGTTCTTCGTCAATTCCTAAGAATCCGGCATCGTAAACCATAGATGCACAGAAATAAATCATTG
>JAEDFA010000118.1 GCA_016293005.1 Treponema sp.
AAGGTGTTTTTTCTCCATGAAAAGGACAGCAACCCCACCAGTCATTTGGAGAACGTTGTTCCAATCTTGTATATTCTCCAATTATAGAAATAAGGTCAGGTGAATCGAGAATTGCATCAATTGTTTCGTTCGAGATTAAATTAGCCAATTATTTTGCTACCTTTTTGGAAACAAGACTGTGATTTTCTATATGCTCTTCAAAACTTTTTGTGAACACGTGCCGGCCTGTCTGAGCATCTGCAACCTGGAAAAAATAATAATTGGTTTTAGGGGGATTTGTCGCTGCATTTAAAGCAACAACCCCAGGATTTGAAATGGCTCCAGGAGGCAATCCTGCATATTTATATGTATTGTAAGGGCTGTCAATTTTGGTATCTTCAATCAATATTCTATCAGGATGAGGATTTCCTTCTATTTCTGTCAAAATATAAACAACGGTTGCACAAGAATATAATCCGATATTATGGTGCAAACGATTTAAAAATACACTTGCTATCAATGGTGCTTCTTCTTCAAGTCTGTATTCACGTTCAACTATTGATGCCAGACGAACTGTGTAAAATAAATCTTCTGGATTTTTCTCGCTGAGATTTGGAATTGTTTTGATTTTTTCAAAGAAATTGTCGAGCATGATGCAAATAATTGTATCAGATTTCATTCCAAGTGTGAAAAAATATGTATCTGGAAATAAATATCCTTCACAAGAATCTGCTGGAATTTGATATTTTGATAGAAGATTCTTATCTTTTGAAACATTTATGAAATCAATTTTTGAACAAATCCTGTTTTCTTCAAGAAGTTCTGCAATTTTTGATACTGTAAAACCTTCTGGAATGGAAATTTTAATATATTCCTGTTGACCTGATGATAAAAGTTCAAGAATTTCAGAAATTTCCATATTATTTTTTATATAATAAACACCGCTTTTAAGTGAAAAGTTTAAATCAGGATTTTTTGGAAAAAGAATTTTTCTAAGTTGAGGAAATCTTGCACAATAGTAAAAAATTTTTTCATTCCTTATAAGGTTATTTTCTTTTAAAACAGAAGAAATCTCATAAATCGACATACCGTAAGGAACTTCAATTCTTACCTGCATAACTTCATTTGGAGAATTATCTGAATTAACAGGCGGTTTTGAAATATTATTAAGAACAAAAAAGCCTGTTCCAAAAATCACAAAAACAATGAGCAAAATTATAATTGAAATTTTAATAGATTTTTTCATGAATAAAAGCGTTTGACCTCATCAAGTGAAAGTGTATTATAAATAGAATCTTCCAAAACATGATAAAATGATTCTAATCCATCAGGAAGCTTTTCTTCATTCTGACGCAGAAACTTTGCAAGCAGAAAAAGCTCTTTTTTTGAAAAATTATATTCTAAAACTGAAATATCTTCATTATCGATGTTCATAATAATTCACTGCCTGTAAAACTACAATTCCACTTCCAAAGATTCTCTTGCAATTTCAATCTGAATGTCAGAATGACCAATATACTGTGCATACCATCTTGCTGCCTGCAGAATTGAATCAAGTTTTCTGTCATCATAAGCCGGTTCATGATGAAATAAATAAATTTTTTTGATATTCCAGAAAATTGCAAAATCAATAACATAGCAGAAAGCTGAATGTCCCCAATTTTCCTTTCTGTACACTTCTTCAACTGTGTATTGAGAATCAATGACAATTACGTCCGCATCTTTAAAAACTTCCTGTCCGTCTGTTTTTGAAGAAAAATCTGTACTTTTCAATTCGATATCTGTGGCGTAGACAAATTTTTTTCCATCAATTTCAAAGGAAAATGAATAAGAATCTCCAGGATGACGCATTTTGTGTGAATTTACTTTTATATCATCAATAAAAAATTCTTTATTTTCTTGAAGAGTATTAAAAAAGATTTTTTTTGTGATAGAAGGCGCAACAGAAGGTGGACTATAAGGTTCTATCATCTGATTGTAAAAATATGTTTTCGCATCTTTAAAATGTGAATAAATCTGAATTTCCAGATTTGGATTGAATGCATGGTCAAAAAAAGGAAAACCGTTTATATGATCCCAGTGAAAATGTGAAAGAAAAAGATGATATTTTTGAGGACATTTTTTTGATTTACCTAAAACTCTTAGACCAGTTCCGGCGTCAAGAATTATATCGGTATTATTGTGAATGAGTTCAACGCATGCTGTATTTCCGCCAGCTGTTCCAAAAATCCAAGAAGGCAACGATGAAACAAATTTAGCACGTGTTTCAGAATTCTGCAAATCTGCGACTGTAATTCTTTGCACTGTGGCCAAGATTTTTGATTGTATTTGCTGTGGAGTCAATGGAGTTGGAATTGATCCTCTCACTCCCCAAAAATGAATTTTCACAATAATCCTCTTTTTTTTGTGTAGTAAATTTAAACTATAGAAAGAAAATTGTCTATAAAAAAATAAAAAAAAACAGAAAAAATGATTATTAAAGAAACGGAATAAAATAAAAACTGCAAAAAAAAAAGAGCTAGAAAACTAGCTCTGATTCTTGGGGAGTTGAGGATTCGAAC
>JAEDFA010000119.1 GCA_016293005.1 Treponema sp.
TATCACCACGGAAACCCTGAATTTGACAAGGCAATTCCAGGTGCTACAAAATAATTAAGCATCTAAAAAAAGAAAAACAGGCTCTATAATGATTTTAATTAAAAATTGTTATAGAGCTTTTTTTTAGTTCAGCAAAAACTTTCATACAGAAAGAATACCGTTTGGAGTACGGATTTTGTCAGTTCGATTTCCTAATTTTTTTTCTAAGGGAGAGTTTATGAATGTAAGGATTGCTTCGTTTTCTACTATATGATTTTTAAGCCAGATAATGCCACTTAGAGACTTACTTAAAATTAAATATAAAAACACCGCACCTTCTGATTCTGGGAAACGGATTTTAATTCAGGTTTTTCGGTTCTGCATTTTTCTGTAGCTTTCGGGCATCTGTGGGAAAAAGGACAGGAAGTTTCGCTTTGTAAAACAGATTTTATTTCCAGACTTGAATTATTTAAATTTACAGAAGCGCCTTCAAACAAAAGTTTCGTGTACGGATGAAGCGCATTTTTGTAAAAATCTTTTGCATCTCCTTGTTCAACTAAAACTCCACGATACATTACGGCAATCGTGTCGCAGAAAAAACAGGCAACCCTCAAATCATGCGTTATAAAAACATAACTTAAATTTCTTTTTTCCTGTAGATCAGAAAGCATATTTATAATCTGCCCCTGAATTGAAACATCGAGCGCAGAAACGACTTCATCGCAGATTAAAAGTTTTGGATTCATTATAAGAGCACGTGCAATTGAAATTCTTTGGCGCTGCCCGCCTGAAAATTCCTGAGGGCGTCTTGATAAATCTTCTTTAGAAAGACCGACTTCTTCGATTATTTTTGCCGCTTTTTCAAACCTTTCTTTTTTTGAAGTTTTTTCACCAGAATATTTTAAAGGTTCTGTTAAAATCTGAAGAACCGTCATTTTT
The DNA here is from genome assembly GCA_016293005.1 of Treponema sp. Lineage (GTDB taxonomy): Bacteria > Spirochaetota > Spirochaetia > Treponematales > Treponemataceae > Treponema_D. The sequence continues at coordinate 919 of JAEDFA010000119.1, forward strand.
GGATTTAAAGATTTTGCCGGGTCTTGAAAAATGTATTTTACTTTCTGACGGTATTTTTTAACTTCTTTTCTTGAAAACGAAGAGATTTCTAAAAAAGTTTCTTTGTTTTTATCGTTTTGATTATCATTAAAATCTGAATCGTCAAATATTTTTTTGTTTACAAAAATTTTTCCTGAAGTATGTTTATAAAGCTGAAGAAGAACTCTTGCACATGTCGTTTTTCCGCATCCTGATTCACCTAAAATTCCAAAAGTTTTCCCGAACGGAAGCGAAAAACTTACATCATTCAAGGCGTAGACATTTTTTTTGTTCTTTGAAAAAAAGCCTGCTTCCATCGCAAAAGTTTTCGAAATATTTTCCGCTTTTAAAATATACTGATTTTCCATAAATGTTCCTTATGACAAGTTATGATTTTTTTCACAAATTTTCTGAACCAAAAAAGAAATTTCCGAATCTGAAAAATCCCTTTGTTTTACTTTCTGAATTATTTCTTCTTCACAATATTTTGAGTCAGGATAAAGAACAACGACGGCTTCATCATTTTTTTTCAAAAAATTTCTCTCTCCAAATTCTGTATAACGAGTTGCACCGATTGAAACAAGAATTTTTTCAGGAAAAGATGCTTCTTTTAAATATTCATGAATATTTTCTTTCGGACCTTCATCTTTCTGACTGTTAAATTTTTCGATGAGCCAGAGCGTAAGTTTTTTCCAGATGTAATTATAATTTTTCACAAAAGAATTTTCACCGTATTCAAAAACATTTGAGTCCCTTAAAAGAAAACTTGCAATTCTGTAATCGTAAAGTTTTGAGTTTTCAGAAAAATCATCAAGCAGAATCATATTTGAAGAAAGACCTTTAGTCTCTTTTCCCCAGTTTTTCTTTTCGCTGATTTTTTTTGCGCCGTCTTTTCGGATAGAGCAATCATTAGACGCGGCAAACGATAATGGAAAAAGGTTTTTAAGTTTTCCGTCTTTCCATTCTGCATTAAATAAAACTGCACATTCAGGTTCAATCTGAAGTTTAGTTTCGTTTTCGGGGTAAATTATTTTTTCGCTTGAAAACGGAAAAATTTTTAAAAAATCAGGAACGATTTTTGAATCAGACGGAATAAAAGTGGGAAAAATCGCTTTTGGTTCAGTCTCTTCGCTAGTTTTTACGGAAGAAAAAGATTCCGCCTCACCGGCCTGTTCAAGATGACCTGTAAAATTTCCTGCAACACCAAAACACGCAGTATTTTTCAACATAAAAAACCTCAATCTTCTATAGAAAATCTCTAAAAGTTATTTTTTAGAAGCAGCGTTATTTTTTTTGCCAGTTATTTTTCTCATAAGAAGAAAAACTAAAACGGCACATAAAATTCCAACAAGAATTCCAGAAATTACATCTGAAGGAAAATGAACATAAAGATAAATTCTTGAAAAAGCTATTAAAACAGAAATTACAAGCGCAGAAATCCATAGTTTTGTCTTTGAAAGAAAAAGGGATGCTGTAAATGCAAAAGCGATTGCAGAATGCCCGGACGGGAAAGATGAACTAAACGGCGGTTTTATAATCTGAATAAAATCTGGATTCTGGATAAAAGGCCTTGCTCGTCCTATAAGCGG
>JAEDFA010000120.1 GCA_016293005.1 Treponema sp.
ATAATAATGTAAAACTTGTAAAATTTGTAGACAGAACTTACAATCTTGATGAAGAACGTTACATTGCGATTTGGGATTATATTTTAACTCATCATAATGGAAAAACAATGTTTCATTTTGAAATTGAAGCTGAATTTCTTTCTCAAAAAGCTTTGGATTTTTTGCAAAAAGTTCCTTCTGGTGTGATGCAGTTTGAAATTGGCGTGCAGTCTTCAAATCCCAAAACGCTTGAGTCTGTTTCCCGTTCGCCTGAAATCGAAAAACTTGCCCAAAATATCAGACAAATTCCAAAAACAATTCACTGCCATCTTGATTTAATCGCCGGTCTTCCTTATGAAAATTTGCAGAGTTTCGGTAAATCTTTTGATTTTGTGATGTCGCTTCATCCGGACGAAATGCAACTCGGATTTTTAAAAGTTCTTTTTGGCACAAAAATGAAAGAAATTGCTTCTCAAAATGATTTTCGATGGATGAAAACTGCTCCTTACGAAATTTTGAGTACACCTTATCTTTCTTTCAGCGATGTTTGTTTTCTCAAAGATTTGGAAATTCTTTTGGATGCATTTTATAACAGCAAGAATTTCGAAAAATGCATGATTTATATAGAAGAAAAATATGGATTTTGGAATTTCTTCTGCGAGATTACTGAAATTTCCAGAAAGCAAAATCTTTTTTCTTCTGCAAAAGCTCCTAAATTCTGGTATGAATTTTTGGCTGATTATTCAAATCACAAAAATGACAGAATTCTTTACGAACTTTTGCGATTTGATTTTGTAAAAACTGGTAAAAAAGGTGGATTTCCTGATTGGTACGTCCATCATTATGATAAAAACAAACACAGGCTTGCTCTTGAACAGAACGGTGGAGTTTCAAATTCTCGCATTGATTTTGCATATTCTGAATATGAAGAATTTGAACTGAATCCTTTGTTGCCGGTTAAAAACAATTTTTCTTTCCAAAAGACAAAAATCCTGTTTTTCTACGAGAACAAATTCAACAGTCATAAAGCGCAGCAAATAATTATTGAATAAATATTCAGGACGATTATTCTTGTTGTAAATTAAACTCCCAAAAAAGCATATACCAAAGCTGAAGACAATCCAAAAAGTGCTGCAGAAATCAGGTTCAATTCTGGTTTTAGCATCCACAAAATGCCGCCAAGAATTACACCAAAAGTTACAATTACATCGCGGTAAAAATAAAATGCACCAAAATAAAGTGATTTTTTTCCTTCCGGTGCAAAATCCATAATTTGAGCTTTGCGTGCAGGTTCGCCAAATTCTTTAAATCCACGAATAATGAATGCCAAAACAAGCAGTACAAAATTTTTTGAAATCAAAAGTGCGAGCGGAAAAAGCGTGTACAAAACAAAAGTTGCCATCACAAAGTTTTTCTTTTTGAATCTGTCGCCAAGAAAACCGATTAATACATAAGATAAAATTGCACAGGACATTTCAATAGTTGTCAGAATTCCAAAAAGTGTCGCATTGATTTGAGCTCCGCCTTCATATTCCATCGCCCAGATTGCAATGTAGCCGTAAGGAATCTGCGAACAGAATTTTGCCAGAATATCAGAAATCAAAATGATTTTCATTTCGTAAGGAAATTTCCATGGCAGAATATTGAAAATTGATTCACTTCTATCCGCTTTTTTCACAATTCTACTTTCATCTTTCAAAACAAACTGCTGCACAAATATTCCCAAAATGCTGCATATTGTCGCAATGATAAAAGCAATTTGAATTCCTTTTTCAATACCGAATCTGTCCACAAAAAATCCGCCCAAAAGCGGGCCCAAAGCCATAGGAATGCGTTTAATGAGTGAATGAACAGAAATTCCAAACACCTGTTTATTTTTAGGAATTTCATTTCGAATCAAATCCATGTAAGCAGGCATGGAAAGACTCGACCATGACAAAAAGAAAACCGAACCGACAAGGACAGAAATCCAGCCTGGAAACAAAATTACGATTAAATATCCAGTAATTGCAAAAATATTGAAAAACAAAAGTGCTTTTTTATAGCCGAATTTTGTTGAAATCCATCCGCCTGGAAATGAATAAACTGCTGACAAAAAATTATCAAGTCCATTCAAAATGGATGGTGCAATCATCGAAGCACCCATTGTCACAAGATAAACAGGCAGAAAACGTTCACCAATGCGTTCACCAAGTCCCACTAAAATTACTGTAAAAATCAGTGCAGAAACACCCGACATTCCAGAGGTAACAGTAGCACAAGACGCAATTTTGACAGAACTTTTTCCTTCCGCATTATTTTTATCATGAATTTTATTATTTTCGCCACACTCGTTTTGATTCATAAGAAAAATATATAACTTTGGAAAAAAAATCGCAATCATTTTTTTAGAATTAACATATTCACTTGTTGAAATTCAATTAATTTTTTTATATAATGACAGAATACAATTCTTATAATTTAGCGATTATTTTATTTAAAAGAGGTAACAATATGGCTTTTGATATTTCAAAAATGAGAAATATCGGTATCAG
>JAEDFA010000121.1 GCA_016293005.1 Treponema sp.
TTATGACAGGTGAAGAAGTAAGAAGTACGCTTGCAAGAAATATAAAAAAACTCAGGACTCAAAAAGGTTATTCACAGGCACTTTTAGCAGAAAAAGCAGATATTTCTCTTCCATTCATCAGTTCTATCGAGCAAAGCATAAAATGGCCATATCCAGATACGCTTGCAAAAATTGCATCAGCGTTAGAAGTTGAGGTTTCGTATTTATTTTCTACAGAAGAATCCGAAAATCAAACCCGCCAGTTCTCAATTACAATGATAAAAAATTTAGTCGAATATCAGAAAAAAGCATTGAACGAATTTGGAGAAACATATTTAACATAAAACAAAGTTTTTGACACCACTCCCGTCATTCCGTATCGCCACTCCTGTCATTCCGAACTCGTTTCGGAATCTCACTTATAGGTCTTTACAACCGCCAGCAGATGCTGAAATAAATTCAGCATGACAGTATTCTTGTCATTCTGAGTATGTCGAGGAATCTGGCTAAATCAAATGTTTTTCCATAGAAATTTGTTTACACGGAACGAAACCTTCTATCCAGAAAAAACTTGAGGCTGAAAATTCTGAACTGACATTCACTTTTAAATTCAATATGCCTTTTTCCTGGAAAAGCGGAATTGCGGAATTCAAAATGTGTGAGCCTAAACCTTTGCGCCTTTCTGCCGGAAGAACTGTAAATTCATTGATTTGGCAATAATTTGAACCGTCTGAAAGCGATGTAAAAACTGAACCAGAAATTATTCCGAAAATTTTGCGTTTTTTGTCTACAAGAATGAATGAAATTGCATTTTCTGGCTCCAAAATTTGATGAATGTGAGCCTGAATAAGTTCGTCTTTTGCCTGATAACATTCTTTGTAAAAATTTTCGATTTCAGTGCGGAATTTTTTTGAATACGGAACAAGTGATTTTTCATCATCTTCAGAAAATTTTGTATTTGGAAGAATAAACTGCTGATAAGTTTTATACGAAATAAAATTTCTTCCTTTGCCGGTAATGTAACGCAATTCTTCTACCAGCTGCTTGTCGGAAAAAATTCTTGTGATAATCTGCGGATTGTATTTTACACCGTTATCAGATTTTAAATCAGCCGAAATTTCGTCAAAAGTAAGCGGAATAATATAATTGCGGCCTTTTAAATCAGTTGCCGTATCAATTGCATCACAAATCGAAATTAAATTTATGTAATTCTTGAATTTTGAATACATAAGTTCAAAATCATCAGGATAACCGCCAGTTCCATTCCAGAATTTATGATGTCCGTTGATTATTTCTTTATATTTTGAAAGATATTCTAGATTTTCAATAATTTTTATTCCGTTTTGAGGATGTTCTTTAATAATGCTGAATTCTGCGCTCGTGATTTTTCTGAAATGCAAATTTACAAGCCGCGTACATGAAAGTTTTCCAATGTCGTGCAGAATTGAAGCATTTTTCAAGAAAATTAAAATATTTGTCTTTTGCTCAAGAACCTGTTCTACGCTGTCAAAAACTCCAGGCACAATAAAAAGTTCAGGATATTTTTCGATTAAACTTGTAACGCAAAGACTTACAATATTTGAAAGCATTGAAAGATGATTTGCAGTTGAAATCTGACGGTGAATAAAAATTGTATGCACAAACGAACAAAATTCTTCGGGTGTTTCAAAATATTTTCCAACAAGCGAAACAATTTCTACAAGAAATTTATCTGAACAGAATCCCTTGGAAGCGTATTTTCGGTTTTCGTAGTAGCGGATAATCATTTCGATTATCATTTTTCGAAGCGTTAAATCTTCTGTCAATTGCAATAATTCCGGCAGAAGAATGTAATTTGCCGTAAACGCCCGTGAAAAAATTTTCATTTTATCGAGAACGCGCGCAAACTGAGGCTCAACCGGGTCATCGTCCTGCGGAAAACACATTTCTGAATACATAAAAGGACTTTTTTTAATTTCGTTAAATTTTGTAAGAAGCTGATTGTGATAATCTTTATGAGAAATCTGACCGTTTGAATATAAATCCCTGTAATAATAAGTAAAAATCATTGGATTTATATAAGATTCTTCTTCTTCAAGTTTAAATTCGGAATAAAGCCAGTTTTTAAGGACATTCACAGAAACGAGCTGCTCCTGAAAATCAGGGGCATTTTCATCAAGTGAAAAACCTGAAAGTCCCGCCATCATAATTCCGTAAACCCTGAAATGACGCAAAATCAAATCGATGTGAAACGCAGAATCAGCGCCTTCTCCCCACATTTTATTGTAAACAGCCGTATTTCCAGTTCGAATGCTTCGTTCAAAATGGTCATAGCAATTTAAAAATTCTTTGTAATTTTTTGAGCGGTACAAAATGAACATCATCATCGCATAACAATAACAGAATGCAACATGAACACGAGTGTTATCGTCAGGGGCACTTTCAAAATTTGGATAAATTTCAAAACATCGGTTGAAGTATGCGTAAGTTTCCTGTTCCGT
>JAEDFA010000049.1 GCA_016293005.1 Treponema sp.
CTGGTGGTGTTGCTACATCTGGTCTTGAAATGTCACAGAACTCAGAACGCCTTTCATGGTCTTCAGAAGAAGTTGATGCTAAACTTGATTCAATCATGCGTAACATTCACGACAACTGTCTTAACACAGCAAAGAGATTTGGTCTTGTTGATGGGGATTATGTAAACTATCAAGCAGGCGCAAATATTGCAGGTTTTGTAAAAGTTGCTGAAGCAATGATAGCACAGGGTTTAGTATAATAAAATTTGCGAAGCTTGAGCGCCTGCCTACGGCCGCTTTTATAAATAGGAGCGAGTGCGTAAGGTAAGGAAAATCCTAAAAAAAGGCTGATGAAGTGCACCCTTAAAGTTGGACAAATAAAGTTCAATTTTAGGAGGTGCATTTTTTTATGGATTTACGATTGTGCACAGGCGCAAATATTGCAGGTTTTGTAAAAGTAGTTGAAGCAATGAGTGTAAATTGGATTTTAAATTTATCTACTTGCTAAAAAAACAATTTTTTTTATACTATAATAATCATGAAAAAAACAATTTATATTTTCGGGCACAAAAATCCTGATACTGATTCAGCAGTCAGTGCCGTTTCCTATGCACGATTAAAAGCGCTTCAAGGATATTCAAATTATCAGGCGGCTCGTGCAGGGCATTTTAATCCACAGACTGATTATATTTTCAAAAAATTCAATGTTCCTTTTCCAAAATATATTCCTGATTTATCTCCAAAAGTTCAGTATTACATGTCAGATGAAGTTTTGACTGTTGATTCAAATTCTTCGGTGTGGTTTGCAATTAATAAATTAAATTCAACAAATTCCCGGGCAATTCCTGTAGTCGATAAGGACGGAAAATATCTGTCGCTTCTGCATTATTCAAGTTTTGCTCAAAAACTCCTTACAATTTTAAATCCAGAACAAAAAATCAACATCGCAACTAATATTTCTTCTATAATAAAGACGATGAATGCACAGCCGATTGTCGTTCATAATGAAAACGAAACTTTTAAAGCCGGAATTCTTGTTGGTGGAGCAAGCGATGAAACTTTTGAAAAAATGCTTGAAGAACATTCAAGTGAAAATACAATCGTAATCACTTCAGACCGCGAAAAAATCTATGAACAGTGCATTGAACGCAAAGTAAAACTTTTAATCATCACAAGCGGATTCGTTCTTAAAAAAGAATTAAAAGAAAAGGCTCAGAAAAATGGTGTAAGCGTAATAATGAGTCCGTATGATACAAGCGCAACTGTAATGATGATTGCGTATTCAACGCCCGTTTCCCTTATGGCAGACCCGGAAATTCCTGCCGTTCACCCGGAAGATTCTATTGCAAAGGTTCGTAAACTCATTCAGACTTCTCCGATTCGCCGTCTTCCAGTTGTTGATTCTGCAAATAAAGTAATCGGAATTATTTCTGAGCACGATTTAACAAACGAACCGAACATCGAAGTTATTTTAGTTGACCATAACGAATTAAGTCAGGCTGTAGAAGGAATCGAACACTATAAAATTCAGGAAATAATTGACCATCACAGAATTGGAACTTTTTCAACTTCATATCCGATTACATTTATAAACAAACCGGTTGGGTCAACTTCAACTTTGATTGCAACGCTGTACCAGGAATCAAAAATTCCTCTTCCAAAAGATATTGCAAGTCTTCTTCTTTCAGGAATTTTAAGCGACACGCTGATTCTTCAGTCTACAACCACAACAGAAATTGACAGGCAAACAGCAGAATATCTTTCAAACATCACGGATTTAGACATTCAAACTCTTGGAAAAGAAATACTTACAGCCGGAAGCAGAGTTAAAGGCAGAACTGCAGCAGAAGTAATTCATCAGGATATGAAAGAATATTCAGAAGAAAAAGGAAATTACACTGTAAGCCAGATTGAAGTCGGAAATCTGCGTGAAATTTTAGACAGAAAGTCAGAGTTTATTCAGGAACTTGAAATTGAGCGTCGGGGAAATAAGGCAATTCTTGCAGCCCTTTTAGTTACAGACATTACACAGCTTTCGAGTGTTCTTTTAATGAGCGCAGATTCAAAATTTATGCCTTTTGTCACTTTTCCAAAACTTGAAGAAAACGCATACTTTTTGAAAGATGTTGTAAGCCGAAAAAAGCAGTTAATTCCTCTTTTAACAGAACAGATTGCAAATTTTGAAAAATAATTTGATTTAAGTTTTACTTTAAATAAACCATCAAAAGCATGATGTCTGAAGTCCTGATTCCGCTGATTCTTTCTGCCTGCCCTAAGGTGAGCGGGCGAATTTTTTCAAGTTTCAGGCGGCTTTCGCTTGAGAGTGACGGAATTTTTGAGTAGTCAAAATCGTTCGGAATTCTTACATTTTCCATTCTGTGCATTTTTTCAACGCGTCTGTCCTGTTTTTCGATGTAGTATTTGTATTTAAATTGAATTTGCGCTTCTTTCCAGATTTTTTCTTCAAAGCCCGGATTTTCCATTTTTGGATTTTTTAAAAGAAGAGAAACGATTTCGTCTAGTTTTGCGTATTTTTCCTGAACTTTTTCAAGTTGTTCTTTAGTTTTTAATCCTGCCTGAAAAGCATATTTTGTAAGTCTTTGGTCTGCCGTATCGTGTCTAAGTTTTAAACGGTATTCTGCGCGCGCTGTGAACATTCTGTAAGGTTCTTTTGTTCCAAGCGTTACTAAATCGTCGATTAAAACTCCGATATATGCTTCATCTCGACCTAAAATGACTGGCTGCCATGACGGAATGTTTTCAAAATTTGAAAATCCTGCGTCTACCTGACAATTTTTTTCTATTTGGTTAAGTTTTTTTGAAATTTTAAGGCTCTCTTCTGTGAACTGATTTATTTCGGTCTGAGTCATGAACGGTTTAAAAGAAAAAGCAGACGGAGAAATGCTTGAAATTATTCCGTGAAAGCCTTCGGGAATTTTTGGAAGCGGACCACAGAATTCTTTGTGCGCTTTTGCATAAAGTCCTGCGTTGATTCCTGCGATTATTCCCTGACCGGCGGCTTCTTCATAACCGCTTGTTCCGTTTATTTGTCCTGCATTGAAAAGTCCTGCAACGCGCTTTGTTTCTAGAGATGGGTAGAGTTGAGTTGGTTCTACATAATCGTATTCAACTGCGTAACCGGGGCGTGACTGAACTGCATTTTCAAAACCAGGCATTGTTCGCATGAATGAATCCTGAACTGATTCTGGGAGACTTGAAGAAAATCCGTTTAGATAAATTTCATCTGTTTCAAGACCTTCTGGTTCGACAAAAATCTGGTGGCGTTCTCTTTCCTGAAACCTCATTACTTTGTCTTCGATTGAAGGGCAGTACCTTGGTCCGATTCCGCTGATTTTTCCTGAATAAAGTGGCGAGCGTGAAATATTTTCACGGATTATTCTGTGCGTTTCCTGATTTGTGTAGACAATGTGGCATGGAACTAGCGGACGGGAAACTTTTTCTGTGTCAAAACTGAATGGAATAATTTCGTCATCGCCGGGCGCTTCTTCGAGTTTTGAAAAATCGATTGTTTTCTTTAAAATTCTTGGCGGAGTCCCTGTTTTGAGTCTTCCGGTTGTGAAGCCGAGTTTGTGAAGACTTTCTGTAAGCCCGAAACTTGCGCTTTCTCCAAGACGACCGCACGGTGCATCGTATTCACCGATAAAAATTCTTCCGCCTAAAAAAGTTCCTGTGGTTAAAACTACTGAACGAACCGGGATAATTCTTCCTCGTTCTGTTACGATGCCAGTAATTTTTTGCCTTTGAGAGGTTTTTATTTTTTCTTCGTTACTAGATCTGTGTTCTCCAGGAATTGAGTTTAACTCTGCACTGGAATCAGAATCTTTTGGAAGCGGTGTAGAACTGTCTGTTGTGATGATGTCGACTGCCGTGTCCATTAAAATTGAAAGATTCGGCATTGATTCAAGAATTTTTCGCGCTGTCTGTGAATAAGTGATTTTATCTGCCTGTGAGCGTGGAGATTGAACTGCAGGACCCCGGCTTTTGTTTAGCATTCTGAACTGAATCATTGACTGATCGATTATTTTTGCCATAAGTCCGCCTAGAGCGTCGATTTCACGGACGATATTGCCTTTTGCGATTCCTCCGATTGAAGGATTGCAACTCATTCTACCGATTGTATCAGGACTTTGAGTTATTACAAGAGTTTTGAGATTCATTTTTGCACATGCATAAGCTGCTTCGATTCCAGCGTGTCCTGCTCCGATTACGGCAACATCATAAAAATCATAAAAACCAGACATATTTTCAATTATAATGATTTTAAAACTCTTTCTCAATCATATTATATGTGATATACTTGCTTTATGGAATTTTCATCAATTTTTCACGAACCTACAAGCCGATTCGCGTACGCAACAGAAAAAAACGCATTTTCTATCAGAATAAAAACAAAAAAGTCAGATATTCAAAAAATTATTTTTCACAGTCAAGATAAATATATTCCGCTCGATTATATTGATTCTCGTTTCTCTAATCAGATGTCGCTTTACGCTTCAGATTCTTACTACGATTATTGGGAAATTAAAATCAAAGTTAAGGTAATTTGCCTTCGTTATTTTTTTGAACTTGTAGATTTTGGCGGCACTGTATCTTTCATGGGAAATATCGATTTTTATGAAAACGCAATTACTGATGTCGATTTGATGTTTGACCTTCCGCAGAATTTACGCGAAGAAGAAATTTTTACAGTTCCAAAATGGGCAAAAAATAAAATTGTGTATCAGATTTTTTCTTCTCGTTATGCATCTTCAAAAACTGTTTCGCCTGAACTCTGGTACAAAGAAAATCTTGGAAGAAACGATGTTTTTTCAGGTGATTTAAAAGGAATTACAGAACATCTTGAACATATAAAAGAGCTTGGAGCCGATGCAATTTACTTTACTCCAATTTTTAAATCGAAATCTATTCACAAATACGACATTGATGATTATTACACGATAGATTCTTCTCTTGGCACAAACGAAGATTTTAAATTTCTTGTAGAAAAAGCTCATACACTTGGAATAAAAGTTATTCTTGATGCTGTTTTCAATCACACAAGCCGAGATTTTTTTGCCTTTGCTGATATTTTAAAGAACGGAGAAAATTCAAAATATAAAAACTGGTATTATATTGAAGATTTTCCTGTAAGCGATGTCGACTGTGAAGGCGCTCCAAATCTTTTGTGTTTTTCTTATTATCCAGGAATGCCAAAGTTAAATCTTTCAAATCCTGAAACGCGAAAATATTTTCTTGATGTTGCTTCTTTCTGGATTTCTGAATATAAAATTGACGGCTGGCGGCTTGATGTTGCAGATGAAATTACGCATGATTTCTGGCAGGATTTTAGAAAAACTGTGCGTGCAAAAAATCCAGAAGCGCTGATTATCGGGGAATGCTGGCATTATACTCCTGATTTTTTAGACGGAACTCAGTGGGATTCTGCAATGAATTATCCGTTTTACAATGCAGTCAGAAACTTTATCGCTTATGAATCAATTTCCGCAAAAAAATTTGTAGAGTCGCTTAATTTTATTCAAGGAAATTACCACGAAGATGTATTTAAAGTCCTTTGGAATCACATTGATAATCACGATACTCCGCGTTTTCTTCATCAGGCAGCAGAAAATAAAAATAAACAGATGCTTGCTTCTGCCATTCAGATTTTGTGGCCTGGAATGCCGATGATTTATTACGGCGATGAATATGCTCTGACAGGCTCTCAAGACCCGGACTGTAGGCGAGGAATGCCTTGGGATAAAGACAGACAGGATTTAGTGATGTTTGAATGGTATAAAAAACTTATCTCAATCCGAAAAACTCATCTTTCTTTTATAGAAGGAAATCTTGTTTCAACTGAAATCGATGAAGATTCAAAAACAATTGTTTTTAAGCGTGAATATAATTCTGAAACTTCGTATCTTGTTCTGTCGCTTGGAAAATCAAAAGAAAATCCTCAAATTCTTCAAAAATTTGTTGGAAAAAAAGATTTGCTTTCAGATTCTTGTTTTGACGGAAGCGTAAAAATTCAAGCACTTGCGTTTTGCAAATGATGAAGAAAATTCAGATTATGATTTGTAAGGCTAAAATCACGAATCTTATTTGGAATGATATTTGATAAAAAATATACTTAATGTCAGACTTTGTGTTAGGATATTTGAACGATGAAAATTCCTGAAATTCAAGTTTTTGATGAGTCAGAAAAACTTGAAATCCTTGAAGCATCTTATTTTCCTCAGATTCCGCTTTCTGCACAGGAAATTTTGCGTTTAATTTCGAGGGTTTATTTTCAGATTAACAACGATTTTGGTTCTTTCAATGATGAAGTCGCTTTTCTTTCGTGCGAAATTCTTAAAAATTCTGAACTTTACGATAAATCTCTTTTTAAAGACCTGATTATTCTTTCTCTTAATTTTGTTCTGGGTTTTATAAAATTCAAATGCGAAGAAGTTTCTTTTATCGATGAACTTTACAAAGAAAATACTGATAAATATTTTGCATACAATTATGCATTTTTAAAATTTATGACGCCGCTTAAAGAAAAAGCAAAAATTTTTTTAAATTTTGCAAAAAAATATGATTCAGATGAACTTAAAGGCGATTCAGAAAAAATTCTTTCTTCTATAATATTTGATTCTTCTAGAATTCTTATAATGCTTCGAAAAAATAATTTTTCCTATACAAAAAAAGATTTAGAAAATTTGAAAAGTTCTTTATGCTGCCCGGTTATCGCAGATTATTTTTTTGAAACTGACAAAAAATTGAATATTTGCCTTCATCTAAGAAAAAGAGCCTATTCTATGATTTTAGACGATTATATTTCAGAAATCGATTTTTCTGAAAAAGAAAAAATGGCTTTTTTAAAATGTCTTGTAAATATTTTTGACTTTAAAAGTACGCAGACATTCACGCATACTATCAGCACTGCATGTTACGCTTTTTCGCTCGGAAAATTAGCTGGTTGTGAAAAAATTGAACTTGATGAACTTTTCGTTTCAGGAGTTCTTCACGATATCGGAAAAATGGCAATTCCGCGTTCAGTCCTTGAATCAATGGGAAAACTTTCTTCAACAGATTTTACGCTTATGAGAAGTCATGTTTATTTTTCAAAAAAAATGCTTGCGGGAATCGTTCCTAAAAATATTTTCAATATCGCAGTTCATCATCATGAAAAACTCGACGGTTCCGGTTACCCTGATTCTCTTACTGCACAGGAACTTTCACTTCAGGAAAGAATTTTGACTGTTGTCGACATTTTTTCAGCGCTTGCCCAAAAGCGTACATATAAACGCGAATATACAAAAGAAGAAATTTTAAAGATTTTAAAAGATCTTGCAGAACAGAATCAGCTCGATTCAGATTTGTACGCGATAATTCTAAATAATTATGAAGTTTTTATTCAGGGCGCAGAAGAAATCAAACCTATTTTTAATTCACCAATCGCAGATGTTGAACTTTTTTATTCTGAACTTGTATGATTTTATTTTGCATTTCCAGGCTTTTTTGCGCGCATAAATTTTTCTTCTTTTTTTTTATAAATGTGTTATAATATAAGTATGACTAAGTATGAATTAGTTTCAGAAATGGCAGGAAATCTCGAAATCTCTAAAAAAAAGTGTACGGAAGCTTTCAATGTTATGATAGAAGAAATCGTTTCAACACTAGAAGAAGGCGGTCGTTTTACGCAGAATGGTTTCGGTACATTTAAAGTTCAGGAAACTAATGAACGAGTAGGATTCAATCCTCAAACAGGTCAAAAATTAATTTATCCAAAAAAAATGAGGGTTCGTTTTAAACCTTCGCCAAAACTAAAGGATGAAATAAATGAGTGAAGTCTTAACGCAGTCTGGATTAGCTCAAAAAATTACAGAAAAAACTGGTGTTTCCATTGAAACTGCAAAAAAATTTGCAAGTCTATTTTTCTCAATCGTAAAAAGGCAGCTAAAAACAGAGTCTTCATTCAGCGTTTATAATTTCGGGACTTTTAAAAAATCTTATATTGAAGAATCATGGGGATTTAATCCGTCAAACGGTGAAAAATTATTTATTCCATCTCATTACAGAATAAAATTCGTTCCGTGTCCAAAAGTTGCCCGAAGAATAAATAAAAAATACGCAGTTTTAAAGCCAAGACTAGCATCAAGTGAACTTAAAATCGATGAAAAAGAATCTCTTCTTTATAAGGCAGAACAAATAAACAGTCAGAATCACCAAAAAAAATCTCTTCTTGAAAAAGCGCAAAAATTCAAAGACGAATTACAAGAAGAATCTCTTCAAAATACGCTAAAAGAAGAACAAAAAAATCTGTCATCAGAAGAAATTCTTGAAAATCAGTTTACACTCGAAGAAGACAAAAAGCAGGATGAAAAAGAACTTCAAAAAATTCCTCTTAAAATAACTTTAATTCTTCTTCTTGCGCTTGCATTCATAATTTTTGCGGTTTCCCTTATCGTAAAGTCCTGGTCTCGCAAAACTGAAAAAACACAAACCAAAGAAGAAAACCTTTCTGTTACAAATGAAAATAGCCAGAACGAAAAAAATATTTCTAAAATTGAAACAGAAGACGAATTTGAAATTTCTTTTGAAGAACTTGTCGTTCAATATGGAAGCTCTTATCACAAACTCGCTGCAGAAAAATATGAAAATCCGCATCTTTGGCCGTACATTTACGAGGCAAACAGAATTACTTCTCCTGACCCTGATTTAATTATTTCAGGAAAAAGACTTTTCGTCCCTGAAAAACCAGATATCGAAAAAGACAAAGAGCAAATTTCTAAAAGCATTCTAAACGCATATAATGCCTATCTTTTAATGTGCGAAAAAGAGCCTTCAAGTCCAAAAAATGAGCGAAGAAAAAATCTTGCAGTTCGTGTAATCGTAAGCGGCGAAATTCTTTACAGCGGTTTCATCGACGAATATTCACAGCGCATTTTACCAGAATACGCCTCACTTGCTAAAAATATCGCTCGTCATCAGATAAAATAGTTTTGTCATGCTGAATAAAGGCTACAACTATATAAACAGCATAGAAGGAGGAGTTTCTTTTCCGCCGCCACAGGTTATAGATGAAATTGCATCATTTTTACATATTGAACCGGAGATTCTTTTTTCTAAAAATGCCTGCCCGAAAAACATCAATTCTTCGTTCATAAAAAAATACTCCGCCTCGCTTTCCGATACTCTCATTTTGCGCGTCAGTGCAGAAATTGAAAAAGTCCTCCGCGAAACACTAGAAAAATAACAGAAGATTACCTTTTTTGTTTGTATGATAAGAAATTATTTAAAAAAAACGCTGTCGACCTCATGGATACAATCGAATCTTTTTTAGAAGAATAAAATTTTCTCTAAAAAATTTTCAAAAATTTTAAATCACTGAAATTTTCATTTAAAAATTCTTTCTATATATAAGAATGTAAATGTGGAAAAACTCTCTTTTTTGATGTAAAATTACTAGAACATAAGTTTTTATTGTGTAAAAAATGTATAAATTCCTTTGATTTTTTATAAATTATGGTTATTTTTAGGGTATCTTGAATTTTTTTAAGGTTCCAATTTGTTATATAAAGGTGATTTTATGAAAAAGAAAGTCTTTTTTTCAGCCTGTATTTTTGTGATTGCAAATTCAGTTTTTGCATATAATCCGCCGTGCGGTTCTTCACAGTTTTTAAAAATTGCAAGTCCAACTCAGCTTTCTTCTGGAAATGCTGCTTCCGGCTCTGGAATTTTTAATGCGCTCCCGGAATCTATCGCTGTAAATCCGGCTCTTACCGCTTTTGAACAGAGAATTCAGCTTGATGCAGATTTTTCTGCTTTGATTTCTTCAAAAGAAGGTTTTAATGCTGCTTTTCAGAGCGGAATTTTAATTCCTGGAAAATTCGCTAATTTTACGGGTCTTTTAGACGGAATTTTTCTAAATTCTTCAGAGATGAACCTTGGAAATTCTTTAAATGTTCTTGCCGGAATGTCAAAAGAAATCACTCAGCGGGTGAGCGTTGGAATAAATCTTCGTGCAGGTTTTCTTTTTTCTCCGGATGCTGACTGGAATCTTGCTGCAGATTTAGGAGCGCTTTACCGCCTTGAAAAACTCGGATTTTTTAAAGATTTCAGGATTGCTTTTTCTTTCTTAAATCTTGGAAAACCTTATTTGGCATCTGTTCCGGGGCTTTCATCTTCTTCAAAAAGCGATTATTTTCCCGAAATTGCAACTTTTAAAACAGGCGTGTCATCCCTTCTTCTTGATACAGAATCTTTTAAAATCGGTGCAAGTGTAAATTTTACTTTCCCGACTTTCCAGAATGCGATTTTTGACTTCGGCTTTCAATTTGGCATAAAAGATATGATTTTTATAAGCGTGGCGGAAACTCTCGATGTTAAGGAACTTTCTTATGGTTACGCCGATTGCCTTCCGTCGGTTGGTGTTTCGTTTAAATTTCTTTTTAATTCAAAGAACAACAATTATTTAAAAGCTCACGAATGGGATAAAAGTGAATTTACAGCATCTCTTGCTTACCAGAATAAATACGAAACTTTAAATGCTTTTTCAGGCGGACTTAACATAAAACTCGGGCAGAAAGATACAAAACCTCCTGTGATTGAACTTTGGACAGAATAATTTTGAGGAATTACAAAATGCGATTTAATAATTTTAATTTTTTTGGAGCAAAAATGAAAAACAGAATTTTCAGATTTTTTTTGTTGATGTTGACTTCGGTTTGTTTTGCTGAAAATGTGAAGGGCAGTGTAAAATATATTTCACCAAACAGTGACGGAATCAAGGACGAACTTGAAATTCCTTTAAAAATTACAGATAAACGCCTTATTACATCATGGTCGCTAATTATTGAAGATTCTTCTGGAAAAGTTGTCCGCACAATCGGAAATAAAGAAGTTCTTCCAACAAGTGTAACTGTGGGGCAATTTTTTAAACAACTTGTGAAACCTAAAAAAGGTGTTGAAGTTCCGTCTGTTGTAGTCTGGAACGGTGCAATGGATAATGGTGAAACTGCTCCAGACGGCGAATATTTTTACTATTTTACCGCAACTGACGACAACAACAATACAGGAAAAACTGAAAAATACGCTGTCGTAATCGATACAAAATCGCCTGAAATATCTCTTGAGCAGCCGAAAGATAAGATTTTTGGTGAAGGTGAAAAATCAGAATTTAAAATCAGGCAGTCTGGTTCAAAAGAAGACAAATGGACTGGAATTTTTAAAAACAATTCGGGCGAAATCGTGCGAACTTTTGTCTGGAACGAAAGTGAACCGCTTGATTTTAAATGGAACGGAAAAAACGATGAAGGAATTTTTGTTTCTGACGGAGTTTATTCTTACGAAATTTCTGCAACTGACAGGGCGGGAAATGTTTCTCAAAATTCTTCTATTTCAAATATTATTTATTCTGCGGAAAAACCTGTAACTTCAATTGTAATCGTCGGGTCAAAATATTTTTCACCGCAGACAGAATCAAAACAGTCGTCAATGAATTTTTCAGTTTCCATTCCTCTGCCAGATGCAAAAACTGGAAACAAACTTTCTTTCTGGAAAATCGAAATATTCAGCGAAGACGGGAAATCTGTAAAAGTTTATTCAGGTGATGAAAAAAATCTTCCGCCAAGTCAAATTGTTTTTGATGGAAAAAATCAGGATGGAAAATTAATTGCTGATGGACGCTATTACGCAACTGTCAGCGCGCGATATTTAAATGGCGCAGAACCAGAAGTTAAAAAATCTCCTGAATTTATCTGCGATACAAAAAAGCCTGAAGCGCTTTTGAGTGTTTCAGAGAAAGTTTTTGGGGCTGGTTCAAAAGAAAAAGTTGAAATTCAGATTATGACAGTTCCAAAGCCGCTTGCAAAAGTTCCAGTGTGGCATGCAAAAATTTTCAGCGAAAAAGATGGAAATGTTGTCCGCGAGTTTGAATTCGGGGAATTTCCACCTGAAAAAGTTGTTTGGAATGGTTTTGATTCTCAAGGAAAACTTTCTCCTGACGGTTCTTACAAATTTGAAATTTCGGCTTTAGATCTTGCCGGAAATTTTTCTTCAATCGTTTCTTCAGATTCTTTTGAATTAAATACAAAAGAAGCAAAAATCCTTGTTTCGATGAATCAGAATGCTTTCTCGCCGAACAACGATAAAATTCAGGATGAAATGATTTTTACTCCGATTGTAAAAGATGCAGACAAAATCGATTCCTATGCCTTCAAAATTTTTGACGGTCAAAAAGAAGTAAAAAGCGTTTCTGGTTCTGGTAAAATCCCTGAAAATTTCATCTGGAACGGAAAAGACAATGATGGAATTCTTTGTCCCGATAAAAAAACTTATTATGCTGAAATTTCTATTGTTTCTGATAACGGTTCAACGGCTAATGCGAAAACTTCAAATTTTGTTCTCGATACAAAAGCGCCTTTCGTGAGTGCTTCTTCAAAATGGAATGCGTTTTCTCCTGATTCTGACGGAAACCAGGATTTTATTCCTGTAGAAATTTCAGGTTGTACAAATGAAGAGTTATGGACGGCTCAAGTTTTAAATGCAAAAAAAGAAGTTGTAAAATCATTTTCGTGGAAAGGTCAGATTTTGACAGACGGAAAGCAGGAATTTATCTGGGACGGAACAGATTCTTCAGGAAACAAATGCCCGGACGGAATTTATTCAATTCAGATTTCTTCAAAAGATGAAGCTGGAAATAAATTTTCTACGGTTTTAAATGCCTTGACGCTAGATTCTAGGGAAACAAAAGCGTACATTACGGCTGAAGTTGATGGAATTTCTCCAAATGCGGACGGAAAGGTCGATGCCCAGAAATTCAGTATAAAAACAACTGTAAGAGACGGAATTAAATCATGGAATTTTGATATCAGAAGTGAAAACGGAAAATCTGTGAAAGGCTGGTCAAATTCTGACAGTGAAAATCTTCCTGAAAATGTAATTTGGGACGGTCTTGATTCTTCTGGAAAGGCTTGCGAAGGAACATTTACCGGAACTTTGAAAATCGTTTACACAAAAGGAAACATCGTAAATGCAGTTTCTTCGCCATTTTTGTGTACTGTAACTCCGCCGTTGCTTTCGGTTTCAACAAGTCCTAAATATTTCAGTCCTGACAACGACGGTACGGATGATGATTTGATTATTTCACTTTCTGCATCTTCAAAAGCTGTTATAAAAGCGTGGTCGTTTAAAATTTTTGATCCGCTTGGAAAAGTATTTTGGCAAACTGGTGGAAAATCATCTGTAAAAGATAAACTTGTCTGGGACGGTTTGAGCAATACGCAGAAAAATGCTCGTGGTTTTGCAGAAAGAGTTCAGTCTGCAACCGATTATCCTTTTGAATTTACAGTTTTAGACAGCCTTGGAATGTCTTCGGTTGTAAAAGGCATAATTCCAGTTGATGTTCTTGTAATTCGCGATGGGGACTATTTAAAAATGGCAGTTCCATCGATTATATTCAGGTCGGACAATGCTGATTTCAATACTGTCGCAGAAAAAGGGGAAAAACCGCTTGAAGTTGAAAAAGCACAGAACAATGAAAAAGTTTTAAAACGAATTGCTGACATTTTGAATAAATTCAAGGATTATAAAGTTACGATTGTAGGTCATGCAAACCGGCTTACTGACAACGACGAAGAAGAAACAACAGATAATCCTTCGTTGTGGGGAAAAGCGTTGACACCTTTAAGTCTAAAGCGTGCAGAATTTGTAAAGCAGAATCTTGTTGAAAAAGGTGTAAGCGCATCAAGGTTAGACACAGAAGGAAAAGGTGGAACTGAACCTGTAGTTGATTTCAGGGATAAAGACAACAATTGGAAAAACCGCCGCGTTGAATTTATTCTTCATAAATAATATGAAAAAAAATTACAAAACCTTGCAAACCAGTTGACAAGTTTTTTCGTTTAGTATATAGTAATAATACATTCAAACGAATGATGGTTGCTTAGCTCAGCTGGTAGAGCAATGGACTGTTAATCCATGTGTCGC
>JAEDFA010000005.1 GCA_016293005.1 Treponema sp.
TCCTCGTACTTGAGACTTCTCCAAAGACGCTCAATTCTGATGTTGTCCAAAGCCCTCTCTTTTCCGTCCATGCTGATCTGGATGTCGTTTCTTTGCCATGTGCTAACAGCCTTGTTTTTTATCGGCTGTTTACACCTTAAATCTGCTCCTTTTTCTGTGTTGTTTTACGCACTCATTTTATTCTTTAGCCCATCCTCCCCCTTAAACCAACAATCAAGCATTCTTTTAAGACAATAACACAACGCTCTCTTGTTTTCTAAAATACCTTAAAAATAAAAAG
Source organism: Treponema sp. (assembly GCA_016293005.1). Classification (GTDB taxonomy): domain Bacteria; phylum Spirochaetota; class Spirochaetia; order Treponematales; family Treponemataceae; genus Treponema_D. The sequence continues at coordinate 281 of JAEDFA010000005.1, forward strand.
ACCTTCACTAAAGTGTCCAATAATTGGGTACACTTCAAAATGAAGGCCTTTTAAATTTATTTTTTTAAGAAAATTTACTGCGCAAAAGTTGCAATAAAGACACCGGCAGCGATTGCAGTTCCAATTACACCAGAAACATTCGGTCCCATTGCATGCATCAAAAGGAAGTTCATCGGGTCATATTCCTGTCCAACTTTATTTGCAACGCGGGCAGCCATTGGAACGGCCGAAACACCAGCAGAACCGATTAAAGGATTTATTTTCTTTCCTTTTGGAAGGAATAAATTCATAAGTTTTGCCATCAAAAGACCTGCAGCTGTTGCAACGGCAAAAGCGACAAGACCTAAAACGATAATTCCAAGCGATTTTCCGTTTATGATTTTTTCAGGAGTCATCTGACTTCCTACACCTAAAGAAAGAAGAATTGAAACAATGTTCATAAGTTCATTCTGCATGGTTTTTGAAAGTCGCTCAACAACTCCACATTCTTTAACAAAATTTCCGAACGCAAGCATTCCGATTAAAGGCGCTGCTGTAGGAAGGAACAAAATCGTAATCACAAGAAGCAAAAGCGGGAAAAGAATTTTTTCTGCCTTTGAAACTGGTCGTAACTGCTGCATTCTGATTTCGCGTTCTTTTCTTGTTGTAAGAAGTTTCATAATCGGAGGCTGAATCATAGGAACTAAAGCCATATAAGAATACGCTGCAACTGCAATAACAGCCATAAGTTCTGGAGCAAGTTTTGCACTTACATAAATTGAAGTAGGACCGTCGGCTCCACCAATAATCGAAATTGCACAAGCCTGAAGAATATTGTAATCAAAAACACCTGGAATCAAATTTAAAAGCGATACACCAAAAAGCGTAAAGAATACACCGAATTGCGCCGCTCCTCCAAGAAGTGCCATCTTAGGATTTGCAATAAGAGGACCAAAATCAGTCATTGCACCGATTCCCATAAAAATCAGCATCGGGAAAAACTCATTGCCTACACCGGCATTATAAATGATGTTAAGCATTCCGTCAGGAGCATTTCCCATTCCGGCACCAGGAATATTTACAAGAATAGTTCCAAATCCAATCGGAATTAAAAGAAGCGGTTCAAATCCTTTTGCTGCGCCAAGATAAACGATTAAAAAACCAATAGCAATCATCAAAAGATACTGCCAGCCAGGCGCTGTTTTTGCAAAAGCGTTTTCAGAAAGCATTTTTTCTGACTCTTCAGCAATAAGTTCCGATTCTTCTGCAGCAATTTCTTCTGAAGTTTTTGTATGAATCATTTTATAAATACCGGTTGTTTCCCAGATGTTCTTAAAAAATGAACCAACTGCTATATCATGCTTTCCATTCCAGTTTTCAGTTCCCGGAATTACTTTGTTCATTCCTGATGACTGTCTGGACTCTGGAAGAAGGTCACTTTGCGCAAGCGCCTTTGAACCAAAAGAAACGACAGAACAAGCCATCATTATAACTAGCATGATTAATCCGATTTTTTTTGTATCTGTTTTAGTATTAATCATATTTTTTTCCACACTACCGAAATTACTGAAGTTCTGCAACAACCTGACCATTTGCAACCTGAGAACCTGCCGGAACCGTAAAATGAATTCTTCCTGAAGAACCAGCTTTGATTTCAAGTTCCATTTTCATAGATTCAATCACAATGACAGTAGTATCGCTTGAAACAGAATCACCTTCGTTTACCGCATAACGCAAAAGAGTTCCTGCAACAGGAGAATTAACAGGTTTTCCGCCTGACGAAGCCTGAACTGGAGAAGGAGCACTCTGACTTGGAGTCTGAACGGCTTGAGTTTGAACAGGTTGAGCCTGAACAGGAGATGAAACAGTTCCACCAATTGAAGCAAGTTTCTGGCCGTTTTGAACCTGAGTTCCTTCCTGCGCAACAAATGTAACAACTCCGCTTGCAGATGCTTTTACTTCTAATTCCATTTTCATTGATTCAAGAACGATAATCGTATCGCCTATATTTACATTTGAACCATTTGAAACTGCAAACCGAAGAAGTGTTCCTGCAACTGGCGCTAAAACATCAACTCCACCTGTAACTTGAGAAGAAACCTGAGCTGTAGGTGCTGGCTTTTGAACAGGAGCGGCTTTTGGAGTTTCTTGAGCAGGCGAAGGATTTGAAACAGCAGAACCAGAAGCGTTTGCGAAAGAAACATTGTATGGAGTTCCGTTTACACTGATATTTCCTTTTCCGTCTGAAGATACATTATAACCTACACCGTTTACCGTAATTGAATAAGAACCGCCATTTGAAGATTTTGGAGCGCTTTCAACAGGTTTTGCAGCAAATGCAGTTTTTGCATCAACTGGTCCTTTTGACCTTTCTTGAAAGAATTTTGGTGCAACATTTGGGAACATTGCATAAGTTAAAACATCTTCATCAGACCCGTTACCGCCGGCTTTTTTTGCCTCTTCAACCATTTTATCCCATTCAGGTTTAATCTCATCTGCAGGACGGCAAGTCATAACTTTTTCCATACCGTTCTGTTTTAATGCCTGAGCAACTAATTCTGGATTTGCATCTGTAGGAAGTTTTCCGAATTTTCCTGTAATAAGATTTCTGAAATCCTGAGTCATTACTTTATAAGGTCCCATAAGGACATTCATTACAGCCTGAGTTCCTACAATTTGAGAAGTTGGAGTTACAAGAGGAACATAACCTGCATCTTTGTGAACTTTTGGAAGTTCTGCAAGAACAGCGTCCATTTTGTCTCCTGCACCCTGCTGTTTTAACTGAGATTCAAGATTTGAAAGCATTCCGCCTGGAACCTGAGAAAGTAAAATTCTAGTATCTGCTCCAAGGAATTTAGATTCAAGAGAAGAATAATGAGTTCTCACTTCCCTGAAATATGCTGCAAGTTCAAGAAGGGCTTTTGTGTCAAGTCCAGTGTCTAAATCTGTTCCTTTAAGCATTTCAACTACGGTTTCTGTAGGCGAATGACTTGTTCCCATTGACATAGAAGAAATTGCAGTATCAAGAATATCAGCTCCGGCTTCTGCAGCTTTAAGCAAAGTTGCAACAGAAAGACCTGTTGTAGCGTGAGAATGGATTTCTACCGGTAAATCGCATTTTGCTTTTATTGCTTTTACAAGATTATACGCATCGTAAGGTTTTAAAAGACCTGACATATCTTTAATACAAATTGAATCAGCGCCAAAATCTGCGTAAGTTTTTGCAAGTTCTGCATATTTTTCTGTTGTATGGAAAGGAGTTACAGCATAAGAAATTGCCATCTGAACATGTTTTCCAGTTTTTTTTGCCGCTTTTGTAGCGCATTCCATGTTTCTAGGATCGTTACAGGCATCAAAAATACGAAAACAGTCAATTCCATTTTTTGCAGCAATTTCAACGAATTTTTCTACAACATCATCTGCGTAATGACGATATCCAAGAAGGTTCTGAGCCCTTAAAAGCATCATTATTTTTGAATTCGGCATTGCGGCATGAAGCTTTTTAAGTCGATCCCAAGGATCTTCATTTAAAAATCGAATGCAGGAATCATAAGTTGCTCCACCCCAGCCTTCAACAAATTTATAGCCGATTTTATCAAGCATAGAACATGCAGGAAGCATATCAGCAGTAGTCATACGAGTTGCGTGAAGCGACTGATGTGCATCACGAATTACAAGTTCTGAAATTCCAACTTTTGCCATAAACTAACCTCTTGAATTATTAAATTGACTCTTTTTCATAAACTGCAGCCGCAATAGCAGCGATAACAGCATTATTATCGGTTTTTACACTAGAAGAAACTACAGAAGGAGCAGGTTTTGCACTTTGAGTTTTTACTTCTGGCTTTGCATCTTTATCAAGTTTTAAAGCATGAATCACAGCGTGAAGCAGATTCATTCCTAAAATCATAATAATTAAAAATGCAAATACAACACACATTCCCAATAAAGTCAAAAGTCCACTTTGACTTAACATCTCAGAAATTGTCATATAGCCTCCGGATTTAAAAATCTTTTAGATTTTATACTGGCATCAAAAATTAAAGGAAACTCCAGAAACTAAATTTCCAGAGTAAACTTATCGTTGCAATTATAAATAAATCATAAGAATTTTTCAATTAATTATATTCTCATATTGACATTTTTTTTAAATATGTCAAAAAGCCCCCCCCGAAAACCCAGAGGAAATTTTATTCGCTTTTGTTTATGATTGCCAATGTGAAAAAATATGATATAATTTCAAAACGAGGTTTTTATGTCATCAATATTGTTCTATGTGTTTCTAAGTCTGACACTCTTTTATCTTGTGTTCTTTATTTTAAATTCAATTTTTTCTTTTAAAAACAACGCAAAGCTTAAAAAAATATTTCAAATCCTTCAAAGTTCTTTTCTTCTGCTTTCTTTTACAGCAATAATAATTTTTTTTCTTCCAAACTCACGGAATTTAATGCGCATTACACTTTCATTTTTAATTCTTTCGCTCACAGGTTTTTCATTTACACAAGACGGAACAAAAAATTCTTTCAAATACACTGGAAATATTTTAATTCTTCTTTCACTTGCAGCACTTTTTAAACTTTTTTTACCTTCAATAAGGCTTACAAAAATTTCAGGAATTGCATTTTTACTTACAATAACTCTTTATGTTCTGCTTTCAGTTCTGTCACTCTTCATTATCTTCAATGTAACATCGGTAAAAAAAGAATCGGTTACGCCTCTTTTATTCTTTGACAGTGCAAAACTTCTGTTTTCATTTGTATTAAATTTTTCTGCGCTCCTTACGCTGATTTTTGACAAAACGCTTTATTCCATTCTCTTCTTTGCAGGAACTTTTATTCTTTTAATTTCATTTCTTTTTGAAGTTGCAGAAAGGCTAAAGGATTTTTCAGCGCGTTTTTCTTTTTTCCGCACATTTCTTTTCACATTAGCCTTACCGATTTTACTTTCCGCTTCAGTTTTTATGCTAATTTAACAAAAAAGACAAGCAAAAATTTTAATTCAAACTTTCAAAGTCACATTTAAACTTAGAACAAATCGTTCATAAAATAAAGCCGGCCTTTTGAAAGGTTTCCATTTTTTATTCCGTCAGAAAGTTTTTCAAGCGCATGAACTGCACCGTATGCAAAACCTTCCCGGCTTCTTGCCCTATGAGTGATTTCTATTGTATCTGCAGGAGAATCAAACATAACAGTGTGAGTTCCCGGAACATAACCTAAACGCGTAGAAGAAACATGAAGTTCATTTGCCTTTGGTTTTTCGTGGAATGCATCAAAAACAAGTTTATCTTTCTTTTTTGTATTTTTTAAAATTGTTTCTGCAATCGTGATGGCAGTTCCAGACGGACTGTCTGCTTTCTGATTGTGATGAGCCTCCCAAGTTGCAATGTCGTATTCATTCCAAGGCTCCATAATCTTTACAGCTTCTTCAACAATTTTCAAAAGCATATTGACGCCGATTGAAAAATTTGATGAAGTCATTATAATTCCACCACAATCAGAAGCCGCTTTATTTATTTCATCGTATTTATCGTTCCAGCCGGTAGTTCCAACAACAATTGGAAGTGAAAGAGGAAGAAGCGCCTTGATATTCTCAATAACGCATGAAGGATGACTGAATTCGATAATTCCTTCTGCGCCACTTGATTTTACAGCCCTTTTTAAAGATTCTGTGTCACCTGAATTAATTTTTACGCTCGCATCTTCTGAAACAACATCTACAGTGCATACAACTTCATGATTCAACAATTCTGCACAATTTTTTATTATGTGCCCCATCTTTCCGTAACCGACTAACGCAATTTTCATATTTTTTCCTCGTTTTTTTTCCCAGAAAACTGAAATTTATTTTTCTAAATTTTAGATTTATGCAAAGAACGCCTTATGAAGAATCTGAACAGTTCTGTCTGCCTCTGAATCATCGACGATAAAACTGATGTTTACTTTTGAAGCGCCCTGACTTATCATCTGAACATTTATACCTTCATCGCTTAAAGAAGCGAAACCGGATGCAAGAATTGCAGAAGAATGTTCAACATCGCAAATTACAGTTACAATGGCTCTTTCAGAACGAACTGTAACATCACATGCCCGTTTCAAATCTTCTACAAGACCGTCAAGTTTTTCTTTTCCACTTACTGTGCAGGAAACAGAAACTTCTGAAGTTGCAATTACATCGATTGAAATATTCCATTTTAAGAAATTATTAAAAATATGCGCTAAAAATCCACACGCACCGAGCATTCGGTTTGAAACCATATCGATGACCTGAACATGCTTTACAGAAGTAATTGCACAGACAGGAGGAACTTTTCCAGAATGTTTTTCAACGATTATAGTTCCGCTGCTTGAAATATTATAAGAATTTTTTACCCGAACTGGAGTTCCGCTTTTTCTTACAGGAACCATAGACCTAGGATGAAGAACTTGTGAACCAAACATTGCAAGTTCCTGAGCCTCTTCGTAAGTTACTTCAGGAACAGTTTTCGCTTCTTTTACAATTCTTGGGTCTGTAGTTAAAATTCCGTCTACATCTTTCCATGTTTGAACTTCTTCAGCTTTTAAGGCAGCACCAATCATTGTTGCAGTCAAATCTGAACCACCGCGTCCTAAAGTTGTGATAATTCCTTTTTTATCTTTTGCGATAAAACCTGTAACAATTGGAATTGCGTTATCTTCGCCATTTTTATATGAATCAAGATGAATTGGAATATTGTTCCAGGTTTCTTCAAGAAGTTCTGCCTGCATATAATTTGAATCGCTTACAAAACCGACATCCCACGCATCGTAAAATTTTGCATCAATTCCTTCACTTTTTAAATAGGCTGCCATCATTCTCACAGACATTCTTTCACCGAAAGAAACAAGATAATCACGAGATCTTTTGCTTATTTCTTTTAACATCGAAATTCCTGTAAGGAGAGTCTTTAACTCGTCAAGAAGCGCCTTGATTGTATCGATGTTGACGCCAAGAGTTAAAGCCGTTTCTTCGTGAAGCTTTGCAACTCCTTTTACATCGACAACACCTGAAACAGCAAGGTCTGCCGCTTCAAGCAGATGATCTGTCGTATCACCCATCGCACTTAAAACTACAATTGGGCGTTTTTCTTTATATGCCTTTATAATCGAGGCAACATGTTTAATTCTTTCAGCATTTGCAACGGACGAACCGCCGAATTTCATAACTATCATAACAAAACCTGCAAAAAAAATATTGGAACAGCCGCAAAACAAACTGTTCCTTAATAAGAAAATATATATTTTTTTCTATATTTGTACAAGTTGATTTAAAAATAAGAATAAATCTTCCGCATTATAAAATATTCCCTATCAGAATCGTCTATAATGCTAAAAGCCTTAAAAAAAGAGTAATTTTAGACAATTTTAATTATCGTGCTGCATTTACAATTCGGTATGAAACGGAAACAGGCGTATCTGGAAGAGATTCTTCTTCTGGCTTTGCAACACTGAAAAATGCCATAAAACCTTTTTTAGCATCTGAAGCACTTTTGACATTGTCTAAAACTTTTGTTCCGTTTATGAAGAAACTGTATGTTCCGTCCTGAAAATCAACTTTGAGCGTATTAAGTGAAGAAAGTCCCTGAACAATTGCAGAAGATTTTGAAAAATACGCCGTTCCTTCCACACTAGAATCCACAAAATCTTTATATTTTGTTCCGTCGAAAGAATAAATTGCGTATTCACCTAAAGTATTAATTTCAAAGCGTATATAGTCTGAACAAATTCCGTCTTTTTGCGAAGAATAATCGAACACAAGCCCGAAAGTTCCAGCTTCACTTCCACTTGTCTTTTTAAACTCTACCTCGATTGAAGAAAAACGCCCCAGCTCTGGAGAAGTATAAAATTTTCCGCAATCCTGAGCGCTCATCTTTGAATTGTCGACCCAAACATTACTGAAAAGTTCTGCCTTTGGAGCAATTTTTTTTGTAGACCCGCATGAAAAAAACATAAATGCAGAAAAAAGAACCAAAACTATATTAAAACTTCGTTTCATCTCTAACTCCAGAATCCTAAAATCTTTTAAAATTATAAAGCAAGTTCTCATTAAAAGCAATAATTTTAAATAATCGTAGAATTAGTTATCTTCTTCAGTTGCAGTAATTGAAACGCTTCCCAGATGAAGGGCATTGCTGTAATAATTTGTATAAGTCGTATCACGACCGACAGCAATTGCATACATATTCACATAATATTTTTTGTTGTCAGGTTCAGTAAAAGTTCCACTTACAAAATCAACATCACCTTGAGAAGGCTCTACATTCACTTCCTTGTCGTCTTCAGTCCGTCCAAAATCAAAACTTTTGTTTGAACCACTTCTTGAAGGATAAAGTTCAAAATCCCCATCCTTTAACGGTTCCTTGTCTATTAAAATTCTTGCAGAAAATTCTTTTGTATCCTGATAATTTGTAAGCCTTATATAAACAGTACGATTTTTACCTTGCGCAGAAATCAAAGGATTTGTCGAAATTTCTTTTCGCTGAGAGTTTTCAATTTTTACAGTTCCAAGTTCCTGATACGAAAGAGTTTCCCTGATTCTACTTACCGCATTTGAATAGTTTGTTGAATTTATTAAAGTTGAAATCGATGTAATATCAGAATCCATTGTTGAAAGATTATTATAGATTTTATAGTAGATTGCAGTTCCAAGGAATTTAAAGGAAGAAGAAGAGTCTATGTAATTTTTATTATTTTCGCCAGTTTCATTCGTTGTAAATTCAAAATATCGTGTTGCGTATTCTGTGTTTGAATCAGGCTGATTGTTGCACCTTACAGGCGGGTCAAGTTCATAAAATTCATCAAGACCACACGCTGTAAAGCCAAAAAGACAGCATAAAAAAAAGAAAATTTTTAATATAAAAAAACTTAAACTTCTTTCTGCTGCCATAATTTTATTTTTTTATTGATTTTGTCCTAAAAAAATAAGACGAGATTTTGCAAGATTTGTCCATTCGCCTGATGCAAAGTTATCAACAAGGGAAGTATACGCTTTTTTTGCACCTTCAACATCACCTAAAGCTTCTTTTACACGGCCAAGACTGAAATAAGCGCGTTCAGCCTGAATATATTCTTTAAATTCTGCTGCCTTTTCATAATATTTTGCAGCATTTTCATAATCTTCAAGAGTTTCAAAGCATGAAGCGGCATTATAATAATCAAGCGGACAGGTGTAAGCTGAACTATTCTTTTTTGCAGCTGAAAGATAATATTCAGATGCGTTTTTGTAATCTTTTTTTGAATAAAGAATTTCTGCCTGAAGTCTGTTTGCAGCAGAACCGCCAACACAACCTTTTGAAAGATATGGCTTTAATTTTGAAAGAGCGTTTTCACGGCGAACCTCAAGTTCTTCAGAAGAAAGCTTAGCAGAATTTTCTGTAAGTTCATAAGCAATTTTATCAACTTCTCCAATAACTGCTTTATCGTTTGAAGAATGAACTGCATTAAAAATTGACACACCGACTATAACGGCAATCACCAAAGCAAAAACGACAATTAATACAGTCCTCCATTTTTCAAGAAATAAAGCAACTTTTTCTGCCTGTGAAGTTTTTTCAAATTTTGGACTTTCCATTTTATCCCCCATTTCATTTATCGCGAATATTCAGTTCATTCATGAGCCTTGAAACATAAGTTCGCTGAATATCTAAAATTTTTGCAGTTTTAGTTTGATTCCAATTATTCTCTTTGAGAATTCTTGTAATGTACGCTTTTTTAAAATTATCCAGAGCCGACTTTAATGTTTTATCATCAGAACTGGCATAATTTTCTGCACTATCCCTGGCAAAATCAGAACTATTTTCTATTTTTTCTATCTGAAGCCGAAGATCATCAGCAGAAATATAATTTTCTTTCCCGACAATAACCGCCCTTGCAACTGCATTTTCAAGTTCACGGATATTTCCAGGCCATGTATAATAATGAAGAAGATGCTTTGCAGAATCACTGAAGCCTTTAAAACGCTTATTAGATTCTTCTGCATACTTTCTCATAAAATATTCTGATAAACTATCTATATCTTCAGGTCGTTCAGCAAGCGGCGGAATCCTTAAATTGTAGACATTAAGCCTGTAAAAAAGGTCTTCACGGAATTTGCCTTCTCGAACCATTTTTTCAAGATTTTTATTAGTTGCTGCAATAAGCCTCACATCAACGCTGATTGTTTTTGACGAACCGACTTTTTCGAATTTACGCTCCTGAATTGCCCGCAACAGTTTTGACTGTAATTCTAAAGGTAATTCTCCAATCTCATCTAAAAAAAGAACTCCTCCATCCGCAACTTCAAAACGACCTTTTCTGTCAAAATCAGCATTTGTAAACGAACCTTTAACATGCCCGAAAAGTTCACTCTCAATTAAAGTCGGAGAAAGAGATGCACAGTTTACACGGACAAACGGTTTTCCTTTTCTTGAACTGTTTAAATAAATCTGTTCAGCAAAAAGTTCTTTACCTACACCGCTTTCGCCAGTTATCAAAACTGTTGAATTTCCATGTGCAACAATTTTTACTTCTTCAAGAAGATTCTTTACCACAGGACTTGAATATACAAAATTATGAAATTTATAGTCAGGTTTTTCTGTTGAATTTTCTGTAAAACGCTCGTTTTCAGCACGAAGAGCCTTAAACTTTTCACAATTTTTAAATGCTGCAATCAAAGAACCAGAAATCAATTCAACCGCTTTTAAATCATCGATTGTAAAAGCCTGTGAATCAATTTTATTGAAAAATTCTGCAATTCCGTAAGTATGCTCAGAATCCCGAATTAAAATAGAAAGCATTGAATCGATTTTAAAATCCGGCAGATTTTCTTTTGCATAAGACAAATCTACATTTCCGAAAACATTCATTAAATTTATGGAATGCTGGCACTCAATGCACCGAAGCGCAACGCTTTTTTTTTCTAAGAACCGCCCTTTGTATTTTAAAAGAGCTTCACCTGCTGCAAAACGACATTCAAGTTTATTTGTAAAACGATTCAATTCTATAAAAACAGAATTTTCAGAGTTGACGATTTTCATTGCTTCCTGCATAAAAACAGAAAGCAAATCTTCTTCGTTATCACATTTTAAACTAATCAACGATGAGATTTCAAGAAATGACTTTAGATCGGCTAAAGTTTTGCTATTCATTAAAATCTCACCATCCGACTAATCGTTTTTTTGTGACTGAATGAAATTTCCGATTGTAAACGGTCCGTCATCAGTATCGTTGCTTGCTGACATGTACTGAGAAATTTCATCACGCTGCTGTCTGCGTTTAAATTCACGTACAGAGAATGAAACTTTTTCTTTTTCTACATTTACATCAACAACGAAAACATTAATTTTATCACCGACATTGTATTTTTTTACAGCTTCTTCAAAAGGAGTATCACGGTCTTCGCTTAAGTTTGCCTTGTTGATAAGACCTTCGATTCCTTCACCAGCTTTTACAAATACACCGAAATCTGTAATAGAAGAAATTTCACCTTCCATTGTTGTTCCCGGTTTGTGATTTTCTGCAAAAATCTTCCATGGATTTTCTGTTGCCTGTTTTAAACCAACTTTAATCTTATGATTTTCTGCATCACATTCAAGAACTACAACCTGAACTTCCTGACCTACAGTTAACTCGCTTCCAGGATATTTTACTTTTTTTGTCCATGAAATGTCATCTGCATGTAAAAATCCGTCTATTCCTTCTTCAAGTTCAACAAAAGCACCAACCTGGGCGATTTTTACGACTTTTCCGTTTACTAAAGTTCCAGGAGCATATTTTTCTGAAATAGAATCCCAAGGATTTTCTGTTGTCTGTTTAAGACCAAGTGAAACTCTTCCAGCCTGAATGTCGTATCCGAGAATCATACATTTGATTTCGTCACCAACTTTTACCATATCTGACGGTTTGTTGATTTTCTTTGTCCAAGAGAATTCGCTTATATGAACAAGACCTTCGATTCCATCTTCGAGTTCGATGAAAGCGCCGAAATCAGTAAGTTTTGTAACTTTTCCAGCAACGACATCACCAACATTATATTTTTCTTCAAAGTGCATCCACGGATCTTCTGTAAAATGCTTTAATGAAAGGTTAATACGTTTTTCTTCTGGATCAAGGCGGATTACTTTAAGTTCGATTTCCTGACCTTTTTTTACAAAATCTTTAGGACGAGTTACATGACCCCAGCTCATATCATTGATATGAAGAAGTCCGTCAAAACCACCTAAATCGATGAAAGCGCCGAAACTTGTAAAACTTTTTACAACACCTTTTACAGTGTCACCAATTTGTGTATTTTTAAAGAATGCATCGCGTTTTTCGTTTATTTGATCTTCGAGTAAACGACGGCGATTAACTACAACATTTGCTTTTGAATCAAGATAAAGCCGATCAATCAAAAATTCGCTTTTCAAACCGACAAACGATTCCTGATTTTCAACTTTTTGTGTATCAGTCTGACTAATAGGAAGGAAAGCATGAATGTTTCCACCTAAATCAACATCGAATCCGCCTTTTGTACAAGAGCGAATTACGCCTGAAACAGGAGTTTTTGCCTTGAATGCCGCAGAAATATCTTTCCACAGGCGTTTGGCATCTGCCTTTGTCTTAGAAATTTCAGGCCCGTTGCGTCCGAATTTCTTAACTAAAAATACTTGAACTTTTTCCCCAGCTTCCGGCTCATTGCCATTGAACTCAGCTAAAGGAATTCTACCCTCTGACTTACAACCGACATCAAGGAAAACATATTCGTCAGTTACCTGCACTACGATTCCTTCTACAGTTTGTCCTTCTTCAGGATTGTTAAAGTTGTTCAGAGATTCCTCTAATTGTGTCTGGAAATTGCCCTTAGAGTTCTGAGCTTCTTCCTTTTCCACTTCCATTTCTTCCATTGTAAACCCTTATTTATGAATTTGTGATATTATTATCTCACAAACATCTTCTATGGTCAAGTTACTAGTATCAATATACTTTGCATCTGAAGCGATTTTTAATGAACCTTCTTTTTTATTTTTATCGATTTCGTCCCGTTTTCTTATAGATTCTTTTATTTCTTCAAGGGACATTTTGCTAACCCCCTGATTAAACCGCCTTTGAGCCTGAACATCAAGAGATGCATCAAGATAGAATTTATATTCTGCATTCGGAAAAACAACAGTTGTCATATCACGACCTTCGCAGATAATATCAAGGCTTTCAGTAATTTCTTTCATTTTTTCGTTTACAAGATGCCGAATTTCAACAATAGCAGAAACCTGCGCAACATTTTTGCTGACAGAATCATCGTGAAGAAAATCCTCTACATCTTCACCGTTTAAAAAAAGATGCCCATTTTTGTAAGAAAGATTTTGTTTTTTACAAAATTCAACTATTTTTGCTTCGTCATTTTTATCAAATTTTAAATCTATTCCAGATTTTAACATTGAAAGAGTAAGTCCTCTATAAAAACTTCCACTATTCAAATAAGTGATGTTCAATCGTTTTGCAATTATCGATGCAATCGTACTTTTACCAGTTCCCGCAGGTCCGTCAATAGCAATAATCATTTTTCCTCCCATAAAAGTCAATTAATAAAATACAAGTTTTAAGAATGACTTTTAGCGCTCTTAAAAGCGAACAGTTCAATAAGCGATATCTGCAACGCAGTTTTTTATCTATATTTAATTTCTAACAATTTATTCTTACTTTCATAAAAAATTTATTTATTTTAGACACAGATTTAAAAGCGAAGAAACTTCAGATTCTGTAAGTTCCCTGAAATCACCCGGCTTCATATTTCCTGCGCTAATATTTCCGATTCTGATTCTTACAAGACGCCTTATATGCACATTTTCAGAAGAAAAAACTTTTCTGATTTCACGATTTTTTCCTTCTATAAGAATAACTCTCATTCTGCGCGGTTTGATTTTCTGCGCTTGTTTACATTTATAAAAAACGCCTTCTACCCTTATGCCTTTTTCAAATTTTTCTGCAAGGTCATCGGGCAAATCCTGACTTGAATCTACAATATATTCTTTTTCAAGTTCGCTTGACGGATGAGAAAGTTTTGAAGTAAAGTCACCATCATTTGTAAAAATCAAAAGTCCCTGACTGAACATATCAAGCCGTCCAACATTATAAAGGCGTTCAGAATATTTTTCGCTCAAAAGATCAAGTGCACAAAGCCGACCTCTTTCATCTTTACTTGAACAGACATAACCTTTCGGCTTATACATAAGAATATAGCGTTTTTTTTCTTCCGGGAAAATTCTTTTTCCATCGACTAAAACTTCATCATCATAAGAAACTTTTGTTCCAAGCGATGTAATTATTTTTCCATTCACGGATACCCTAGAATCAAGAATAATCTGCTCGCTTGCCCTTCGGCTTGCAACACCACAATGCGAAAGAAAAACCTGTAACCTTATTAAACCGTTATTTTCTGAATTATCTTGCAAGTTCAAACCTCTGTTCTTCATTTTCATCAAGGCGCGGAAGCTCTGAGATGCTGTTTAAATGGAAAAATTTTAAAAATTCTTTTGTAGTACCGAACTGAATCGGACGCCCTGGAACATCTTTTCGACCGACTTCTTTAATAAAATTACGGTCAAGCAGAATTCTTATCATATTATCTGCACTTACACCGCGAATTTTTTCAATTTCACCGCGGGTAATAGGCTGAGAATAAGCAATTATTGAAAGAGTTTCAAGCGCAGATTTTGAAAGACGCCCGGAATTTTTTTCACCGTATTTTTCTTTTAAAACCGCCCAGAATTTCTGCTTTGGCGTTAAAACCCAACCGCCTGCAATCATCGCAAGTTCAATTCCCGAATCATTTTTTTTGTATTTTTCAGTTAAAATTTCAAGGCATTTTTTTACGACTTCTTCAGAAAGTAAAGAAATCGAAGCAATCTGTTTTTCACTTACAGGTTCGCTTTCCAAAAACAAAACAGCCTCAACAAGTGCAGATTCAGTTTCAAATTCCATAATCAATAAAGCCCCTATAAAAAATAAGTCTAAGACGGTTTTTAGATTGCATTTACGCTTTCTTTTTTGTCAATTGTAATTTCAAAATTATTAAAATTCTGATTTCCGTCGATTCTTTTACAGATTTTTATATTTCCATACAGTTTATTCTGCATAATCGTTATCATTTTAAATTTTACCGCTTCCAAAATTGCCATAAACGCACAGATAATATCCATTTCGTTTCCTTCACGCGTAATCAAATCAGTAAAAAGACACTCGTTCTTCTTTTCGAAAAGTTCATTCATAAGCGTAATCTTTTCATTGACGCTGATTTCTTCGTACATGTCAAGAATTGTGCTGTCAGAATACTGACTTACCATATTCTTGAAAAGTTTCTGCATCTGCTGCAAAAGTTCCCAAGTGTCGACCTGTTCCCACTGATTTTCGCCCTCTTCAAACGGAAGAACACGCTGAATTTTATTTCGTTCAAAGCTCCATTCAGAAGTTTCTTCTTTTTGCTCCATTAATTCTGTAAGTTTTTTAAACTTTTGATACTCAATAAGTTTTTCAACAAGTTCAAGACGCGGATCTTCCATTTCGTCATCTTCGTATTCAATTTCAACAGGCAAAAGCATACGGCTTTTTATTTCAAGAAGTTTCGCCGCCCATTTATAAAATTCGCTTAAATCCGACAAATCAGTTTGAACTGCATAATCAAGATAATCAAGATATTGTTCCGTGATTTCTGCAATCGGGATATCGTAAATGTTTATTTCACTTTCTTTTACAAGATACAAAAGCAAATCAAGCGGACCTTCAAACTGACCTGCAACATAAGACCTTTTTTTATTTTCTTTTGGCTGATTTTCACCCGAACCAGTATTTTTTTCAGATTTTTCATTCATATTTTACCGCCTTGAAAAATTAGCAGAAGACCCTAAAATCAAATTTTTACAAGATCTTTCGCATCTGGAAGATTTTGCAAATATGAAGAAAATTCTTCCATTAATTTTTCATCGGCAGTTTTATCTAAAATCTCAAGCACAGGAACTAAAACAAATGCCCTTTCTTTTATTTTTGGATGCGGAATTTTTAAGTTTTCTGTATTTAAAGAAAGCCCTTCGATATATTCAATATCAATATCTAAAGAACGCGGACCGTTTCTGATTTCTTTTTCACGATTACGACCAAATTCTTTTTCTATTAAGTGAATTTTTTCAAGAAGGACTTCAGGCAGAATAGCATCATCTAAAAAACCCGAAAGAGCCATATTATAAAAATTGTCTTGTTTTTCATAATACATAGGTTTAGAGATATAAACAGAAGAAAGGGTGATAAAACTTAAAATTTCAGAAAGAGAAGCACACGCTTTTGAAAGAATCTGAAGAGAAGTTAAACCGTTGTAATTTCTGTTTGAACCTAAACCTAAAATGACTTTTTTCAAAGCAAAACCGCCTTAAAACAGTGCCGTATCTTCGCTGACTTCTACAGGATTTTTTGAATCATCAGATTTTTCAGATTCATTTTTGTCATCAAAATCCGATTTTACTTCTTTTTTCTTTGAAGAAGTTTTTTCTTCAGAAACGACAGGAACGCCTTCTTTAGTTTTTAAAACCTGACCTGGGAAAAGCAAATCCCTTAACTGTTTTTCGATTTTTTTTGCATATTCAGGATTTTGTTCAATAAACGCAACAGCATTTTCATGTCCCTGACCGACTTTTACATCGCCTTGCGTAAACCATGCACCTTTTTTATCGATTATTCCATGTTTTACAGCAGAATCAAGAAGACTTGCATATTTATTAATTCCTTTTCCGAAATAAATATCGAGTTCCACTTTTCTGAACGGAGGAGCAACTTTATTTTTTACAACTTTTACCCTGACTCTGTTTCCTAAAGCCTCTTCATCACCTTTTCCATCAATTGTTTCAACCCTTCGGATTTCAAGACGGACAGAAGTATAAAATTTCAAAGCATTTCCACCAGTTGTAGTTTCAGGATTTCCAAACATTACACCGATTTTCATTCGAATCTGGTTAATAAAAATAACAATACAGTTACTTTTTCCGATAATCGCAGTCAATTTTCTCAAAGCCTGACTCATAAGCCTTGCCTGAATTCCCATCTGAGCATCGCCCATATCTCCTTCGATTTCTTTCTGAGGAGTTAAAGCCGCAACAGAGTCAACAACGATAATATCAACAGCACCGCTTCTTACAAGATTTTCTGTAATACTCAAAGCCTGCTCACCGCAATCCGGCTGAGAAACCCATAATTCATCGATATTAACACCAAGATTTTTAGCATAAACAGGATCCAAAGCGTGTTCTGCATCGACAAACGCTGCAATTCCGCCAAGTTTCTGCGCTTCTGCAATTGCATGCAACGCTAAAGTCGTTTTTCCCGAACTTTCAGGACCATACATTTCTATAATGCGCCCGCGTGGATAACCGCCGATTCCAAGCGCTTCATCAAGCATAATAGAACCAGACGGAACTACATCGATTCCAGCAGCATTTGTGTGCGTACCAAGTTTCATAAGAGAACCTGCACCGTACTGCTTTTCAATCTGAAGTCTGGCCGCTTCCAATGCCTTTAACTTTTCAGACATTTCCAAAGTTGTAGATTTTTCTGAACTCATTTTATCACCCTTCCTGGAATGAAATCTAATGGGTAAAATTCCCACAGGCAGAATAAAATTTACCCTGCATATATTATATATCCGTTTTTTTTCACTTTCGGCAAAAAATTTACAAAAAAATTTAAGGATTTACAAGATTTTTTGCATTTTGATGAACTGCCCTTCCCTCAAGATAAATTTTTCCTAAATCATCAGAAATTTTTGCAAGAACTTCCAGCGGCTGGTCTATTAAAATTTCAGGTGATTCAGCAAACCTCAAAGGAACAACTCCGTCAACTTTTTTTAAATCTTCATAACCCACAAGAAAATCGCAATCAAAAGAATTTTCACCCTGAACAGCGTTTGAAATTCTGCCTTTCCAGTTTATCCAGCAATCAAGATACAAAAACGGATTTTCGTTTACCTGTGAAAAAGTCGGAACATCCTTGAGCGTTGTAAAATCAGGAATTTCAAGGTAATCCATAATATTTCGGGCTTTCTGTTTTACCGCAAAAGAAGCATTAGAATTTAAAATTCTGTTTATTTCAATCTGACAGGCATTATCGCGTCCGTCATTATAATATGTGAAAATTTTATCAAATGTTTTTTCTATTTGGGAAGATGAAAGAACGACTTTATACGATGAAGAGGAATTTTTATCGATAATGTCTTTTTTGTCTATTGCCGTAAGTTCAAGATACGACAAATCTGCCCGTCCATCAGAAACCGGCTGTTCTTGAAAACTTAAACTGAACGCAAAAATTCCGCCAAGACATGCCGCAATCACGGGAACGACAATTTTTAAAATTTTATAAGGCGCAATACCGACTGGAGGAAAAAATTTTTCGATTTTACCGGAATCAACCCAACTGCAAATCGTAGAATAATCGCCGTCTTTACGGATAAATTCCATTGCATCAAGGGCAACTTTATTCTGCGGGTCGTATTCAAGAATTTCCATATAATACTGAATTGCCCTTTCAGTATCTCCCCTGCGCAAATACAAAACAGCCTGCCCCAAAAGAAGCGAAATATCAGACATTTTTATACGCCGCGCTTTCTGGAAATTTGAAGAAGCAGAACCGTAATCGCCAAGATAAAGATAAGAAATTCCAAGTTTAAGATAAAAATCGAAATTATTCTCATAATTTTGTTCATGCGATTCAAGAAGAAGCACCGCTTTTGAGAATTTTCTGCGTTTCATCAGTTTTTTTGCAAACGATAGACTATCTTGAGGCATTTTCTTTCTCCAATGCTTCGATAATGGAATCTAACTCATCATTTAAAAGAAGAAATTCACTGCGTTCAAGAGTGCTGTTCGGATCAAGTTTTTCGATTTTGTCTATTAATTTTTGAATGTATACAGGGTCAAGCTGAGATTTTGAAACCGGTTTCAAAGATTTTTCTTCTGGCAAAGAAGAATTTTGCGTTTTTTTCTCCACCTGAACAGAAGGTTTTGGCACTTTTTTTATACTTTCACTTTCAGAAGAAACGATATTTTTGTAAACATTATTATTTTCTGCACCATTTTTACTCTGAACATCACCATCTGCTTTACTTTCCTGTTCAAGCCTTTCTGCTTCTTTTAATTCTTCCTGTTTTTTTTCATAAAGTTTTACAAATTCTTCACCCGGAGAAGGTCGTCCATCAGTTGAAAGCGCAATATAAAATTTTACTGAAAAACTTTCTTCTGGATTTACTTTTACAGATGACCAGTTCAATCCGACAGCAGAATTATTATACGAGAACACGCTGTCAAAAGGCTTTCCGTCACCGCAAGAAGGAATCCAACCGGGAAGCGTAAAAACATCTTTATTTGCAAGGGAAAATACTTCCGGTAAAGATGCATCTGCACACGCAAAAAGAACTTCCATCGCAGCCTTTGAATTTTTTGAAGAAATCGATTTTAAATCGTCAAAATTTTTAACCTGAAGTTCATAGTTTATGAGTTTTTCTTTATCGTAAAAATGCGCAGAAAAGCGTTCTCCTAAAACAGTATCCAAAACTGCTTTTATTCCGTACGCTTCAAGCCTTTTTGTAATATTCTGAACAGAAACTGTCACCTGAACGATATCTTCAGCTTTTTGCGGCTCAGATTTAATACATGAAAAATCTACTATAACATTCGCAAGTTTCTGAACTGAGTAAAGAAGCTGACCGCCGTTTTCAGTTGACCGGGCTGCAACAGAAATTCCTGTTTTATCTGAAAGTTTGTATTCTTTTGTTCCAATTAAAAGAGAGAAAAAAGATGAAGTGCATTCGTCGTAAGTTTCAAGAACATTGTACGAAATTGCCTTATCATCTAAAACAGAAATATTATAAGTCCCGAGTTTTCCATTTAAATAAAGTTTTATATTTCCGACAGTGTGATTAATTTTCTTTTGTGAAAAAGGATTTCCCTTATTTTTTGAAGTTTTTTTTGTTTTTGAAGAAGCCTTTTGTTTTGTTTTTTTTGAAGATTTTTTTTCGGCTTCCTGCTCTTTTTCTGAATTTAAGACATTTTCTGCATTTTGCAGAACCTGAGGATTTTCAAGATTTTCTTGATTTTCAGCTAGCGCTTCTTTTTTATTTTTTGAAGATTTTTTAGATTTTTTTTTCGCCGGCGTCTTAGTTTTCTTTTTTGAAGAAGGATTTTCTTTTTCTTCTATATTTACAGTAGATGCGCTGTCTTCTACAGTCTGTGAAAAAACTTGAGAACAAAATAAAACAACCAGAAAGAAAAATAAACATTTTGATATTTTTTTAAAATTCATTATTTTGCCTCCTGATTTTTTCTTGAATCCAAAAGATTTTGGGTTGTTTTTGCCTTTCGCTTTAAAAGATTTATTCTCTCCTGATTGTCTGTAAGTTCTGTTTTTCTTGCGTTGTCCTGTTGTTTTTCTGACTCGTAGACTTTATCCTGAAGAGAATCATTTTCCTTTTGAAGAGTATTTTTTTCTATTGTAAGGTTTTTATTCTGAAGTTCAAGGTCAGCATTTTTCTTTTGCAAATCTGCCATACGCCTTCTGACTTCTTCGGAAGTTTCTGAGCCATAAATGCGCATCTGACGCTCATAATCTTCTTTTGCGGAAAGATATTCTTCACCAGTTTCTTTTAAAAGGTAAAGAAGTTTTTCTTCTCTTGTACGCTGATTTAAAGAATCAAGGCGAAACTGAGCCGTAGGCGTTTTTGTATCTTCAGGGAAATCGTTAACAAGGCGTTCAAAAATAAGGCGAGATTCATCGTAATTGTAAGAAGAATAAAAACTTTCACCAATCCAAAAAAGTGCCGACGGATAAAGAGAATTTTCAGGATACTGATGGCAAAAATCGCTTAAAAGAAGAATTGCCTTTTCGTACTCACCCAAATTGTACAAAGCCCTGCCTTTCTGATATAAAATTTGCGCAGAATATGGATTTTCTGGAAATTTAGAAGAAAAAACTTCCATATCATCGTAAGCGTTTTTGTAGTCCGAAGCGTACATTTCGGCACATATAAGCATATACCATGTGTCGGCATTGTCGTTTTCTTTAAATGAAAGCGCTTTTTTAAACAATGTTATTGAAGAAACCCAATCACCTTTTTTATACGCTTCTGTTCCCTGAACAAACGCCCAAGAAGCCTGACTTAACGAAGAATTTTCCTGAGATATAACTAAAAAATTTAGAGAAAAAAACAAAGTTAAAAATGCCGTCAGTATTTTTTTCATCTGAACCTCAAAACAATTTATAAAGTCCCTCTAAAAAGAAATTTTTAGAAGTTCCATTTTAGCTTTCCGTTAAAGAACGCAGAACCGGAAACAACGATGTCACTTCCAGCCTCTATAACAGAAGAAACAGTATTTTCGTTTACACCGCCGTCAACGCTTATAAGAAAATTATATTTATATTCTTCACGGATTTTTTTAAGTTCTTTTATTTTATTTACGCACGAAGGAATTAAAGACTGACCGCCAAAACCAGGATTTACGGTCATGACAAGCACAAGATCGACATATTGCAAAATTTCGCTTAAAACAGACACTGGAGTTGACGGACAGATTGAAATCCCCGCCTTTTTACCGAGTGAATGAATTTTCTCGACGATTCTGTGCTGGTGCAAAGCTGCCTCAGAATGAAAAGTAATCCAGTCAGCACCGCTTTCTGCAAAAGAATCAATGTGATTTTCAGGATGCTCAATCATAAGATGAACATCAAACGGAAGCGAAGTAAGATGCCTTATGCTTTTTACGACAGGTTCTCCGTAAGAAATTTGAGGAACAAAAATTCCGTCCATTACATCGATGTGAACGGCTTTTCCATTGTTATCTTCAATTAATTTTATTGCGTTCTTTAACTCTGAAAAATCAGCAGAAAGAAGCGACGGCGCAAGAATTAAATTATTCATTTCTTCAATAATATCAGAAGAATTTAATATTGTAAACATTTTAAAAATCAGGGCATCACGAAAAACTTAAGCCTTCAGAGAGAATCCTAACAGAAATATTTCTAAAAAAAATTTAACAAAATTATATTATAAAATTACTTGACATATTATTGATTTAAGTATATAAACTTTACTCCGCTTTTTAAAAAAAATCATAATTCCATTGACTAAAATTTTCAAAATAGTATAATTAAAAAAAATGCCTATGGAACTTCACACTAAAGAAGGATTAAACCGAGCGCTTAAACATCTCGAAAATGCAGATCCTTACAAAGCCCATGACGAACTTCTTGCATTGTTTTACTCAGACATAAACAACATGGAGCTTGTTTTTACAGGAAATTACTGTAATCTTTGGTGCGAATATCTAAAAACAACGCTAAAAATAGAAGATTCGTTCTTAAAAGGTGAACAGCTTTTAATTGACTGGAAAAATTTCATTTCCTACATCAGAAGACAAAGCGACATTTTTGAACCTGCACTTTTTGCACTTCAAAAAGGAATTTTTTCCCTCGCATTAAACTGTTTTCTGCTAGTCAAAGAAGAAAAAGATTCTATTCATAAAGCGGCAGTTTTCAGAAAAATCGGCGTCTGTTACAAGCAGCTTGGAGAATATCCAAATGCCTTCAAGAGCTTGTCAGATGCAAATGATCTTCATCCGTATCAGGCAGACATTCTCGCAGATTTAGCAGATTGTTATGCACTTACAGGCGATGACAGAAGTGCAAAAGTTCTCTTTAGAGAAGCATTTTTTATCGAACCGTCAAAAATTGAACTGGATTTTCTAAATTCTAGTCTGATTCGTGATATAATCGACGAACTTTCAGAAAAAAATTATCCTGATTCAGTTTTATGCTGCTGGATTCCCGTATACGCAGTTCTATGGGGAATTTTCAATGTTACGCGAACGCTCGGCTCCAAAGACATTGCCGGAATACAAAAAGAGATTTTTGCACTCGAAAATGAAAACAAAAATCCTTCCAGCAATTCAGAAGTGATAGTTCCGCGTCTAATAAATTTATATTTTTGGCTGATAGATTTTTACCTGAAAAAAAACGAAAACACAAATCAGGTAGACAAACTGCTTCTAAAAATAAAAATTCTTGATTCGTCTATATACGAACAATATGTAAAATAGTCAATACAAAGCACAAATACAAACAGGAGTTTTTTTTATGTCAGAAGAACTTATCAATTCCGTTCAGGCAATGCTGAAGGAAGAAACTTGGACAAGAGCGACAATTTCCAATTACACAATCAACAACATCAAAGAACTTGCAAATTTACTGGAAAAAGCAAAAAGCGAAGCATGTACAAAAGAAATCAACGAAATCTGTACAGAGCATCTTTCTCACACAAAAGACAGCATCATCGCGCTTTATCTTTCTGGAATGATTTCAATCGAACAGAAAACTCTTGATAATTCAAATTTAATTACACTCGTAGACATTTTTGAGAAAAATCACAAAGAGCCTGTTGTAGAATATTTGTGTCAGAGCATTCTCGAAGATGATTCAGACAACAAATTTGCAATCAGAACACTCGCACACCTTTATCAGAGCGAAAATAAACCGGAAGTCTGGGATTTATACGAAAAACTTGTAAAAATCGACTATTCTGAAGCAGAAATCTGCAAAATTCTCGCCGAACATTACGAAGCAGAATCGGATTCAAAAAAGGCAGTTGAATATTACAAAAAAGCAATTCTGCGCTATGTAAATGCAAAAAATATGACTGCAATAAAAGAGTTATGGACAAAACTAATCTCTATAATTCCGCTTGAAATCGACTTCTTCGAACTTGTAAAACGAAAAATCGCAAAAACAATCGGCGACGACAAAACACTGACTTTAATTCAGGAACTTTACAACTGGTACAAAGACAACAAGAAATGGGAAACGGCAATCTCTCTTATAAAAGAAATTCTTACACTCGACAGTCAAGACAACTGGGCAAGAAAAGAAATCGTAGAGTGTTACCGCGAATACTACAAAAACCACTCAAACCTCGACGAATACATCCGCGCCTCAAATCTTACGCAGAGTTACAGGGATATTTTTCAGGCAATTAACGACTTTGAAAAACACATTTCATTTGATGTAAAGCATTTTGTATTCCACAGAAATTGGGGTGTCGGAAAAATCACAAAAGTTCAAAACAATGAACTTACGATTAACTTTGGTAAAAAAGCCGGAATCCACACAATGACTTTAAAAATGGCTGTTTCCGCCCTCACTCCTCTTGCAAAAGACCACATTTGGGTTTTAAAAGCAACAAACAGCCGAGAAGATTTAAACAAACGCGTAAAAAATGATAAAGTCGAAACATTAAAAATAATCATTAAGAGTTTTGACAACAACTGCGACTTCAAAAAAATAAAGGCAGAACTGGTTCCTTCTATTTTAACTCAAGGCGAATGGACTTCATGGAATGCAGCCGCTAAAAAAGAACTCGACACAAATCCAATTTTTGGCGTAAACCCGAACGATATTTCAATGTACACGGTAAGAGAAAACAAAATTACGCCAGAAGAAAAACTTTCAAACGAATTTAAAGCGCAAAAACAATTCTTCGAAAGAATCTGCATCCTCATGAAATTCATCGAAAACGAAGAAACAGACAAGTCAAGCGATCTTTTTGCAGAAATGTACAGTTATTTTACCGCATACCTCAAAAACATCACCAAAGTCAACGAAGAAGTTCTTGCATCTTACCTTATCGTTCAAAAACTTTCATCACTCGACAAAATGTTTGCTTTCCCGGTAAAATACACTTTCAGCGATATATTCAACAAAATCGAAAATCCGCGCGAAATGTATGAACTCCTTAAAGACAAAAAAAATACTACTTTACGCGAAGATTTTCTCAGCGCAATCAAGATGCTTACTGACTGGGATGACATTTACATCAATATGTTCCCTACAGTTCTCAAAGAAATGTTAATCGACGAATTAATCGAAGCCGGTAAAGAAGAAAAAGTAAAGAAAATGGTCATCAAATGTTTCGAAAATTACCGCGATTACAGGAATGCAGTTTTATTCCTCTTTGAAAAATGCAGAACAAAAGACTGGTTTGTAAATTCAGGCATTTCTTACGAAAAACAGCTCATTACACTCATTAATATCATCGAGCTTACATTCTTTGAAATCACAAACCATACAAACACAACAGAAAACAAAAAAATCAATAAAAACGCAACAAAACTTCTCTTTGAAGACGGACATCTTGTAAAATACATGTTCGAAGACGACAACATCGAAACTGTAAAACGAATGTATACGCTCATCGACGACATTCAGGATCTTGAACCAGACTATAAATTCAGCCTCAGGAACAAAATTCTTGAAAAGTATCCAAGTTTCAAATTCCACACTTCAGAAGAAAAACCTCTTACACCAAAAGGAGTTTTTGTTACGGCTAAAAAACTCAAAGAAAAACAACAGACAGCCTTTAATATTCAGAATGTGGAACTTCCTGCCAATGCAAAAGAAATTGCAGAAGCGCGCGAACAAGGCGACTTAAAAGAAAACGCAGAATACAAAGCAGCAAAAGAACATCAGCACAAACTCAATGTTGACCTTGCAAAACTTCAGGAAGAACTTGGAAAAGCAATTGTTTTCAATCCGGCTTCAATTACTACAGCAATCGTTTCATTCGGAACAAAAGTCGTTCTTCATAACAATGACACAAATACCGATGATACATTTACAATTCTTGGACCATGGGAATCTGACCCTGACAACGGAATTCTTTCATATATGTCGCCGCTTGGAAACGCAATCTTGAACTTAAAACAAGGCGAATCAAAAGAATTCTACATCAACGGAAAGAAAAAGAATTACACCGTAGTTTCAATTACCGCCGCAGAATTCTAATTTTTCAAAAACATTTCATTCAGAATCATTCTGTGTGAAAAAAAAGTTTCAAATAAAATCCCCTTATAATTTTTTCAAATTGCAGAAAAACTTTTAAGGGGATTTTTTACAAGACATATTTCAATTCATAATTTTACAAAACTTACAGCAACTACCCTGCGTTTCGCACAAAGTTTATCATTTTAAAACTCGCTGAAAATTTTATTTACAAAGCTTTACGATATCTTCAGATTTTTTTGTAAATTTTTCCTTGATTTTTCAAAATTTACTATTATATTTAAAAACATGGAAAAAATTGCAGAAAACATTTACATAATTCCAGGACCTACAAATGTCGGTGTCATAACGGATTTTCAAAATCAAATTTATTTAATAGATTCAGGAACATCAAACGGAGATGCAGAACGCATAAAAGAAGAACTCGATAAAACATTCAGCAATTACACTTTAAAGGCAATAATCAATACACACTCGCACGCAGACCACGCAGGCGGAAACGCATTCTTCAAAGAAAAAACCGATTGCAAAATCTTCATTCAAAAAAAAGAAAAACCGCTTCTTGAAAACTCGTCTCTTCATCCATTTTTAATCTGGGGCGCAAATCCTCTTCCAGAACTCTGCACTGATTATTTAAAAATCAACGAATGTGAAGCAACAGACATCATTTCAGAGAAATCAGTACTTTCTCTTGAAAATGGCACACACATAAACTTTATAGAACTTCCGGGTCATTATTTTGAAATGTTTGCCGTACTTGTAACTTCAAAAAACGCTAGAAAAATTCTCTTTTTAGGCGACGGTCTTCTAGGCTATAAAACCATAAATCGCTACTGGATTTCTTTTTTAATCGACTATAAAAAACTATTATCCTCATTTGAAAAAATAAATCAGATAAAGGCAGACTTATACATTCCCTCTCACGGCGAAATTACTTCTTCTATCTCTGAAACTGTCGAAATGAACCAAATTGCAATTCTTTCAACCGAAAGTTGCATTTTAAAAGAATTAAAAAAATCGCCTCTTTCAACGGAAAACCTTGTAAAAAAAGTCTGCGAAAAAAATGCTATAAATTTAAAACTTATGCAGTATGCGCTAATCACATCTACAATAAAGTCGTATCTTACAGTCATGTACAATGAACAAAAAGTCGGCTTTACTATAGAAGATAATATTTTACTATGGCATCTTAAATCTTAAAGGCTTTGAACAATAGAAACGCCGCTTGAAGTTCCAATTCTTGTAGCGCCGGCTTCTACCATCTGAATTAAAGTATTATAGGATCTTATTCCGCCAGATGCTTTTACTCCGATTTTTTCACCTACAGTTTTACACATTAACTGAACATGATGAACAGATGCTCCGTTTGGAAGAAGCTGACCTTCAGAAGATTTAGGAGAAGCAAAACCCGTTGAACTCTTTACAAAATCTGCTCCACCAGAAACAGATGCCTTACAGCATTCAACAATCTGAAAATCAGAAAGAAAACAAGTTTCAAGAATTACTTTTAAAATTATTTTTTTTGAAACTTCGCTTTCAAGAATTTTTAAAGAATCTTTGACAGCTTTTACTTCATTTAGAATAAAATCAAAATCATTTTCTATGGCTTTCCCGACATTTATAACCATGTCAATTTCATCTGCTCCGTCTTTTACAGCAGTTTGCGCTTCAAAAATTTTTACAGAAGTTGTATTTGCTCCAAGCGGAAAGCCGATTACCGTGCAGACTTTTACAGGAGAATCATTTAAAAGTTCTGAACAAAATTTTACATAAAACGGATTTACACACACCGAAGCAAACGAAAAACACTGTGCTTCCATACAGAGATTTGTAATTTCTTTTTGTGTAGCCTGAGGCGAAAGAAGCGTATGATCGATTAATTTTGCAATATCTTTTCCTGTCATAATTTCATTATACAGATTTTTTTTTATATTGCAAACCGAAAAAATTTAGAGTATATTTAATAAAAATGATTTAAAGAAAATAAACATTTAAACAAAATCAGTTTCAGTGTTTAATTTCTTCTATATATAAATCATTTTACATGTTAAGGGATAAAAAATTAAATCTGCGTTGCAGACTTCCCGTAGAATCTTGCGTTTTTCCATTTATATTTTTATAAAAAGAAAAGCGTACAAAATCCGTGCAAAAGCAAAACACGCGGGTTTTACTGGAGTTCTTATGGCTTACAAAGTAGACTCAGGAAAATGCGTAAACTGCGGTGCCTGTGAATCTGACTGTCCTGTTGGAGCAATCTCAGAATCAGGCAATGTAAGAACAATTGATGCTGAATCATGTATCAGCTGTGGCTCATGTGCAGCATCTTGCCCTTCAGAAGCAATTTCAGAAGAGTAACCTTTAAAACTGCCTGATGATAAAAAAAATTGTCAGGCAGCACTTTTATTTACCAGCATGAAAAAAAATTTTATTTCACAAAATTTCATATTTTTTCTTCGCATTCTTGCGTTAATTTTAATAAGCATCGCAACAGTTTCGCTTATTATTTTTCCGCTTTGGGCATTTGCAGAAAATTTACCAAAAATCTATACAATTATTTCACTTTCGCTCATTTTTTTCTGGATTATTTTTAAAATCGTTAAAATATGCCTTAAGACAAAACCATTAAAAATTCTAAAAATTTTCATGACAATCGCTTTTGTCGCATGCGGCATAATCTTTTTTGTTATTGAAGTTTTAAGCGAAAAACGAATTCCTGCTTTTTTAATTCTTTTTGCGTCAATAATTCTTTCTTTCATCTCCTCAACACTTATAAACAGATTTATTCCAAAAAATGAAAGGTAAAGCCACTTTACTTCTGTTTTTCATACCATTTTTTCTGAATTCACAAGAAATAAAAAAATCTCTTCTTCCAAAAATCGAAAAACTTTCTTCAAAAGATCCGGTTTTCAGGCAGTTTTCAGAGGCTGTAAAAGAAAACGACAAAAATCTTGCTCAAAGCAAAGAACTTTACATGGAATTCTTCCGTTACACACCAAAAAAAAATGAAACTCTCATACAAATCGCTTCAAGCACAAATATTCCATACGACACGATAAGCACTTTAAACAATCTTGTAAGCAACAGCGATTTACTTTACGGAAAAGAAATTATTCTTCCGTCGTGCAAAGGAGTTTTTGTAAATAAAAATCCTGAAAATTCAGTTGAAACAATTCTTTTTGCCGAAAATAAGAATTTACTGGAAAATTCAAAAATTGTATGTTATATTATTAACAATAAAGAATTGTATTTTCTTCCGGGAGTTAGATTCAGTCCTTCGTCACGAGCGTTTTTCCTTGACGACAAAATCAGAATGCCTCTAGAAAAAATCAGAATCACATCGGAATTCGGTTTACGACAAGATCCATTTACCGGTAAAAATTCAATTCACAACGGCGTAGACTTTGCGTGCAAGGAAGGAACATCGGTTTTTTCCTGCAAAAGAGGAACCGTAGAATACATAAAATTCAACGATGAAACATTCGGAAACTACATTATCATCAGGCACACAAACCAAATGACAAGCGTTTACGCCCATCTTTCAAAAATTTTTATAAAACAGGGAGAAAATGTTTCTTTAGGTCAAAAAATTGCACTTTCTGGTAAAACCGGCAGAGTAACAGGTCCACACCTTCACTTTGAAATACGGCTAGACGGAAAAGCAAGCAATCCTCTGGAAAAATTAAAGGTAAAACAGTGAATTTAAAAAAAGTTTTTTCTTTCATTATATTTTTTTTCTCTTTTCTGCCGTTTTTTTCAGAATCATTTCGCATAAGAAAACTTCATCCTGTTACGCTCAATCAGAGCCCAGATTTTGAAGAAACCGTCTATTCAGGAATAAACGATTCAATTGCAGTTTTACTTCCGCAAGAAAAAAAATACCTTGAAGGAATAGAATTAAAAATTTCAGTTCCTGTAAGCGTTGCACAGTGGCGGGACTCAGTTGCATTCAGTATTTATGACAACATTCTCCCAGAGCCTTCTGCCTCTCAAATCGACTATTCAGGAAAAAAGCTTTTTGTCACATCAGTTCCAACAAAACTTTCATGGAATGTTTTAATTCCTCTTACGCAATCAAACTCAATAAAAGACGGTTCTTACAACACTCTAAAACTAAATGTAATTCCAAATTTAAAAAACAACCTGATTTTCATGCGTTTTCAGCCTGCAATGAAAGGAATTCCAGAAGAAACTTTTGAAGCAGAATTTAAAATAACTATAAAACCAATTCTTATAAACAAAGGAAATCTCTCTCTTTCAATTTCAACTTACGACAAAAAAGAAAACCTTTATTCAATTTTTATAGACGGAATTTCTTATCCACAAGGAACAAAAACTCTCTTTTTAGACACAGGAATGCACACTTTAAACATTCAGTCCGATTTTTACAGAAACGAAACGCGTTCAATTTACATCGAACAGGCAAAAGACACGCAAATCGAAATAAAACTCCAGAGCCTTGACCCTATGCTAAAAATTACAGCGCCGGCAAACACAAAAATTTTCATCGACGACACAAACATTCCTCATTCAGAGACAAAAGAAAACATTCCAATATCAGAAGGCGAACACAAACTAAGGTTTCAAATCGGCGACTATGACATTTTGCGGCCACTGACAATCGAAAAAGGAAAAACTTACAACATCAACCTCACCGTCGACTTGCAAATCACAGAAGAATAAATAAAAATAATTTTAAATAAAAATTCTTTAGAAAAAATAAAAAAATATTAAAGATTTTCAGCATATAAGGCGATAATATAAGTACCGGGAACATTTTCCCCTCCCACCCATGTTTCCGGTTGCCTGATGTGGCATTGGCACGGTACAATCCGTGCCATTTTTTTTATAATCACAAATTTTTAAGAATTTTCAAAACAGAAAGCATCATTGACAAAAGAAGAGTATTTTTTTATTCTATATTAATGTTTAATTTAAAAAAATCTACCGTTATTTGGGTTTCAATATTTTTCTTTTTTACAATTATTCTCTCTGTATTTTTAGGACTTTCTCTATCACAAACAAAAAATATAATAGAATCAGAATACATAACTTCTTTTGACACTGCCCTTCCAACAAAACTCCTTGATATAAACGGAGAATTAATCACAGAATTTGCTTCAGACGAAAAGCGTGAAATCATTTCTTTAAATAAACTTCCGCAGCATGTAATTGACGCTTTAATCACACGCGAAGACAGAATTTTTTACAGCCACAACGGTTTCAGCATTAAGGCCGTTTTTCGTGCCGTAGTTGGTAAATTAACTGGAAAATCTCTTGGCGGCGGTTCAACTTTAACACAGCAAATTGCAGGAACCATTTTCTGCGACAGAACGGATATGTCAATCACCAGAAAACTAAAAGAACTCTGGTGGGCAATCCAAATGGAAAGGCGTTATTCAAAAAATGAGATTCTTGAACTTTATCTTAATAAAATTTATTTCGGTGGCGGAACTTACGGAGTAAACGCGGCATCAAAATATTATTTCGGGCACAGCGCAGAAGAAATTACTCCGGCAGAAGCAGCAATTCTTGTAATTCAGCTTTCAAACCCTGCTTTCTACAATCCTTTCGACCACCCGAACAGAGCGATGGAAAGACAAAAAGATGTTCTTTCCGCAATGGTTGAAAACGGCTACATTTCTCAAAATCAGTCTGATGAATCTTTTGACGATTTCTGGAGCAATTTTGACTACACAAGAACAAGTTCAAGTGCATACCTTATGCGCGATGACAAGGCTCCATGGTTCAGCGAATATGTGAGGCGGGAACTCGGAAATTTAATTTACGGCTCCCAGAACATCTACACAAGCGGTTTTACAGTAAACACAACTTTAAATCTTTCTCACCAGCTTTACGCTCAAAAAACGATGGAACGCTTCATCAGAAATGCAAACCGTGATTGGCAAAGAGAAAAGTCAAGACGTTCTACTTCAGACTACAGCACTTATGTTCCAATTACAGAACTTTTAAGCCTCACTTTCAACCTTCCTGGAATAAAAGTAAGCGAGCAAAGAGCAGAAACGATTTCCCGCCAAGTTTTCTTAAATCAAATAAACCCGATAATCGACATTCTTTCAATGATGAGCGGACTTGACAATTTAAAAGTCAGCATAATAAACCGCGCAAATTCAGAAACAAAAAAAGAATCAGAAAAAACTACAATCGAAGGTACGATGATTTCAATCGAAAACGGAACAGGCTATATTTCAGCGTTAGTCGGCGGTTCAAAATTCGACGGTGAAAACCAGTTTATACGTGCAGTTCAGGCAAAAGTTCAGCCTGGTTCATCATTTAAACCGCTTTACTACTCGCAGGCAATCGATTCGAAAAAATTTTCTCCAAGCACAATCATAAGCGATACGCCAGTTGTATTCCACACAGCAGACGGAAAGCCTTACATTCCTCTCAACTTCAAAGGCGAATGGGAAGGAAATGTGCCTATGTACTGGGCATTAATCAGGTCGATGAATATTCCTTCACTTAAAGTTTTAGACGGAATCGGTTTTGAAGATGCAATCAACAGAGCAACATCTTTACTCGGGCTGTCAGACGATGAAATTCAAGACAGAGGTTTTGTTCCAGGATACCCGATTGGGCTTGGCGTATGTTCAGTTCGTCCTATAGAAATGGCACGGGCATTCAGCGTTTTTGCAAGCGAAGGAAAAGCCATTACTCCAATTGCAATCAGAACTGTAGAAGACAAAAATGGAAACATCATCTTAAATCCAGAAAAAGACCTAAGAAAACAAGAAGCTCAAAAAGGCGACAATCAGGTTATAACACCGCAAACTGCATTTGTAATGACAAAACTCCTTGAAATGACTGTAAACAACGGTGGAACTCTTTGGGCATACAAAAACAGATTTGAATACAAATCAGAAGACAAAAAAAATACATGGCGAATGCCTGCCGGAGGAAAAACTGGAACAACGCAGAACTGGGCTGATGCATGGACAGTAGGTTTTACACCATATTACACTTCGGCATTCTGGTTCGGCTTTGATAAACCGGGACAATCTTTAGGCTTACGACTTACAGGAGCTACGCTTGCAGGAGATGCATGGAGCATGTACATGTCGCACATCAGCGAAAACATGATTCCAAAAGATTTTTCTCAACCGCCAACTGGTGTTCTTCAAGCTGAAATCTGCAAAAAAACAGGACAAATTCCAACTGAGCAGTGTACAGATCGCGTAAAACTCTGGTTCCTCGAAGGTACACAGCCTACAACAGTCTGTTCACTTCATTCAAACGGCGGAACTTCATCAATTGCACTCTCAAGACTTCAGGTAGAATTCTATCAGTCAGGTCAAAACATTCAAAAACGTCTAGATTTTTCTCCGCTCAAAGTTGATTTAGGTTTCCTTGAAGGAAAATCTTCAAATGAAAGAAATACATCATTTACTTCGCCTGACATTTCAATTCCAGAAGAAGATTATGACTATAACCCGTACATGGAGTAATATTTATGCTGGTAAAAATTGAAGACATAAAAATCAAAGACAGAATACGAAAAGACCTCGGAAATCTTGAAGATTTAAAAGACAGCCTTAGAACATACGGACTTTTAAATCCTGTTACAATAAATTCAAAATACGAACTTATTGCAGGACAAAGGCGTCTTGAAGCAGCAAAAGCGCTCGGCTGGACAAGCATAAATGCAAATATTCTCTCAGAATTAACAGAAGTTCAGGAACTTGAAATCGAACTTGAAGAAAACAATCAGCGTAAAGAATTTTTAAACGACGAACTTTTAGAAGGATACAAACGCCTTGAAAAACTCAAAAATCCTGGATTCTGGGATAAATTCTTTAAGGCAATTAAAAACTTTTTTAAGAAAATCAAAAGTCTTTTCCAAAAAAAATAAAGGGAATCTTTCAAAATCTTAAAAGATTCCCCTAAAACAAGAAGATTAAACTTCACAAATAAAATACTTCTTTTTACCTCGCCGGAAAATAATTATTTTTCCTTCGATGGCAATTTCTTTTGAAATCATCATAGTTTCATCACTACAAATTTTTCCGTTAATTGAAATTGCATTTCCTTTTAAAAATTCACGCGCTTCACGGCGGCTCGATGCAATTTTATTGTTTACAAGCACATCGATTAAAGGTTCTTCTGATTGAAGCGTAAAATTTGGAACGCCTTTTAATCCAGAAAGAATATCTTTTACGGAAAGACCCTCAAAATCGCCTTTAAAAAGTTTCTGGCTCACAGTTACAGCATTATCGGCTTCTATTTTACCGTGAATGTCTTTTACGACTTCCCATGCAAGTGTTTTCTGTGCAATTCGAGATTCAGGGGCGCTTTGCTGCTCACTGTAAATTTCTTCGATTTTTTCTTTTGAAAGGAATGTGAAAACTTTAAGATATTCCAAAACTTTCGCATCATCTGTATTTATAAGATACTGATAGATTTCGTAGGCAGAAGTTTTTTCTTTATCAAGCCAGAGCGCATTTCCTTCTGATTTTCCAAATTTTTTACCAGTCGAATCGAGAATCAAAGGCATCGTAAAGGCATAAGCGGTTTTATCCGTACATTTTCTGATTAAATCAACACCTGTAGTGATATTTCCCCATTGATCGCTTCCAGCAACCTGCATAATACAGTTTTTCTCCTGAAAAAGATGAAGAAAATCGTAACCCTGCAAAAGCATATAAGCAAATTCTGCAAAAGTGATTCCTGTTTCAAGGCGACGACGGATAATGTCTTTATCAAGCATGTAATTTACATTGATGTATTTTCCGATGTCGCGAAGAAAGTTTAAAAATGTATAATCTTTCAGCCAGTCGTAATTATCTACAAGTTCTGCCGAAGGAACAAGCGCTTTTATCTGACTGCGGATTCCTTCAATATTTTTGTTAACAGTTTCTTCAGAAATAATTTCTCGTTCTGCTGTTGGACGCGGATCTCCAATTCTTCCGGTTGCTCCTCCACAAAGAAGAATCGGATGATGACCGTGATTTGCAAGGCGTTTTGCCATACACAGCGAAGAATAATGGCCTAAATGAAGACTTGAAGCCGTTGGATCTGTTCCCCAATAAAAATAAAACGGTGAACCGTCGAGCACTTTCTGTAAATCTTCTTCTGTACCGGCAATATCTTTAATAAGACCACGCCATTTTAAATCTTCAAATAAAGTCATAAAACACCATACCAAAATAAAATTTGCCCTAAAAAGAGCGTTTATCCATTATATATTAATGAAAATTAAGTTTCAATAATGAGAATTTTTACGAAACTTCTATAATTTAACACTAAAAAAGTCCATGAATCAGCCTATATGCAACAGAACCTTCGCGAGGAGAAGAAGGAATGTTATCTTTTGAAAACCAGTGCGCTTCTGCAATTTCTTCTTGTTGAAGATTAAAATCACCACTTTCGTATTCAGCATAAAAAGCGAGCATAAGCTGATCTGGAAAAGGCCAGCTTTGAGAACCGGCATAGCGTATATTTTTAATTTTTATTCCGACTTCTTCAAAAACTTCGCGAGCAACGGCATGTTCACAAGACTCCCCGACTTCTATAAAACCTGCAATACATGCAAAAATATCCTGATTTCGGTAAGTGTGCTTTACAAGAAGAATTTCATCACCTTTTGAAACAAGAACAATTATGCAAGGCTCAATTCGCGGAAAATATTCTGACTTACATTCAGGACAGATTTTTGAAGAATTTTTCTGAGAAAATCTTAAAATCGAAGAACATCTAGAACAGAATTTCATGGAATCGTTCCATTTCCACAAAGAATATGCGCGTGAAATAAGTGCATTTTCAAATTCTGAATGATAAAAAAAATATTGTCTGATTGGAACCTTGGAAAAATCTTTAAAAACGCCATCTTCAGGCGATGGAAGAATGACAGAAGAATAATTTTGTTCAGGTTCAACAATAAAATCCAGTTTTTCATCATAAAAATCCAAAACCGAACAAAAATCATCAATACCCGGCAAAAGCGATTTTTTAAGAAAAACATTTTTATCTGAGAAAATAAAAAAATTAGAAATATTTTTTAATTCTGACTTTTCGTTTAAAAGAATCATAAAATTTAAAACCTGATTTTTAATGCTAAAAATGATTTAAAATCTTAAAAAACATAAAAAAAGGCTCCTGCAAAAACAGAAGCCTTTGAGCTATGATGGACTCGAACCATCGACAGCCGCCTTAAAAGGGCGGTGCTCTACCACCTGAGCTAATAGCCCGCTCATTCATTGCTGAATGCTTTTATAATATACATTAAACAAAAAAAACTGTCAATACTAAAATCAATTTTTTTTGTTTTTTTTTAAATTTTTTATTCAAAATAAACTGAATCTTCTTCGTTTTCACCGACGACACAAAACCAGCGGGAACTTTCATTTACAAAATATTTATTAAACGCACTCAAAACTCCTTCCGGCGTAACATCATAAATTCTTTGAAAAAGTTCATCTGATTTTTCGACATCCTGATAATTTAAATAACTGTAAGAAAGGCGTAAATTCAAACTGTAAACCGTCTGACTTGATGCGTACACAGAATTAATATACGAATTAACATAACTTTTAAGTCTTGAAGAAACAGGTTCAGTGATAAAATTACCCTTTTTATCTTTCCCGGAAACAACATTTCCACCGCTCATGATGTCTCGGGCAATTTTTGTGTGCTTTGCGAAATCCTTTAAATTTGAAACACTGCTAAGCATCTCATAGCCTAAAGGAGCTTTTCCGCCTGTACTTGAACTTGAAGGCGTATAACAGTCACCAAAATGTTCGCGAACAACATTAAAAAGAACATCAGAATACATTTTTGAAGCAATTTCAAAATCAAAAAAATCATCATCAACTGTCAAAGGAGCTTTAAAAAATCTTATCACTTCAGCCGAACCTTCTGCAGTAGGATGAATAAAAACAGCATTCTCACCAGAAACTTCAACAGGTTCAACAACCTGATTTTTTAATTCTGATTTTAGCGCAGGAATTTTTGAAAATTTTCTATTTAAAAGAGCAATAAGTTTTTCAAAATCAAAATTACCCGAGGCAACAATACAAATTCTTCTTGAATCTAAAACAGACGGATAAAATTCTTTTACTTTTTCAAGGGTGATGTTTTTTATTGATTCAGGCTGAACTTTTGCACTGACACTATAAGGATGATTTTCGTAAATCAACTGACTTGCATAATAAACTAAAAGGTCCACAGGCGAATTCAGCATATTTTGAATGGAAAGTTCATAGGATTTTTTTAAATTGTCGAATTCTTTTTTTTCAAAAAGCGGAGAAAAAAAGCCGTCTTCAAAAACATCAAAAGTTTCATCAAAATAATAATCGATTGAATTCATGATGTAAACAGAACCATTTTTTACTGTTCTAGAAGAAATAGAACTTCCTGTCCTATAATAAAAGTCTTGAAGGTCACTGTAAGAATATTTTTTTGAACCGGAAGTAATCATATTAAAAACAGCATCTTCAAGCCCCGACTCTTCTTTTGAGTAATAATTTATTCCGCCTGAAACGATGACAGACAAAGATGTAAAATGCGATGACGAATCTAAATTCACATAAACGGGAATGGAATTCTCAAGCGTAAACGACTTAATTTTTTCTTTTGCGCAAACTGAAAAAGAAAGAAAGAATAAAAAATATTTAATGAAAGAATTGCATTTTATTTTCATTTAGAACTCCAGAATAAATTATTTTTCAATAACAGAAAATCCATGCTCTTGAAATTCGAGTTTATATTCAGCAAATACTTCAGGATTCACAAGCACTGTAATAAAAGGATTCAAATTTTTTATATATTTTTCTATCGCAGAAAGCATTTCGTCTTTTGTAACTTCGTTCATTTTTGAATTGTAAGTGTAAAAATATTCTGCAGAAGAAGAAATCCAGTTTTTACGCAAAATTGAAAGAAATGATGAAGTCGTTTCAGTGCTAAAAATCATGTCGTCTTTCAAACGCTGTTTTATCAATTCAAAATCTTCATCCGACATAAAAAGAACAGATTTTTCAAGCGCACCAGAAATATTTTCAGCGAACTGTTTTACACGAAGAGGAATTTCACCAGAAGAAGATTCCATAATCGCCTGAACAGTTGAAGAGCCGCAGGTTCTGTAAGTTGAATACCATGCATTAATATAATCTTTTTCAGGAATTGAAAGATTTATTTCTTCTGTAAAAAATTTTTTGAAATAACTTTTGGGATTTTCTGCAACCTGAAACACCATATCAAGCGGATAAGTGTCTTCAACCTCAAACTCAGCATCAGGACCACGAAATTTTACGATAACCTGAAATAAATTTTTCGACATTTTATCGAAAGGCATTACAAAATATTCAGGCTTTGAAAGCGGATTTTTTTCATGCCGAACAACAGTCGATTTTCCATTTTTTTCAAAAGGCGAAGGCGCTTTCTTCCAGTCAGAAAAAACTGATTTTACAAGATTGAAAACTTCTTCAGGATTTATGTCGCCGCCTATAAAAAGCGCAGAATTTCCGGGAATATAAAATTCTTTCTGTATTTTCTTGAGTTGTTTTACGCTTGCATTTTTTACAGCTTCCAAAGAACCACCCGGAGTCATTTTCCACGGAGCAAGAGGATAAAGAGTTTCAGAAATTTTTCTACTTAAAATACTTTCAGGCTCTGTAAAATCTCTTTGAATTTCTGAAAGAACAACTTTTTTTTCGCTTTCAAGTTCTTTTTTATCAAGAAGAGGATTTCTTATTGCACTACTCCAGAATTCAAGACCTTCTTTTAACTGGTCTTTTGGAATGGTGAAATAATAATTAACACATTCAAGCCCCGTAGTTCCATTCCAGGAAGCAGTTCCCAAATCGTTTAAAGCCTTGTTTACTTCCTGCGCAGACTTGTATTTTGAATTTCCTTTAAACATCAAGTGCTCATAAAGGTGAAAAAGCCCGGAAGTTTCTTCTTCCTGTGTAAAAGCGCCGCATTTTACAGCGATTTCAACATATACAAGCGGAACAGTGTGATTTTCAAGAACAAAAACCTCAAGTCCATTTTCAAGTTTTTCCTGAAAAAGATTGTCGAAAGGCGTTTTTTCAGCAAAAACAAACGAATTTAACAAAAAAATAGAAACAGTAAGTATTCTTTTAAAAAATGTTTTCATAATCTGATTATAAGACGAGTATTTTTTTATTTCAACTTTAACGTCTTTCCATATCAGAATTTTATCCGTGAGAAACTTCTATTTTGACATTTCTTTTTAATTTGTCATAATTGACTATAAGTTGATTTTAATGTTAAAATTAAAAAACTTATGAATCTGAGTTTTATGGGAGTAACTGATTATGGAATACAATGTTGAAAAACAGCACGAAAAAGGAAAATTCCATGCAATAGAAAGAATTAACAAACTTTGCGACAAAGATTCTTTCATGGAAATATATTCCGGCGTCCGACACAACTGTACAAGTTTTGGAATGGAAAAAAAAGACATTCCGTACGACGGTGTAATCACAGGTTTCGGCACAATTAATGGCAGAAAAGTTGCTGTTTACGCTCAGGATTTTACAGTTCAGGGCGGTTCATTAGGTTTAATGCACGGTAAAAAAATTGCAGAATTAATCGATAAAGCAATACAAGCCCGCTGTCCTGTAATTGGAATCAATGATTCAGGCGGAGCACGCATTCAGGAAGGTGTAGACGCCCTCTGCGGTTACGGAGATTTATTTTATCAGAATGTAAGGGCATCTGGTTCAGTTCCACAGATTTCTATCATCGCAGGTCCTTGTGCAGGAGGAGCCGTTTATTCACCAGGAATAACAGACTTCATTTTCGCCGTAGACAAAATCAGCCAGCTTTTTATCACAGGACCAAAAGTTGTAAAATCAGTTATGTTCATGGACATCACTGCAGAAGACCTTGGTGGCGCTTCAATTCATTCAAAAAAATCAGGAGTTGCTCAATTCCGCTGTATTTCAGAACCAGAATGTTTTGACAAAGTGCGAGCCCTTCTTGACTACATACCGCACTACTACGGCGATGAACTTGTTCAGGCTGCAAAATTCCACTATAGCGAACACAAAAAAGAAACTCATATCGAAAAAGTAATTCCTGAAAATGCAAGAAAAGGATACGACATCCGCGACATCATCAACGATGTTACAGACGATGATTCTTTCTTTGAAACATCAGAAGAATTTGCAATAAACTGCGTAACAGGCTTTGCAAAAATCGAAGGTCGCTCAGTCGGAATCGTTGCAAATAATCCTCAAGGCATGGGCGGAATCATGGACTGCGATGCTTCAGATAAAATTGCACGCCATGTGCGATACTGCGACGCATACAACATTCCTATCCTTACATTCGTAGATGTTCCAGGCTTTGTTCCAGGTCCTCAGGAAGAACAAAAAGGAATCATCAGACACGGCGCAAAAGTTATATACGCATATTCAGAATCAACTGTTCCAAAAGTTACAGTAATCACAAGAAAAGCATACGGTGGAGCATACATCGCAATGTGTTCAAAGCATATCGGTGCAGATTATGTCTACGCATGGCCTTCTTCAGAAATTGCCGTAATGGGTTCAGACGGTGCTGTCGGAATTCTTTATGCAAAAGAACTCAAAGACCCTGAAAAAGCCTCTTATGTTGCAGAAAAAAAAGCACAATACGAAGAAGAAATCATGACTCCAACAATCGCTGCAAAACGCGGTTACATTTCAGAAGTAATAAAACCTTCAGAAACACGCCGTTATGTTGCAAACAGTTTCAAATTCCTTGAAAATAAAAAATCAATGGATAAACCTTCTAAAAAACACGGAAACATTCCGCTTTAAAAAGTTTATAAAGAAACTGAAGCATTTAGCGCTTTTCTAAATTTCTAAAAAAGCCTGTCAGATTCTGGCAGGCTCTTCTTTTAAAAAGGAAAAAATTATGTATTCAGATACGCACTTTCATTTTGAAAATTTCATAAGCCGCGGAATAAACGCACAGGAAACACTCTCACACCTTGCAGAATCAGACTGTTTTTTCGCTCTGGACATCGGAACGGAACACGACGATTTAATCCACAGAATTAAAACTGTAAAAGATGCAGTAACTTCTATTTCAGATAAAACAATTCAGAATAAATGCAGAAACTTTCTTTATTTTTCAGCAGGAATCTGGCCGTCAGCGGAAGAAATCAAAAATAGAAAAGAAAATATCGATATTTTAAAAGAAAAAATCAAAGAAGCAGAAAGTTCATCACAAAACGACTTTCCTTTCAACACAAAAATTATCGCACTCGGAGAATGTGGTCTTGACCATCACTGGAATCCAAGTGGCGAAGACCACAGAAATGCCGAAGATTTTTCAACCGATATGTTTAAAAGCGAAAAAGAACTTTTTGAAATGCAGCTTTTACTCGCAAAAGACCTTTCACTTCCTGTAATAATTCATTCACGGGATGCTTTTAAGGAAACTCTTGAATCAGTAAAAAAAATCGGCTACCACAACGGAATAATTCACTGCTATTCTTACGGCAAAACCGAGGCAAAAGAATTTCTTGATTACGGCTGGTACATAAGTTTCAGTGGTTCAGTTACATACACAAAAAAAAGGTGCATGAATGAAATGGAAGAACTGATAAAATCAATCCCGGATGATAGAATTTTAGTTGAAACAGACTCACCTTACCTTGCCCCGGTTCCATTTCGCGGAAAAGTAAATTCTCCTTCACTTATAAAAAATACTTACGATTTTATTGCAAAAATAAAAGAAATTTCAAGCGAGGAATTAAGCGCTTTAGTCGATAAAAATATTTCAAAACTTTTTAATATTACAAAACCTGACTGTAAAGAGAACTGATTTCGTCGCGCCATTCAAATTTTGCATCGCGGTTTTCCCATTCGATAATCTTTTTTATTGTAAAATGCCTTTGGTCTCTTGGATTTTCAAAATAAAGGATTCCGAACCGCCCCTGCCCGATGTAACAGATTTTTTCGTTGTGACCGACAGTTTCTGACTTTTCAAGCATACTCATCACACATTCAAAGTGAACGGGACTTCCTGAAGTTTTGTCGCTTAATGCACTTGAAACATCTGTTATCGCTTTTTGACACAACGGACAAATTACAGTGCGGGATTTTAACTCTTTTATAGCCTGTTCATTTTTTTTAAGATTTTCGTTGTTTTCCTGAGACAAAGCCTGACGAGATCCTTCATAGTATTTTGAAAAATTTTCTTTATTGTTCTGAAAATTATTTGAATAACTACGCTGATTGTTCCATGATTTATTCTTTCCATGACGATTATTGCGATTCATAAATACTCCAGTTTTTAAAATTACTCAAAATGAAAAAGAGAATTTTTATACTATGTAATTAATCCGCTCAAGCGGCTATAAATTATGGTTATCTATAAAAAATTCAGATTTTATAGATAATTAAAAAATGCGATGTTCTAAGTCATGCTATTACATAAACTTAAAAAGCATCGGCATCTTGAAAAAATAGACAAAAAAAGTCTTTCAAGATACCTTTATATAATACAAAAAAACGACGGATAAATAAAGTAGGAAAACTGTTTTTATTTTTAAAGAAAGATTTGAAATTCCAAAATGATTAATTAAATTTTGGCAGCACGCATTTTTCTGTCTGCAAAACTGAGTTCTTCAGGGTTTTCTACAATTTTTTTGCTTATAACCTGTGCAATCCGCAAAATCGCATTATCAAGATAATCCTGCTGCTGAATTTTTACTCTTAAGTCTAAAAGCCTCTGTGAAAGTCCAGATTCAGCAAGGCCAGAAGACACAGAAGAATCGTAATTTTTATGAGAATTTGAAATCATAAAATCTCCGTAAAAGCATTTTCAATATGAAAAACCGGAGGAAAACCCGGTAAATCAAGTGCAAGCACATCAAATCTGATATAACTGTTATTATATTGTCGATGTTTTAAAAGAAAATGTTTAGTTGTTCTTACTAGAGTTTTTATTTTTTGTGCGTTTAATAATTTTTTCAGCGTTTCAGAATCACCGTGCGGCAAGGTTTTTACTTCAAAAATTACAAGAGTTTCACCTTTCTCTGCAACGATATCAAGTTCACCGCCTCTGACTGTAAAATTGCGCGCTACGACAGAATAACCGTTTTTTAAAAGGTACTCACACGCCCTATCCTCGCCGGAATAACCCAATTTTTTTTTATACAAATTTTTTACACTCTCCAAATTTTCTTTCATACTAAGAAAAATAATTTTATTTTTTCTCAAGGTCAACTAAAAAAGCAAAAATCGAAGCAACCGCTTTCCAGGTATTTTCAGGAATCATAGAACCGATTTCAGATGCGCAAAGAAAATCGGTGAGTTCTTTATTTTCAAGAATCGGAATATTATTTTCTTTTGCTACCTCAAGAATCTTTTGAGCAACCTCATTTTTACCAGACGACGAAATAAAAGGAAGCGGAAGTTCATCCGGATATTTTAGGGAAACTGCTTTTAAAGGCTTTTTTTCACTCATAAATTCTCCAATAAAATAAAAAATTCTATTCTCAATTATATTTTAAATTCTTTCATTTAATTTAAAAATATCAAAAGATTCAGCCTCGAAATCTGAAAAAAAATCTTTCTCACAAACTGAAACAGAAATATTTTCTGAAAAAAACGGCAAGCTTTTCAAAAACGCCTTTAATTCTTCTAGTGAAAAAGATTCCTCAAGATTTTCTGTCAAAACCGAAGTGCATTTTTCGTTTTCAAATTTCAAGAAA
This sequence comes from Treponema sp., assembly GCA_016293005.1. GTDB lineage: Bacteria > Spirochaetota > Spirochaetia > Treponematales > Treponemataceae > Treponema_D. Next base: position 43,775 of record JAEDFA010000005.1, read on the forward strand.
AATTTATACGATTTTTCAGGGAAACAAAATTTCACCACACAATTTGAAACGGAAGAATCTTTAAGAAGAAGATTTATAAATCCACTGCCTAAACACTCTTCAGATTTTTTAGAAGAATAAAAACTGAACTCAAACGGAATATGAATCCAGTTTCCCAAAAAAGAACTTTTTTTTAATGAAAATCCTGAATGATTAAAAAGAGAAAGAAGCGACAAATCATTTTTTGAAAAAACATTTTTTTCATCACACACAAAAAGCGAGGTAAAAAACTCAGAAAAATCACTGATAATTTTTGAAACAGAACTTTTTTCCTGCGCTAAGTTTTCATCTTTTCTTTTCGAAGATGAAGATTTTTCTTCTTGCTCAAAAAAATCAAGAATTTGCAAAAGTTCATTTTCTGAAACCGCTAAAGATTTTGATGCAAAAACAGTAAGAATTGAAGCCGCTTTTTCCTTGTCTTTAAAAGATTTTTTTTCCACAACAGAGCGGATTTTCTTAAAAAGATTTAAATCGATTTTCAGAGAAAGATTCTTCATCTGATTTAAAATTGCACAAGATATATTGTCGCAGGGAAGATTTAAAGAAGAAAGAAGATTTGAAATAGATTTGTCATAAGAATTTGACTGAAAAGAAGCTTTTTTGTCTGGAAGCGGAACTAGATTTACTTTTCCGTTCAAGATTTTAACCTGCGCCTGAAACTTCTCTCCAGATTTTAACGGCAAATCAGAATCAACAGTAAATCTTGCGCCGTTAAACACAACCGAAAACTTTCCGTCCGATATTTTTTCGATAACCCTTACAAAAACAGAACTGCCCTCACAAATTACCGGTTTTATTCCAGAAGTTGAAAGGGCAGTTGAGTGTATTACAACACTATTCATTATGCGCAAAAACTGAAATTATTTTTTAGCCTGTTCTTGAGCCTGATGTTCTGCCTGATGTTCCATTTTAATTGCTTCTTCTGTTGCATGAGCGGCAGCTTCAGCACGAGCATTTCTGGCAGCGATTTCTGCAGTAATTTTTGCACCAACAAGAGTCTTAACTTTCTTGTCTTTACCAACTTTATCACGCAAATAATAAAGTTTTGCACGGCGTACTTTACCAGGACGAACAATATCAACTTTTACGATACGAGGAGAGTTATAAGGGAAAACTCGTTCTACGCCTACTCCGTAAGATTCTTTTCTTACTGTAAAAGTCTGTCGTGCACCTTCATTTTTTTTACAGATTACAACACCCTGATAGCGCTGAATTCGTTCTGTTTTACCTTCGATGATTTTGAAGAATACTTCAACTGTATCACCTACATTGAATCCCTGTGCTCCAGGTCTTTTTTGTGTTTCTTCTATTGCTTTAATAAGATCCATTTGAAATTCTCCTAACAAACTGTAGACTTGCGGGATTTTTTTCCTGCATTTTTTACAGATGTATTTTCAGTAATTTCCTCAATCATTTTTTGAGCCTCTAAAGAAAGCTGTCCATTCAACTTTGCATTCCAGATTAAATCCGGTCTATTACGCAAGGTCTTTTGAATTCTTTTTTTTAGACGCCACTTCCGAATATTTTCATGATTACCCGAAAGAAGAACTTCAGGCACTTTCATTCCATTATACACAGGCGGACGCGTATACTGTGGATATTCAAGAAGTCCATCGCTATAACTTTCTTCGATTAATGATTCGCTTGAAATAACGCCATTAACGAGCCTGTAAACAGTATCGATTACGACTTCACAAGCAACTTCACCGCTTGACATAACATAGTCACCGATTGAAATTTCATCATCGACATAAAAATCAATTATCCGCTGGTCAATGCCTTCGTATCTTCCGCAGATAAAAACGATTTCGTCTAGCGAACTTAATTCCTGTGCTTTTTTTTGAGTAAACGGTTTTCCGCTTGGAGTTAAATAAACAACTCTTTTGCGTCCTGCATTTACGCTTTTTAAAGCACGGTCTAAAGGTTCCGTAAGCATCAACTGCCCGGCTCCCCCGCCATAAGGACTGTCATCACATTTATGGTGCTTATCAAGAGCAAAATCTCTGATGTTCACCAAATCGCAGGCAATAATTCCCTTTTGTACTGCTTTAGCCATGATTGAGCTTTCAAAATATGCCCGCAGAATTTCTGGGAATAAGGTCAGCACAGTAAATTTCATGGACTACTCCAGAATCCAGAGGTGCATCAGTTGTATTGTTTTTGCTTTTACATCGATATTACAGATGTGCTTTAAGGTAAACGGAATTAAAACCTTTCTCTGTTTGCCAGAAGAAGTAAATTTTAATTTTTCACCAAGAACAGTACAACTCTCGGAGATAGAAACCTCTAACAGGTAACCTGCTCCGCCTTCCAATGCGTCTGTGATTGTTCCTACAGTTTCAAATTGACCTGCAGGTGCAGCAAACTCTGCCAATCCAGTTTTGTCAAAAATCAAAGAACACCCGATGAGGTCTTTGATATAATACTCATCTTTTTCTAAAGGATGAGCAAATCTTCGTGGAACAGATAAACCCCAGCCATTGTATTTTCTTACATCTTCTGGAGAATTAATTTCTGCCACTTTCATGTACAAAGTTGAATTTCCGATTTGAGCAGATTCGACAGTACATTTTTTTTCAGAATCGTTCAACTTTAAAGTTACTTCTTTTAACTGAACAATATGTTCATAATAACCGGAAGCACTTTCTACTTTAAATTCACCCGAAACCCCGTGAGGACCGCGGATAAAACCAACTACCAGCTGCTCTTCACTCATCAGCGACCTAGTCCAGAATATCTAATGTATAGCGCTTTCCGTCTTTTGTTGCAGAAGCACTTAATACAGTACGCATAGCCTTAGCAATACGGCCATATTTACCGATAACCTTTCCAATATCACTGTCAGCAACTTTTAATTGAAGAACCATGCCTTTTTCGCCTTCAGTTTCGCTTACTGAGACTGCTGATGGATCATCGACCAATGATTTTGCGATATATTCGATCAGGTCTTTTTCCATTTTGCACACTCCGTAAACTACTCAGCCTTTTTAGACTGTTTGTTCATCAACTGTTTTACGATGTCTGTAGGCTGAGCCCCAACGCTGATCCAGTATTTAGCACGATCCATGTCAATGTTAATCTGTTTTTCTTCAGCTTCAACTGGCATGAATGTACCGATTTCCTCAATGCAAACACCATCACGAGGTTTGCGAGAATCCTGAACTACAACACGGTAGTAAGGACGCTTTTGAGTACCGAATCTCTTAAGTCTTATTTTGACCACTTTAAAACCTCCACAGAATTCTGTAAAACCAGAATTCTGAAAATTTTACAATACATGCATAATAATTCTATCATGATGTTCTGCTAGTTTATCAATTTTATATATTTTAGTCAATGAACGAAATTCTTTTATCAACAACATGCGAAAAAGAACCACAGGTAAATAAAGAAGTTATTTTCACAAGAAACAAAACGAATGAATGTAAATTATAAAACTTAAAGAAATTGTGTTACACGGCTTGTATTTTCCTATCGCAAAATACAGGAATAACAAACGGATTTGTTCGCAATCTAACGATGCTCACTTTTTTAAAGTAAAGGTAATTAGACCTGAATAAAGATACTTTTTAATAATTTGGGGTTTTAGGGGCAGAGCCCCTAGGAGAAGGGGTAGCACGCAACGAAGTGCGAGCGAAGGGGAAGACTTTCCCCTTCTAAAGAAAATAGTAAAGACCTTCTGCAATTTTTACAGAAAGTCTTTACTCATGGGGTTATTTTAAGGATCTCTAAAACTGAAGTTTTTAGAGGTTTCTTTTACTCTTCAACAGTTACTTCTCTTTTACTGTAGCCGGTTATAGCCGATTTGAGTTCCTTATTTCCGCGACTGGAAGTTCTAACCGCAAGGAAGTAGTTTTTTCCAGTTTCGATGTCGCGCGGAAGATAAAACTCAAGATTCACATTCGTATTTCTTGTGATGAACTCTTCGGGAACTTTTATCCACGCACTTTCATCGTAATTGGCAGAACCGTCAGCAAGAACAGGAACAAAGAAAATCCCGGAATTCTCTCCGCCAACCTTAAGCTTGTGTCCTTTAAGCCTTACGCCGAATGTTGCTTTGAGTTTTCCGTCCGTAGAACCATCCACAGGATTTTCAATCTGCGAAATCTGAGGCTCTGAACCGGTTACAGATGATACCGAAGCCGTAACTCCTTTCAGTTTTTCCTTCAGATTTTCGTTTACGGTAAACCGTGCTTCAAAACCGGTTACTACTTCTGCTTCAGGGGTAAGGGATTTTACCGCAGAAGTCGGTGCAATGTAGAGTTTACAGATATCCATAATGTCAACCGCAAATCCAAGTTCTGCCTGCTCAAGAATCTCTTTTTTCAGAAGCTCCATCGCGTGCCCTACCTGATAGCGGTCTATTCCCTGATTGTGGGAAGTAACCAAATCTAGAATCTGATCAGTCGTAACGGTTTTTCTAGGAACTCTAGCAATATAAGTGTTTTCCCTCAAGTGACAAGGGGTTAATGTTACTGCGAAATTTGTTTCGCGTTTTGTGTCGATATTTATCATAAATATACTCCATTTTCTTTTTTTCAAGGGCTTTTCTACCCTCTGGTAAACGTAAGTTTTTCATAAGACTTACATCCTTTTTATTAGATTTTTTTTTAAGCCGGCGGAAGATTTTAACCAACGGCCTTTTCTTCCGTCCGTACCTTGAAAAATCTGCGGAATACCTTTATGATGTTTTTATGCGATACATCTGTGGTTTTCCGCAGATTTCTGACTTTTTAGCTGAAGTTGTTTTCAGTTAAAAAGTCTTTTTTTTCTGTCATATCATGTTCACCTCCCATAAAAAGTCAAGAAGATTGTTTCAACAATCGATTGACTTTTTAACTTTAGGTAAGATAAAGCCGCACTATTTTAGCGGTTTTATCTTACACTCCTTATTTATCACCTTTCAAGAATATCCTCTATCTGCTCCTTATCCTTATCAGTAAGTTTTCCCAAAGCTTTTGCAAGGGCGACTATCCCGATTACGGCAGTTGCAGTTAAGGCGGTTCCTGCAAGAATTGCTCCCAAGTTTACATCACCGCTTTTTTGTTCCGGCTTGTTTTCTTGTGGAAGCTCAGCGTTTTCAGAAAGAAGGTAAGCTGGAGTAGTATCAAGGGCAGATGCAATACTGTTCATGGTTTCAAGCGAAGGGTTTCTTTCTCCCGAAAGCCAGCGGCTGACAGTTACTTCACTCACATTAAGTTTTTCTGCCAAATCACGCTGGCTCATCTTCATAGCCTTGAGCCGTTCTTCGATTCTGTTCCTGACTGATTCTTTCATATTTACCTTCCTTACCTTTTTCTTACCTAAAATATACAAAATATTAACCA
>JAEDFA010000050.1 GCA_016293005.1 Treponema sp.
CTTGACGGTGATTAAGAATATATCACGCTATAAAAAAACTGTCAACACTTTATTTTATTTTTTTTTGATTTTTCTGCAATTTTTTTTATTTTTTTTCTATATCTTTTTTCATTCATTCTTATGCTGACTAACCGATTCTTTTCTTTGCTTCAGTTTAAATCATAAGCTGCAATAATTATTCTGAAAGCCTGTAAAAATTATTCTGAAAGACTTTCAACATTATTCTAAAAGACTTAAAATATTGCTGAAAAAGCTTATAAAAATCATTGTAAAAGGCTTTTAACATTACTAAAACAGACTGTCTGCATTATTAAAACAGTCTTGCAGAATTACTAAAACAGGCTTATAGCATTACTAAGACAAGCTTACTGAATTATCAAGACAGACTGTTTTCATTCTTATAACACGCTTATAGCATTATCATAACAGTCTGTCTGAATTATTAAAACAGGCTGTAAAATGTTCAATTTTTCTGTCATTCCAGACGCACCCCTGACATTCCGAACTCGTTTCGGAATGGGATTCTGAGCCTGCCTAAGAATCCCATTCATAAGTCTTTACAACCGTTAGTGGGATGCTGATGCCCCAGACACGCGAGTGCCGCGTTAAATAATTTCCTTAAGGCAAACGCCCTTGTAGCGTAAACAAGTTTAGCATGACAAAAAAAAGGTATCACGCTGAACTTGAAACTGGATTAATTTTCTAAAACAGATTTTTCAGCCTGGGATTTAGACTGCTGTTTTTCGGCCTGAGCGCGAGCTTTTTCTTCGGCGGCAGATGCTTTTCTTGCTTCGTCTTCTTTAGCCTGTCTTTCTTTTAAATCTGCAAGCCGTGCCTGATGCTCAAGTTTTTTTTGTTTTTCAGCTTCTTTTTTATCGATGCGCGCCTGTTTTTTTATTTGTTTTGTAAGTTTTGCATCTTCAAGATAAGTTTTCCGGGCTTCTTTTACACGGAGTTTTTCTTCAATCTGCGCTTCTTTCTTTGCTTTCTTTTCTGCAGCGCGGTCGGCTTTAATCTGCTTTTTAAACAGTTCTTTTTCACCGGTTGTCATGTAGCGCATTTTTTCACGGTTTTCTTTATTCTGAGCCTTTCTGATTTTGCGTTCAGCGTCTTTCTGTGCCCTTTTCTGCAAAACAGGGTCTGCAATTATACCTTCATTAATCATTCTGTCTTTTGAAGTCTGAAGATAAGAGAATCTGTTTGGATTTGCAAGGGAATATCTGAATCCTACGCTAACCTGATACTGCCACGCATAATTAAACGGCTGAATTTTCTGATTCGTTCCAAAGTTTGGATAATCGAGCGTAAAAGAGCCGTCAACTAAAAGATTGCAATGGCGACTTACAGGAAGTTCAAGACCTGCAATTCCGCCTAATCCAAGATAATTTAAATGATATTCATCAGTAAGCTGATACATATAATGAAGACCCGGAGAAAGGTTTAAGCGAAGATAATTCCAGAAATTAAACTGAAATGTCGGTCCTACAAAAAGGTCGAACGCATAAAGAATTACCTGCTTATATGGAACTGTCTGACCTTCAAAAGTATGCTTAAAAGGATAATAAACGCAGGTTCTTAAAGTAAGGTCAAAAGGTTTTATGTTTCCAGTCTGAAGGCTGAAATACGCACCAATCATGTAATCTTCCCAACCGAAATTGCTTTTTCCATCCTGTTTTTCGATTCTTGTAACCTGAGCAAACGAGATGCCTTCGTTGTACATTAAAAAAGGTTTTTCTGTAATTGCAGGAAATCCTGTCTTTGGATTTATCGCAATCTGCTTAGAAGGATTTTCAGAAGATTCTGCTGCAGTATAAAGAGTCTTTGAGTCGGTTTGCGAAAAAATAGATTGTGAAAGAGGAATAATCAATAATAAAAATGCAAGTATTTTCTTCATATAATATTCCTTTTTTATTTTTTAGTATGATAAAGTGTCATCAAGTGAGAAATATTTTCTTCTGTCCATGAAAGATATAAAATTGAACCTCGCAAATCCCATTCAGTAATTATAGTTTTTGAAACTGATGTTTCTTCTGAACCGTCCACGGAAACTGACTGAACTGCAAAACTTATTACATTATCCAAAACTTGCCATGTTCCTGTGTAACTGTAAATTTTGTTGTTCATTGAAACTTTTGAAATAAAAGAATAATCCTGCTGAAAAGTGAAAGTATTTCCGTTGTTGTCTGCCCAGGTTCCATAAAGCGGATTTGGCGTATAGCAGGAAAATAAAATTAAACACAAAAATAAAGAAACTAAACTTGCAATAACTGTTTTTTTCATAAAAAAATTCCTTAAAGTTAAAATATTAAAATCTGAATGCTTTTTCATCATTTGTGGATTTCCTCCCCGACTTGCCAATCGACATCTGCTTTATTTATTTCTTTGCCGTTTAAATCTCTTGTTGTAACTCCGTAAGAACCGCCGCCTGCAGCACCGCTTTTAATCTGAAGGTTGTTGTAAACTGCTTCACCCGGATACATTCCCTGAACAAGATTATTTTCTGTTGAATGAGTACATGTTACAGTTCCATTCATGCTGCCGTTTGCACTCATATTTGAAGAAGTATTTGTATCTCCAGTTATGACGAATTTATATCCGATTATGATTTCACCGTCCTGAGACTGACAAGTAATCAAATCATCAGCGTAATCGCCTGCGTAGTGCATTTTAATTTCAGCACCAAGACCTGCAATTTTCGCATTATAAGAAAGAGTTCCAGGAGCGGAATTATTTCTTGTCGTAAAGTCGGCTTTTATAGTTTCGCTTCCGAGTTTGTCCATATCATTCGGTTTGTGCATGAGAGTAAGTTTTTCCTGGCTTCGGGCAACAGTTTTGTTATATTCCCTGAACCACTGATCAGGAGTTACAGCCCCGTAACCCCATGAATCACGATTTTTAGGTAAATCATCAAGAGGATTATTTTGTTCTGTTCCCTGTAAAAGAGAATTTAATGAGCGGATGCGGTAAAAATAGAATACGCCTGAAACTGCTGAATCGTTTACATCTATATAATAGAAAGAATCCTGTCCGTCTGCCATAACTGGTGTTTCAGTAATCTTTTTAAAGCCTGAATCAGGTTTTGTCGAACGGTAAACATCGTAAGCGTAAGGAGTATTTCCCTGCGAAGGCTTTTTCCATGTGATTTTTACAGGATAAACGCCGTTTGCATTCGGAGCCCACGAAACATTTGAATCTGAAGCGAGGTTTTCTGTTTTTGTTGCGCATACATTTTCAGGAGCGTCAGGAACAGGAGCAACAGGTTCAGAATAATCAGATTCGCCTTCAACAGACAAAGCGTAAACAGTCGAAACTTTATAAAACGGCTTATTTTCAACTTCAACATTGTAATATCCGTCTTCATCGCGGGCGTTTTGTGAATCCGGGATAAACGGCATTAATGGAATGTAAGTTCCGTCTTTTGAATCAGAAGAATAAATGTTATACGAGAACGGAAGGTTTTCTTCAATTTCGCCTAACGCAGCCTTGAATCTCAAAAGTTTATCCTGAGTGTCAGTTTTCTTCACGGAAATGTCAGAAGGAGCACTCAAAAGGTAACCGAAAGTTGTATCTGTTTTTTCGCTGAACGCAGATTTTATTTTGTTGCTCTTATTTAAATTTTCTTCATCTACAGTCTGAATAAAATAATAATAAATAAGACCTGGTTTTACGCTTGTATCTGTAATTGTAGTTTCAGCTATAGGAATTCCACTTTTTACAAGAGTATAAACATTATCCTCGCTGCTTGTCCTGTAGACTGAATAAGTTCTTTTGTATTCACTAGACGGTTCAGGAACAGGATCCCATTTAAGCGTTAAAGAAGATTTTGATTTTGCATAAGGCTCTGCAACTGTAATTCCGTTTGGAGCAGAAGGAGCGCCGAACTGAAGGGAATATCCCATCGCGATTGATGAAAGTGCCGAAGAAGAATTTCCGTTTTTAGCCTGAATTTTATAGTAGAATTCTTTTCCGCGCTCTGAATCAATCATTTCATTTCTGTAAGAAGTGCTATCGGAGCGGATTGTTTCAATTTCTTCAAGCTGAGAACCGTTTGATTTTTCCGTTCTGTAGATTACATAATTTGTTGCGTTCGGAACTGGATTCCATTTGATGTCGATATAATTTTCTGCCGCTCCTTTAGTTGCTTCAACATTCTGCGGAGAAGAAAAAAGTTGTCCGCCGTTTAAATATCTTTCTCCGTCAGAAAAAGGCGTAAATTCAGACTCAAGCGATTTTGAAATATTTTCAGCCTTAATGCGGTAATAGTAAATATTATTGTATTCCGAACTTAAACTCGTCGGGGAAGAAAGAATTTTATCTTCGAAAGTATTTTTAGGCCAGTATTCTTTTAAGATTTCAAACTTTTCTTCAGAAAGCTCAAGGTCTTCTCCAGATTTTGTGCTGTCGATTACTGCCCTTTCAATCTGATAAGAAGTTGCTCCCTGAACATCTTTCCAGCTTACAACGATTTTATCCTGATAAACTTTGTCAGAAACGAAAACCTGCGCAGGAAAAGCAAGAAAAGATTCTTTTTCTTCTGGAACAACAAGTTCTGTAAGACTTGAACTGTCTTTTGAAATATCCATAGGAATTTTTTCCTGAAAGAACGCATAACATCCTGAAAGCAGAACAAAAGCCGGCATAAAAATTAAAAGCAATCTGTATATCTTTTTCATAGCATCATCCTTTTTTAGTAAAAATTACCACCATTCTCCATTATACAATGGTTCTGATTCAGTAAATTCTGTTATAGGAGAGTCTCTATCAGAACTAAACATATTTATTGGAAACCATTTTTGATATTCTGTTTTATTATTATCTGTAAAATCAACCATTTTCTTTTCATTCAAAGTTAATGAAAGACAATAAAAATCTTTAGCAGAAAAAGTGGTAGCAATACCTTCTTTTCCTGCATTTATTTTTAGAATACCATTATATGTTGATAATGGTATTTCTTTGCATGAAATTTCAATTTTATTGTGAACAAGATTAAAAAGATGAGCATAGTTTACACAATAATCTTTTTCATAACTTTCAATTTTCACTATAAAAGGAGATATAAAATCTTTATTTTGCGAAGAAGGAACACCGCCACGGAAAACATGAACATAATCTTCATTATTTGTTCCCCAAGTTAATGTTTTTGAACTACTATGATGGTTTGTAAAAAATGAACCAACATTGCCCTGTGTAGTTCTAATTCCACCTGTAGAGATTCCCCCCTGATATATAGCATCAGCAATAATGAGACAAGCACATTTTGTTAGCTCCTCATCAGTAATCTGGCGGTAACCAAAAATACCAAGATTTTTAGAAATTTCTTCATCACCACCAATTTCTACAGTCGGTAAAACATCATTACTATTTAACACAACTTTATAATAGTGCTTTGGATTTCTTAAAACTTTTAAAAGTCCGCCAGTATTTGTTTTTGTTCCGTCTGCATATCCTTCTGGAGTAAGGTTTATTACAGTCTGAAATTTTTCCATTACAGTTTCTTTTTCAGTTTTAGTTGTCTGCTCAAAAGCCTCGGTTGAACCAATATTTGCAATCAAGATCCATTCTGCCTGTAAATCAGGGTTCATCATATAAATTTTATAATTAGAAGGACCAAGTCGAGCTTTTGTGAAATCCCATTTTTCCCATGTAACCTGTTCAGTATAATATTCAGGGTCATCTATATCCTTATCTTCTCCAAGACATGAAGCCCTTAAATTTATATTCTGAAGATAACCCTTATTTGCTTCTTCTTTTGAAACTCCGTCCGGGTAAGTATACCTGTCTTCTAATTTAGTCTTTAAAAGATTTTCCAATGAATTAGGAACAGAAAGTATGTCTGAAGTTGAATTATATTTTACAATATAATCATAAGGCGTATATCCTTCACTGTAATTTGGAGTATAAATATATGAAAGGTTATTTGAATTTATTACATTAGGATTAATTTTTTCCCATTTTCGATAATCAGATAATTCTGTTGCATATTTTGCAGGGTCAGCATTCCAGAGTGCAAGTTCATCTTCCGTTGCATATTTTCTTCTATAAATAGACGGGCTATATTCTTTATAGAAAGGTTTTGTAAATGTAACAGTAAGCTGTCGTCCGTTCTGAGCTTTATCTGCCTTGATGTTCTGCCCGTAACCGAATGTTGCACCGGCATAAGATGCAAGCGGAACAATAGATTCTTCAGCACCTTGCTTTGTATAATTTACTACTGAATCGTCTGTAAGTAAAAGAAAATCTAATGAATCAAATTTAAAGTCATCTGATTTTCCTTCATTTTCTTTTACAGGAAGGATTACATAATCATATTCAATGCCCCATGAAATTTTTGATTGATTCATTTGATAAGCATTATTTTCAAACCCTTCATCAGGTTCTATATATCTATCTGTTAATAAGAATGATTCCGTTGTTTCAGAACGGCTTTTTGTGACAAATGCCCTTGAACCTATGGTAATATCATCTGAAATTACAGAAAGAACATTTTCTATTTCATCATAATAATAAGTATCAGCCTTCTGTATTTTAGGAGTTACCGTAGTATCATTTATAATTCGCTGAATAATATAACCTTTTGCACCTTTTACTTTATTCCATTTTACTTTTATCAAATCATCAGCAACAGCAGAAGTATTATCTATAACACCTGTCTGAATATTTAAAAGGGCAGGTCCGACAGTTTCTGTTTCGATTTTTGCATTTGTTTCATCCTCTGTAATTTTACTTTTTGCAGTTACAGTTAAATCAATTGGAAGACCTGAAATTAAAGGATTGTCATAACCGTAAGGGTTTGTAATGACACAAGTATAAAGTTTTTTCCCGTTTCCTAAGATTTCTTCTGTAATTTTCTGAGTAACAGCCGGGTCTGCATTTTTTAAAGCATTTTTTTGATCTTCAGAGAAAGATGCTGGAAGTGAATCTGTTCTGTATTTTGCAGAAACTTTAAAACCTCCAGTTACAGTTCCTTCACCATCTACAGAAACATCACTCATTTGAACTTCATTCCACTGAACTTTAATTGTACTATAATCATATTCAACAACATTTGGTGATGGCGTTCCGAGTGTTTTTCTTGTCGCCTGAACATTGCGTGGTTCTCCATTAACGATTTCTTCAATTTCATCATATACAGTAACTTCAATTGCTGATTTTACAGAAAGTGAAAACTGTCTTATATCACCAGAATCAGCAGGTAAATCAACTTCTACTAAACCAGTGTCAGTATTATATGAAAAATAAGCTTCTGTTTTTAATTCTTCTTCTGTAATTTGAGATTCGTTAAGAATGGTGCCAGTTTCATCAAGAGCTTTCCATTTTAGCGTAAAACTTGCACTTGGCGGATTTTTCCATGAAACTGCAAATTTATTTGAATAACCGTCTTTTACTGTAAAAGCTTCAACTTGAGGAATTTTTTCAGAATTTTTTAACACAATAATTTTTTTGGATTCCGGTAACAGTTCTATCGGTTGTTCAGAAGCATCTAAAAGAGTAAAAGTATAGGTATAATATCCTTGTACATCATCTTCCGTAAGCTTTTCAAATTTTCTTAAATTTACATCAGAGATACTTTTTGTATTTATAGAATCAGTTACAACAGCAGGAGCAAGATTTGTCAAATCATTCAAGTCATTAAATTTTTCAAATTTTTCTTCAATTTTGTAAATATATGCGGTGTCTAAGCCCATAGTTTCAAATTTAAAATTAAAAGAAATATTTACAGTGTCAATTAATTTTGGATTTTCTTCATTTGTAAGATATTGTGCATCAACATTAAAACTCGGCACAGAAACAAGCCAGCCTGTATCTTCTGCGACGGCATCTTCGGAACTCAAAATCTTTATTGTATCATCTACATAAGACTGAATTCTAAAATCGTATTTTATTCCGCGTTCAACATCGAAAGAAAGCGTTATCAGCGAGCCCTGAATATAGTTTTCATAGTTCGAATTAGATTCCATAGAAGAATCTGTTGAGGCTTTTGTAGTAATTTTGAAATCTCCACAATCCGTGTCATTTTCGCCTAATTTAAAATTGTAGATGAGTTTTTCTTTTTTTGTCTCTTCTACGGAAGAAAGTTTATTTATAACCGTTTCCCACTGGGCATTTTCTACGCCTGAATAGCGTCTTTCAACTTTAAAATAAAGCGGATGGCGAGAATAAGTTGAATCTGATTCTTTGTATTCACAGAATTCAGGGAGCGTAAATGACACTTTAAGAGCATCTATTGCAACACCTTTTTCGATGTACAAATCTGAAACTTTCTTTGGAGTCATCATTCGGGCTGTTTCGGCATCAAGTTTATCGCTCCTTTCTATTTTAGAAGGATTTTCTTCGGGATTTTCAAAAGTAAAGGCTTCTACCATAAAATAGTATTTAGTTTTTGAAGTAAGGTCTTTAAAAGTGTAAGAATATTTTACGACAGCGCCCGGAACATCATCGGTTGAAAAATCTTTTGCATGAAGAATGGAACTTTCCTTGTCTTTAATTTCGTTCATTGTTGAATCATAAAGGTGAAGGACAAAGCGCAAATCGTTGAAATACGGAGAAGATTCATCGCGGCAATTGTCAAGATACCAGTTTACTGTAATTTCCGTTCCGTTTTCTGCTTCTTCTATTGAAGTGATTTCTGGAGTTGCAAGAGTTGTCGCAGAAACATAATTACTTTTTATAGATTCGTTTCCGTCTAAGTCAACGCTTGTTACGCAGTAATATTTTGTGATTCCGGAATTTTCCTGAATTATTACAGAAGTTGTCTGACCGTCTTTAGTTTCGCCTGCTTTTTCAAAAATAGCGTTTGACGGATTTAAAGAATCTGTTGAATAAATATTGTATCGCGCTGCATTCTGAGCAATATTCCACGAAAGTTTTACACAGCGGTAATCGCCGTTAGAAGCATAAACAGATGAAGGCGGAACAAGTTCTTTTGAAACCGTAATTCCAGAAGAAATCTGCGAAACCGTAGATTCTGGAATCAAATCATTTGCACAGGACAAGAAAACCTGCAAAACCAAAAACAATGGGAAAATTCCTTTTTTTAACATAAAAACTCCAATTCTCATTTTACCTTGTGGAAAAATCAGTATTTAACATTAATAAAACTTTGTATAGAAGATCATAAATTAGACAAGAACAATTTAAAAAAGTTTCTTAAAAAAATTAATAATCGTGTAAACTAAATTTATAACTGTTTATATATAAATTCAAGTATTCTTTATATGATAACAATTTTTTTCAGAATATAAAATCTACGCTTTTTGATAAACATCTGTCATGCTGAAATTTGCAGGATAAAGAAGATTCACACTAACGCTTTTTTCAAAATGAAAATTGAATTTTATTCCCGCTTAGAATGAAGCACGGAATTATAAACGATTTTTTCAAACGCGCTATCAAGCATTTCATTGAATGAAACTTTTGCATCTTTTAAGGTTTCGCGCAAAATTAAAACCTGTTCAGGGGAAAATTTTTCTTTTTCTTTTGATTCTTCGGGACTTGCAAACAAATCGCCTACAGAGACATCAAGGGAATCGGCTATATTTACAAGCAAATCAAAACTGGGTTTTGTAAGAGCACATTCTATATTTCCAATCGTTCCAACTGCAACATCACACATCTCTGCAAGTTTTTCCTGTGTGATATTTCTGAGATTTCGGAATTTTTTCAAATTATTTATAAAATTTCTGTGCTCAGTCTGCATAGAATAAAATTATTGCTATCTTTTAAAAAAAATTAATCAAATAAAAATGTTTTTTTAACACATCTTTATCATTTTAAATGAGATTAAACAAAAATAAAGGCTTTTTTTTCACAAAACGAAGAAAAAAAACGCGCTTTCAAACTGTTTTTCAGAATTCTTGTCATATAATAAAAATTACATTATAATCACAAGTATTATGATAATCACACAAACACCATTCCGCATGAGTTTTTTTGGCGGAGGAACAGATTTTTCAGGATTTTTTAATGAACATGGCGGAGCGGTTTTAAGCACAACTTTCGATAAATACGCGTATGTTACGGTTCGTCATTTACCACCATTTTTTGAATATAAAACACACATTACTTATTCAAAAGAAGAAAAAGTAAACCAGATTTCAGACATTCAGCATCCGGCAATCAGAAACGCAATGGAATGGCTTGACATGCACAAAATCCGCATGACTTATGAAGCAGACTTACCTGCAAGAAGCGGACTTGGAACTTCTTCAAGTTTTGCAGTCGGAATGTTAAATGCCTTCTACGCCCTCAAAGGAAAATATGCCGACAAACGCAAACTCGCAGACGATGCAATTTACCTTGAACGGGAACTCTGCAAAGAAGCCGGCGGAATTCAAGATCAGATTGCAGCAAGTTTCGGCGGTTTCAACAGAATCGATTTTTCACAGGACGGTTATGTTGTAAAGCCTGTAATTATTTCGCCTGAACGCAAAAAACTTTTAAACGACCATTTAATGCTTTTCTTCACGGGATTTTCACGATTCAGTTCAGACATCCAAAAAGGAACTGAAAAATCCATGAAAGACAAAACAAAAGAACTTCTTGAGATGTATCACCTAGTCGATGATGCAGAAAAAATTCTTACAGACAAAAATGTAAGCCTTGACGAATTCGGAAAACTTCTCGACTACACATGGAAGCTTAAACGCGGTATTTCAAGCGGAATTTCAACCGGTTCAATCGACGAACAATATGACAAAGCAATAAAAGCAGGAGCGCTCGGCGGAAAACTTTTAGGAGCAGGAGGAGGAGGATTCCTTTTGTTCTATGTTCCTTTTGAAAAACAAGAAGCCGTAAAAAATGCCTTAAAAGACCAGATGTATGTTCCTTTTAAATTTGAAAACGATGGTACAAAAGTAATTTATTACGGTCCGGAAGAATACGAAAACTAAATTCTTTAATACAGGTGAAACAAATGAAATACATTGACCAGTTAATTGAACGATATCCTTCTTTAAATGTCTGCAAAAAAGACATTGAAGATGCGGCAAACGCTTTAATTGAATCTTTTAAAAACGGCGGAAAACTTTTAGTTGCTGGAAACGGCGGCTCTTGTGCAGATTCTGACCACATCACAGGAGAATTATTAAAATCTTTCTGCAAAAAGCGACTTCCGTCACAAGATTTTATAAATCAGATTAAGCAAATCGACGAAGAAACAGGCTCTTATCTTTCGGATAAACTTCAGGGCTCTCTTCCTGCCATCGCTTTAACGAATAACACAGCATTAATGACAGCAAGTTTAAACGATGTAGACGGAAATGTAATGTTTGCCCAGCAGGTAAACGGTTTTGGGAAAAAGGGCGATGTTTTCCTTGGAATTTCAACTTCAGGTAACTCAAAAGACATCGTTTATCCAACAGTTGTAGCAAAAGCAAAAGGATTAAAGACTATTGCCCTTACAGGAAAAAACGGCGGAAAGTTAAAAAATCTTGCAGACATTTCAATCGTAGTTCCGCAGAACGAAACATTCATGATTCAGGAACTTCATCTTCCTGTTTACCACGCCCTTTGTCTTGAAATCGAAGAATATTTCTGGAAAGAGTAAATAAAAAAAAAGCTCAAGGATTAATATGAAAACAGTAATTATGGCAGGCGGAATGGGAAAACGAATTCAAAGCGTAAGAAGCGATGTTCCAAAGCCTATGATAGAAATTTCTGGAAAGCCGATTCTTTTATATCAGATTGAAAACCTGAAAGCATGCGGGCTTAAAGACATTACGCTTGTAATCGGGCATTTAGGAAATGTTATAAAAGAATATTTTGGAGACGGTTCAAAATTCGGTGTAAAAATCTCTTATTTTGAAGAAAAATCTCCTTTAGGAACTGCCGGCGCTCTTGTAAAAATGCTTCCTGAAAACTCAGATATTTCGTTCTGCCCTACTGTTTTAAACGAAGATTTTTTACTTCTTTGCGGAGATGTAATTTTTGACATTGACTTCAACCGATTTATAGAATTCCACAAGTCAAAAAAAGCCCTTGCAACACTTCTTTCGCACCCGAACGGGCATCCTTACGATTCTTCTCTTCTTGTAACGGAAACTCTTCCTCCCAAAGAAAAAGGTGCAAATCCTGTTGAAACAAATAAAGTTGTTTCATGGCTTTCAAAAGAAGACGAACGAAAATACTACAGAAATCTTGTAAACGCAGGTCTTGAAATAATTTCTCCGGAACTTCTTAGACTTACAATGAAGAATTTTGTTCCCCGCCACCCTGAAACACCTGAAAAAATCGACCTTGACAGAGACATTTTAAAACCGAACATCAAAACAGGAAAGATTTTTTCATACAAATCACCAGAATACATAAAAGACATGGGAACGCCCGACCGCTACTTAGAAACAGAAAACGATATCAAAAGCGGAAAAGTTCATTCACGCAATTTAAGCCAGAAGCAAAAAGCAATTTTCCTAGACCGTGACGGAACAATAAACACAGAAAACGGCTTTATCACAAAACCAGAACAGTTTTCGCTTCTTCCAGGCGTTTGTGAAGCAATCAAAAAAATCAACAAATCAGGCTATCTTGCGATTGTAATTACAAATCAGCCGGTAATTGCACGAGGAGACTGCACTTTTGAAGAATTACAGGAAATTCACAACAAAATGGAAACAGAACTCGGAAAAGAAGGTGCATTTCTTGACGCAATTTATTTCTGTCCGCACCACACCGACAAAGGTTTTCCGGGTGAAAGACCAGAATATAAATGCAACTGCAACTGCCGAAAACCAAAGCCAGGACTTATTTTACAGGCAGCAAAAGATTTTAACATAGACCTTTCAGAAAGCTACATGATTGGCGACAGTGAAAATGACATAAAAGCAGGAAAAAACGCAGGATGCAAAGAAAGCATTTTAGTTTCTAAAGAAAATTCCTTAAAAAAAATAACAGATTCCATTCTTGCCTGAATTTAATAACAAAATAAATGTGCCTTACTGACTTTTACTTCAGTATGACACTATTTATTATGTAAGACCGATTTTAAATCTTTCTCACCTATAAAAACATTAATAACACTATCCTTAAATATACCAATCAGTTTCCTTAAAACATTTTTCTATAAAAAATAAAATCTGATTAATTTCCACAAAACAAACAAAATTCCGCAGATTTTATAATCCGGGTGGCTTTTTGATTGCTTCGACTTCGCTCAAGCAATCAAAAACCAGGCTTTCCAGGGTTACGCTTTC
>JAEDFA010000122.1 GCA_016293005.1 Treponema sp.
TCTTATGAATCCCTCTAAACTTTGTTCGGTTTTACATGAAAATTGATTTCCGTGAGATTCAGGAGACTTTACTTGACACATCTGTTAAACCAATGTTAAACTTTATTCATATGATTGAAACTGAATATTTTACAACTAAAGACGTCAGTGAAAAAACTAACAAATCTCCCTATGCAATTTTAAAATATGCAAGAACAAAAACAACAATAAAGACAGAAGGAGAAGGAAATCAAAAAAGATATTATTGGACTGAAAATGATATAAACGAATATAAACAGTATCTTGAAAATCTCAAGGATAAGTCATATTTGAAAGTACACCATAAATTTAAAGATACAAATAAACTAGATACTTACTATAAAAGACTGAATCGTGCAATCAAAAACGGTGAAATAGAACGTGCAGAATTAATAAGAGCAGAAATAAAAGAAAAAAAAGATTTACTCAATTAAATAGCTTATAATCTAATAATTTATTTAATAAAGTTTTTTTCAAGGGTAGAGCAATAAAATGGCGAATGATGCGTTATTAAATGCTAAAAAAGTAAATAACTACCACTACACTATATGTAGTGTAGTGGTAGACAGAAGTTCTATTTTATTAGCAGTTATATTTTAGGTGGGAATCGGAGAGAGTTTGGAATCTGAAGTCAAAATATACGCCACAATATTCTAATTTTTTTAAAATTGTGGCACTTTTTTGAACAAAATCATGCTTGCGTGTCGTTATACGATGTGCTGAGGTTCTCAATCTCTTATTTTTTTTCACGCTCCTAAAAAAACGCTTGTTTGTTATATAATATTGTGATACAATTGTGTATATGAAAGACGAGCGAGAAGAAACTGAAAGCGACCCGAACAAAGCCGCTTCAAACATCAAGAAGCACAAAAAGAAAAACGGCGAGGGCTTGTCTTTCGGGGAAGCAGAAGAGGTCTTTGACGATGAGTTTTATCAAGAAAGATATGATTTCGTAAATTCAAAAATCGGAGAAGACAGGTTCCAGGTCATAAGCAGGGTAAAAAGTCAGTTGGTTGTTTTTGTCGTCTACACACCTCGTGACGGCAAAAAGCGGATTATATCAGCACGTCCCGCAAATGAACGGGAAAGGAAATTTTACTATGAGCAGATTAGACGATATTATTGCGGACTGTGAAAAAAATGCAGTTCCTGATGATAAAATTGACTATTCGGAGATTCCGGAAATTACGGACTTTTCGGGCTTTCATTTCGCCAATGAAAAATATTTCAAGCCTGTGAAAGAGCAGGTGTCTATCCGTTTCAACAAAGTGCTTTTGGAACACTTCCGATCAAAGGGTAAAGGGTGGCAGTCAGAGGTAAATGACTTTCTGATGTCCGCCTATATGCAGGGACAAATATAAAGCCCTTAAATTCCCGGAATGTGTCAATATAGTTGTCGCCCATAGGAGGGGCAACTATGAAATATACAAAGACATTCCGAGACTCGATTTTAAGAAAAGTGCTGCCACCAGAAAACAGGAGCGTAAGTTCTGTATCAAAAGAAATGGGTGTTGCAGTCGTTACAATTAACAGCTGGCTTGCAAAGCTGAAAAATGGTACACTTTCACTTGAAGAAGACGGTGGCGCAGGCTGCAGAAATGCAAATGAAAAGCTCAATCTTCTTCTGGAGTACCAGAAAGTCACAGCGGAAAATGAAGGTGAATGGCTGAGACAGAACGGACTTCACTCAGAACATCTAACCTTATTTAAGCAGGAGCTAAGCGAAATCGTGGCAAACAAATCAGACGAAAAAGACAAGAAAATTAAGGAACTGGAGAAGAGGCTGAAGGAAACTGAAAAAGAGCTTCTGCTACAAATCGGGCTATCCGAAGAAGTTCGATTCAATTGAGAGTGCAAGAAAATGGTTTGCAGATTTTGTTGACTGGTATAACAATCGTCACTGGCATTCGGGAATGCAGTATATAACGCCTATGCAAAAGCGAAAAGGCATACATTATCAGATTTTTGCAGCAAGAAACAATACACTTTTCAGCGCAAAAGAAAAATTTCCAAAACGCTGGGGCAAACGCGACACCAGAAAATTCATTGTCAAAGAACAGGAAATCTTAAACCCTAAGGTCAAAAAGTCAGCATGATTTTTCAAAAATCACCCGACAACTATATTGACACAGAGGGGGAACTTGAAGGTTTATTTATTACAAAAAACTAAGATAATTGAGGATTTTATTAGCCGTAAAAAAATTACGGAAAGTATTGAGTTTTTATTAATTTTAACCGATAATATGAGTATCTTATTATTAGAGGT
>JAEDFA010000123.1 GCA_016293005.1 Treponema sp.
ATTGGCGGATAAAATACGAAATGTTGTCAAAGCCGTTTTCAAAGGCGATTTCTGTTACTGATTTTGTAGTGTTTTTAAGTTGAGCGGCAGACGATTCAAGCCGTAAATCGTTTAAATACTGAACAAAACTCATTCCAGTTTCTTGATGAAACATCTGCATAAACCGACTTTCCGAAAGCGAGCAGACGGAAGCGGCTTCTTTTATTGAAATGTGATGCTCAAAATTTTCCTGTATGAACGAAAGAATTTTTTTTAGCCGCCTGATTTTATTTGCAGAAGAAGAATGCTGGGAAATCGGTTCAATATTTTTAGAAATTCTGTGTATGATTTCAAAAATTCTTGCTTTTATGAGAAGCGCCGAATCTGAAAAGTCTTTTTCCCAAAACGAAGAAAGTTCACTCACGAGCGGAAAAATTTCTGCATTTTCTGCGGAATCTTTTTCCAGGTGATAATTTTTTAAGCGTGAGCCGTCCGTGAATTTTGAAAAATAAAAGCGGCTGCAAAAAGATTCGGGGTTTTCGTCCAAAAGCGAAAGAGAAAAAATTATGTTGTAATACGCCATAAATTCTTTTTCGTTTTGCTGAATTGAATGAATTTCTCCAGGCGGAATCAAAATTATGTCGTCCTTTTTTACAGTGATTTTCTTTCCGTGCAGAAAAATGAGCCCTGAACCGTAAGTTACAAGAATTATTTCAAATTCGTTGTGCCAGTGCAGGGGAAATCCTTCAAGCCATTCAGGAATTCTTCCGTGGTAAACTGCAAACGGGAAAAATTTTGTTCCGTGTGCGACAGTTTCGTGAAGCATTTTTTTTGAAAGAGATTTCTGTATTTTTTCTGAATTCTGCGTTTCCATAAAGAGCCTTAAAAGAATTATAACAGAAATAATAGTTTTGTGTTAAAAATTCAGTATTTTTGAGCAAGAATCCCCGAAAAAATGGTCGTATTCTTTTAATATGATGAATAAAGAATTTAAACGGCAGCTGGTTGACATCGCCCTGCCAGTAACCATTCAATGTCTTATGCAGTCTTCGCTTTCGTTAATCGATCAGATTATGGTTGGAAGGCTTGGAAGCGAAGCGATTGCGGGAGTCGGGCTTGCCGGAAAATTTACTTCGCTTTTTTCAGTAACTCTTGCGGCGATTGTTACGGTTGCAGGAATTTTAATCGCCCAGTACCGCGGTGCAGAAGATGAAAAAGGCGTGAGCGACAGTTTCTTTTTTCCGCTATATTTTTCTCTTGTTCTGACTTTGATTTTTTCAGCTCTTTCAGTTTTTATTCCGGGAAAAATAATGGCACTTTACGCTGATGATTCAGTTACCATTTCAAAAGCGGCAGTTTATTTGAAATGGCGTACAATAGAATTTCTTCCGTCCGTGATTACGCTTTTTGTTTCTACAATGCTTCGGAATATGAACAAGGCTAAACTTCCGGCAATTGCAGGAATAATTTCAATTTTTTCAAATACATTTTTCAACTGGCTTTTTATCTTCGGAATCTGGATTTTTCCGCAAATGGAAGAAGCGGGAGCGGCTCTTGCAACAGGTATTGCACGGTTCATTGAAATGTCGATTGTTCTGATTCTTTTTATAATGGAAAAGCGAAAACAGAATCTTTATTTGAAACCGCAAGTAAAATTCTCTAAACCGTTTGTAAAAAATGTTTTTTCAATTCTTCTGCCGATTTTAGTTGGAGAATTTTTGTGGTCGCTCGGAGAAAATATGTACGCTGTGATTTACGGACATTTGGGAACTGAACCTTGTGCTGCGATGACATTGATGTATCCGATTCAGGGAATTGCAATTGGTGCGCTCTGCGGAATTTCGTCAGCTGCCGGAATCATTACAGGAAATGCACTTGGCGCAAATGATTTAGAAAAAGCCTGGAAATACGGAATGAATTTTGTAAAGCTCACGGTTATAAGCGGAATTGCAATCGGAATTCTTGTCTGCCTTGTTTCTCCTTTTTATGTAAAACTTTTCAATGTGGATAATGAAACTCGAAAAGTTACTGTAAAAATTCTGATTGCATTTGCACTCGTTTTTACGGCAAAAGTTTTCAACATGGTTGTCGGTGGCGGCGTTCTTCAAAGCGGAGGACAGACAAAATTTATGACAGCCGTAAATATCATCGGAACTTGGGGTTTTGGCGTTCCACTCGGATTTTTGAGTGCATATTTTTTTCATCTTCCAATCTGGTGGGTTTATTTTATTCTTTCACTTGAAGAATATGTTCGGCTTGGAATCAGTTTGTGGCTCTTGTT
>JAEDFA010000124.1 GCA_016293005.1 Treponema sp.
TAATCCTCGTAATCGAAGGCGTTACAACCCTTGCAAAGAAAAAGGCAAACGCATAATTTCCCCTGCTGATGAACAGAAAAGGCCTTGGATTTCTCCAAGGCCTTTTCTGTTATATCTAGGAATCAAAAAGAACGCTTTCGCCCAGTCCCTGACCGCAAGTAGACAAGTCCATGCAAAAAGTCCCAGGTCCGCTGACCGCAAAGAGGCAGGATCCCTGAGCGCAGTCGAAGGGTCCGCATGCCCGTTTACTGTTTTATCATGCCTCCTTTTTAAAATCCATTGCAATACAAAAAGTGTTACAGGCATAATTACATCTGGAATTATTATCACTACATTTCCTGAATTAAAATTTGACTCGAAAATCATTTCTTTAATGTGAAAGATAGCTGTCCCCAAAGGAAACACTGAAAACGGAACCGTTGTTGCAATCCATAATCCATCCCTAAACCAATAACACAATATGCCGCAGATTCCAATTCCCAAGGAAACAAGGCCCAGTTCCTATTGGAAACCATTAGATTCCCAGCCAATGGACAAAGCCACCTGTTCACTCAAAATTACATGACCAATAAAATTGAATATTCCAAAAAAACCTACTGTAAAAAACAAATGAGTCAGACAAAGATTATATAAAAAAATCCTTCCGCTTAGATAAAGCATTAACAAAAATACTTAAACACCAGCCTACAGAATATATGATAATATAAATCATTCTACAATTTCTCCCATTAAATTTCACTTAACCTTAGAATACATAACATATGTATAGAAAGACATCTTAAACATCGATTTCTCATCCACACCTTTTGACTATAATATTTTTACTAAGAAATTAGAATTTGGAAAAAATGCATTCAAAATGGAAAAAATAACAGCCCAATCTTTTATTGTTTTACCTTTTTTAATTGTGCCTGCCCCTATTTCTATATATAATTTTTTTATGAACTGGTATCTAAAAAAAGTTGAAGAATTGAATAAAAAAAATTCCTCACATATATTTTCCTGCTGCGGTGATGATTGCTCCATATGTCCAAGATTTCTTGCAGAAACAGACGAAGAATTAAAACAGACTGCAGAGCTTTGGCATAATGCCGGATGGCGCGATCATGTACTTTCAAATGAAGAAATAAAATGCAGAGGATGTGGTTCAGTCCTTACTTGCGGTTTTGGAATTCTTCCGTGCATGAAAAATAGAAACATCAGCGACTGTAAAAGATGTAATGAATACATCTGCCCGAACCTAAAAAATCTTTTTAAGGACTCAAATAAAAAAGAAGCGTCATTAAAAGAAATTTGCGAAGATGAATTGTTCCGCCTGATTTCGAAATCCTTTTATGAAAAAGAATTGAACCTAAATCTTGCCCGAGTTGCAGTAGCAGAAGATGCATTGGCAATATTTCATATAAGCGAAAATGAACTTGGATATGAATGCAATGAAAATCTTGTCCGTAAAAATTTATCTGCTTTAGATAAATCACGGGAACAAGTTTTTGTTGCTTTATATAAAAACAATGTGGTTGGATTTATTCATGTTGAAAAATATCAAGTCTTGTATGCAAAGACCATGGCAAACATTCTTGGACTTGCAGTAAGCAAAGAATTTCAGAAAATGGGATATGGAAGAATTCTTTTGCATCTTGCAGAAAAATGGGCAAAGGAAAACAACTGCACATCTGTTCGTGTAAATTCCGGAATATATCGCATAGAAGCCCACCAGTTCTACCGGACTATGGGTTACAATTGCGAAAAAGACCAGAAACGATTTTTAAAAAAATTATAAGGTTCAATTGAATGACATGTGTCTGGTGCAGCAGCAAAGAATTCTCCTTCAGTGCAATAAAAAACAATTTCTCCAACTGAAATTTTAATTTCACCTTTAGTCACAGTGCCCATTACAAAATGTGAAATATGTGTATGTTCAGGATAAAAATGATTTGTGACAATGTAACGGCGATTCAAAAAGTTTGTTTATTTATTGTACATTCAAGGAAGTGCCAAATGAAAAAAACGAAACTGAAAAAAATATTCGCAATCACATTTTCTGCGGTATCCATCACAGCAGTAATAATCGCAAACAACAGATGCAATAAAAATATTCCTTCATCCGGAACACACACTGCCACAAAAGAAACAATCAATCCATAGTAAACAGCTCGGGCCCTCTGAGCGCAAATAGTCAGGATCCCTGAGCGCAGTCGAAGGGTCCGCACCTACTGAACAGCAATAATGTGT